>JBCCZQ010000013.1:0-46529 GCA_039187315.1 Planctomycetota bacterium | reverse complement strand
TGCGTCCTTTACTCGGCAGGAAGATGAGAGTGCTTCTTCAAGCACACCAGTTTTCCCGGCCGGGGACGCGCCATCATCAAGGAACGGTGTGAGTTGCGCTAAGAAAGCCCGTGCCTACGATGGGTACGCGGCTATTTCTCGTCTGCGGGCGAGGAGATCGCTTCGAGCATCTCGGGCGTAAAAGTGTACATATCAACCAGTTGCGCGATCGCCTCATCGAGCGCCTTCTGCGCGTCCGCCGAGGCCGCGTTGGTCGCGACGACGAGGCTCAGGTTCCGCTCAGGCGCGATCGAAGCCTGGGCAAACCAGAGGCGGTTGCTGCCGGCGTGGTTGTAGATCGTTCCGCCGGCCCAGTCCGCCTCGCCGACGGCCCAGCCGAGCGTATAGCCGTCGTTCTCGGGATCTTCGAAGAGCAGGGCGTACGTCTCGGCGTCCAAGAGCACGCCCTCGCCGTTGAGGCCGCGCTGGAGGTCATCGACGAACCGTGCCCAGTCCGTGATCGACGCGTGCACCCTGCCCGCGGAGTTGAACACGACTGGGTTGTCAGGTGCCGGACGACCCTCGATGACTCGCTGCGGCAGCCATTCATCGCGGTAGATGTGGCCGACGGGCTCATCCGGGTCGGCATCTCCATCGGCGACCGGTGTGCCGGGCGGGCCGAAGCCGGCCGATGTCATCTCAAGCGGCTCGAAGACGCGTTCGGCGAGCAGGTCCTCGAACGATTGGCCGGCGTTCGCTTCCGCGATCAATCCAAGCAGGATGTAGCCGAAGTTCGAGTACCAGAATTCCTCGCCAGGGTCCGCGCTTGGCATGACCGACAGGGCGGTCTTGGCCAGCTCCGCCCGCTGCACACTGATCGGCTGGTCGGCGATGGTCGCCAGCTGTGTCCAGGGGATCATGCGGAGGTCGCCGTCGCGCGTCTCGGCGATGCCCGAGCGGTGTGCCGCCAGATCGCGGATGGTCGAGCCGTGCAGCGCGGGGTTGATGAAGTCAACGAGCTCGGGCAGTGCTTCCGGGAGCGTCATATCCCAGTCGATCAGTCCCTCTTCGACCATCGAGGCGACAACGACGGCGGTCATGGCCTTGGAGCACGAGCCGAGGTGGTACTTGCTCTCGGTATCGACATGGATGGCGTGCTCCATGCTGTAGTGCCCGGCCGCCCCAGCGGCGAGCAGCTCGCCGTTGCGCGATACCGCGGCCGCGAGCGAAGGGATGTCATAGCCGCGGCGGATAGCCTCCAGCTCTTCGTGGATGTCCCGCGGCTCGGCAGACGCTGGTGTCGTCAGCGCTGCCGCCAATGCTGCTGTGCACGCAGCGATACCCAAGCGGGCCTTGCGAGATCGCATCTGGAGACTCCTCAATGACGAGAACCATCACACGCCACCCATACACCCTTGATAGCAACCGACTCTTCTCCACGCTTTGCCATCAGTCCGCATCGGTTCTGTCAAGACTTCGCGAAAGACGGGCCACGAGAACGGGTGAACCCACCTGCTGTGTAATTCTTCGATGAAGATGTGGATGCAAGCCTTGAAGCGATGGGCGTGCCAAAGCCGCTTGCCGGACTCGAACCGGCGACCTGAGCTTTACGAAAGCTCCGCTCTACCAACTGAGCTAAAGCGGCATCGTGCGTCACGACGCGCGGAAGCATTGTAGCCCCTGCTGACCGAGTGTCAGCCGGTCAGGAGCCTCTCCGAGGCCCGGCACGCCGCGATGCACCCGAGCGACATGCCGTGGCCGGTCATGCCGAC
Organism: Planctomycetota bacterium; assembly: GCA_039187315.1. Classification (GTDB taxonomy): domain Bacteria; phylum Planctomycetota; class Phycisphaerae; order Phycisphaerales; family UBA1924; genus JANQQZ01. The sequence continues at coordinate 44,778 of JBCCZQ010000013.1, read as the reverse complement.
GCAGGCCAGCGCCCGACCATCCGGCAGGCCCGCCACGGGCTCAATCACCGGCAGCCCGTCGGGGCTGAAGCCCATCGTGCCCGCCCAGCGGGCCAGAACCTCGCCCGGCCCGCCGAGCGCCCGCTCGGCGAAGCGTTCGAGGTCGGCCTGCACTTCGCCGGTGGGCGACTCGCTCGTGGTCCGTTCGTCTTCGGCATGATGCTTGCGCATTCCGCCCACGACGATGACCCCATCGTGGCACTGGCGGATGTACTCGGAGCCGCGGTCCATGTAGTAGGAAGCGTCGAGCCGCGCCGTCGGGTGCCGCATCGCGAGCATCTGGCCACGATTAGGTTGGGCACGATCGGTCAAGTCGGGCAGCAGCTCGCCGACCGCGGCGTTCGTGCATACGAGCAGACGCGATGCCAGGACGTCGGCGTGAAGAGCCAGGACCCGCACGCCGCTCGAATGCGGCTCGATCGCGACTGCCTCGCTATGTTCGATGAGGGTGACATTCGCGTGTGCGCCTACGACCGAAGCGATGCGTTCGAGCATCGCGGCTGGATTGACCGCAGCGTCGTGGGGGTTGATCAGTGCCACGCGCGGCCGAAGCGATCGCCAGAGCGCATCGTTGCCGTTGTGAACGAGAGAGACCTCGAAACCGTCGTCGGCCATCAAGGCCGCGGAGCGTTCGATCGCCTCCGCTTCGCCCTCGTCGGCTGCGATGAGCGAGGACGGCACGCGCTGGAAGCTCGTGAGCCCGTCGATGCCGAATCGCTCGGTCAGCAGCCCAAGGTTCTGTTCCGAGTCGCGCCAGGCTGCACGCGTGCGCTCTCTTCCGAGCGTGTCAGAGGCGTCGGCGTAGTTCGAAGCGGCCCCCCGCATCAGGAAGCCTGCGTTGCGTGTCGAGGCGCCCGAGCCAAGCGCGCGCCGCTCGACCAGTACCACGCTCGCCCCCGCACGTGCACAGGCGTCCGCGGCCGACAGACCGACGATACCACCGCCGATGATGCAGACATCGGCCCGTACCGTGTCAGGTTTGGCGAGCGTCCGCCGCCACCAAGGAACGCTCACGAGCCGCCTCCTCGAACGAGCGGTTCGAGCCGGCGCGCCGCCTCGCGAAGAGTCTCCGGCTTCTTGCAGAACGCGAACCGCAGCGAGCCGGAGGCGACCTCGGGCCGAACGCAGAACACGCTCGGCGGGATCGTCGCCACGCCAACATCACGGATCAGCCGCAGGCTCAGCGCAACGTCATGCTGCTGCCGCATCTTTTCGGCATGAGCTGCGATGCCCAGGCGTTCGGATACGCGCTCGTGCCCGGCCATGATGAAGTACGAACCTGCCGGCATGATGACATCGAAGCCGACTCGATCGAGTGTCTCGGCAAGCATGCTCCGTGCGTCGCGGTACCGCGCGAGAAGCGCATCGATCTCTGCCTGTCCTCGCATGATCGCTTCCGCCGCCGCGTGCTGCATAGGCGTCGAGACGGCGAAGGTAAGGAACTGGTGCGCCGCGCGCACGCCTGCGGTCAGCTGGGGCGGCGCAATCGCCCATCCGATCTTCCAGCCCGTCAGCGAGAAAGTCTTGCCCAGGCTCGATAGCGTGACCGTCCGTTCCGCCATGCCCGGCAGCGCCGCGATCGATACGTGCTCGCCTTCGTAGACCAGGTGCTCGTACACCTCGTCTGCGATCACGATGGCGTCGTGCTCGGTCGCGAGTGACGCGATGACGCCGAGTTCCTCACGCGTAAGTACGCTGCCCGTCGGGTTGTGCGGAGTATTGACGAGAACCGCCCGTGTCTTGGGGCCGAACGCCGCACGAAGCTCCGCCTCGTCGAAGGCGTAGCGCATGCCGCCGGACCCGCGAGCGGGCCGCATCGCAACCGTTTTTGGCACCGCACCCGCCATGGCGACGCACGCTCGGTAGCTGTCATAAAACGGCTCGAACAGCACAACCTCATCGCCCGGATTCACCAGGCCGAGCATCGTCGCGGCGATCGCCTCCGTGCACCCGCTCGTCACCGTCACCTCGGCCATCGCGTCGCACGCGAGCCCGGTCCGCTCGCTGAACGATGTTGCGATGGCTCCGACCAGCGCCGGCTCACCGGCGGGGCGGGCGTACTGATTGTGGCCGGTGTCGATGGCGTGTTTGGCGGCCTCGCGGATGAACGCCGGGCCGTCGAAGTCGGGGAACCCCTGCGAGAGGTTGACCGCGTCGTGCTCGACCGCCAGCCGGGTCATCTCTGCGAAGATCGTGGTGCCGAAGGGCCTGAGCCGCTCGGCGACAGCGTTTGACATGCCCAGAGCCTATCGCGAAGCCGCGGGGCCCGAGCCTGCGAAGACTCGTGCATGCTCAAGCCCGGAGACCACGCCCCCGATTTCTCGCTCCCCGATGGTGACGGCACCGCGGTCTCGCTCGCCGGCTTGCTCACCGACGGCCCGCTGGTGCTTTATTTTTACCCGGCTGACTTCACTCCGGGCTGCACGGCTCAGGCGTGCATGGCCAGGGATCTGCACAGCGAGTTGCTCGCTGCGGGGCTTCGGATCGTCGGCGTCAGTCCGCAGCCGCCCGAATCGCACCGGCGCTTCGCCGAGAAGCACGGGCTTCCGTTCACACTGCTATGCGATCAGGACAAGACCGTCGCCAGGGCGTTCGGCGTCAATGGTCCCTTCGGCTTTGCGGTCCGGCGTGCGACTTTCCTGATCGAGCCCGATGGAAAGATCTCCGATGCTGTCCGTGCCGATCTGAATATCGGCAGGCATAAGGCGTTCATCCGCCGCACGATGGAGCGGGCTCAAGGGTGAGACGCCGATCCGCGCCATGCAAGCGAGCCCGATGACCGCCGCAAGCCACACAAGGGCCGTGACAACCAGCACCTCCCGAGCCATATGAATCGGGTCGCGGATCAGCAGCAAGCCGGCGATGAACAGGCCTTACAGCGCATGGAGCCCGACAGAGTGTGCGATGCGCAGATCGCCGCGCTCGGTCGACCAGCCCGCGACGGGTACACGGCTTGCTGCTTCCTGCGCGTCGACCGGGTAGTGGTCTGGGCTGCCGCCGAGCATGATGCCGATGCCCGCCGCGCCAACGAACGCGACCGCTGTACCGAGCACGAACGCCCACCGGAGCGTACGCCGAGCAGGATCGCCCTCAACTTCACTCAACCGACGAACACACTCGTGTGTGCACTGATCGCATCAGCCGCTGCACGAAGGAACCGCCATCGCGAGCGCTCCGAGGAACCATATCGGCCAGATCGCGATGGAGACCGCCGCGCTGCGTGCGCCCTGCCAGTACGCGATGCCCCCGATCGCGGCCCCCGTGAGGCCCATGGCGACGAACACCCAAAAGAACCGCTTGTAGAGGCGCTCCGCGGTGCTCTCGTTGGTGCGCATCTCGAACTCCAGGACGCCGGAGTTCATGGGCGTGTCCGTCTGAGATGCGCCTGGAGCGGCCCTATCCGGCATCTCAACTGGCGTCTCGGCCGATGCGTCTTCGTCCCGATCCGTTATGGTCCGGAACAGGCGGGATCCAACGTCGACTAGCAGGTCCTTCGCGTCCTCCCCTGAGATGGGCTTCCCGTTGAGGGTGATCGAGGTTGTGGCGGGCGGTTCGGGCGGGCGGTTCGCGTGGACAAAGAACGCGGCGATTGAGACCACCAATGCGGCGAGCGCAAGCCCCGATAGCCATGCCCCAGCGAGCGCGAGCCATCGGCCGCAAGCCGGCGGCTGGGCGCTGTCTGGAGCGGACTCTGTTGGATCGCTTGACTTTGCCTGATCAGCCATCACGCAAGTGTAGAAACGAACGGATGCACCCAGTCACCCTGCGCAGAGCGGAACGCTGCCAACTCCTGGATCGGAACCGTTTCAAGCAGGTAGAATTGCACAGCCGCGGCTGCGCCACCACTAGCCCGCGTGTACAGTGGTTCACTCGCGTCGCCATGCAGCTGGAACGCCATCTACAGTCCACCAGACTTTCGACACGGAAAGACGCTTGACGAGGCAGGGCTGCACGGGTGGAGTATCCGCGATTTCCCCGGACGCGACGAGGTGAGCAACGGCCTGATGTCCTTCGATGATCTCTAGGATTCCCTCCCGAGCGTCTTGCCGCATGCTGGCAAGTCTCTTTCTGAGATTTCGGTGAGGGACGAAGACCCAATACGTCATCGGCAACCAGAGACTGGTCACAAGTCCGAAAAATCCCCAATCGGATCGGTCCGTGGGAAGCCCAACGATGAGCCGATACACCCATGCGAAGAACCCAGCAGAAATGCCAACGTAAAACAGGTACCGCCACTTCCACGGACGCCTTGTGCGATCGATCCAAGACCGCAACTCGGCTCGTTCATGCTCAGACAGTGCCGACTCGGTGCACTCTTGTGTGGGACTCTGTTCTATATCGCTCTGAATCACACGGATGTTGGCACGTTCGAATGATGCGGGTACTTCATCGTCGATCTGAAGAACGAGTGATGTCGCAGGATCTACGAATAACGCCCGTGGGATGGCTTCGTTTTCGACCTGAAGTCCCAACGCCTTCATGGCCGCGAGTTCCTCGTCGACATGCCGAGCGATCTCGAACCGCTCGGGATGGGTACATCGGCTTGCTTGCTTCGCCTTGATCCGAACTTTGTGGAAGTCGTTGCCCCGCAGAATCGCGATCGGGAACGCCAGCACGCTAACCGCGAACAGAATTGGCGGTGCGATGTCTCGCAGTATGTCAAGATAACCGAGGAGTACAATGCCGACCCCGAGAAGTATGCACCCGGATGAGATGAGCATCCATATCAAAAGTTTGCGGGTCGAGTGGCGTAGCCGTAACGCGAGGGTATCGCGAAGCCCATTGGGCCATTCAACCAAGCCGACCGAGCGGTAGTCTTGGATCCAGCGATCTGATTCAACCATGACTAGGTAAATTGTAACCGGCCTCGTTCCCCAGCACGTCAATGAAGCGGTAATCTGCAGTCTCGTGAGGACCGCGTTCGAGAACACCCCTTCCTCGCGCCGCAGCGAATCATGAGTCAGAGCGCGAGAGTCTCGCCCCCGTCGGCCCGCAGAGCCGGGGGTTCTCATCGCCACCCACACCCGAACCCCAAAGCCGAGAGCGCACCACCCCGCCCTGGACGCCCCCGAGCGGCCCGCTCCGACCCCACCGCAGTAAACAAACAGGCCCGCGTCCTTTGGACACGGGCCTGCCAAGCTCCCCGAGTAGGACTCGAACCTACAACCTAGCGGTTAACAGCCGCTCGCTCTACCAATTGAGCTATCGGGGACCGTCTCCGAGGGGGTGATATCGGCCTCCCCGGACCGGAAATCTACCCGCGCCGGGGCGATGGTCAAGCCCGAGCTGCCAGATCCCGTCCGAAGGGGCTTGGAACACGCCTGCCGACCCTATCCGAGGCTCAGGTCTGCGGGCTGGGCCTGTTCCACGGGATGGTGGCCGATGCTACGGCGTACCGCCCGAGAACTGCGAAAAGACCCATGTCCCAAGGATGATCTTCATCACGGCCGACAGCACCGCCACGATGAACGCGTCCTTGTACTCGATCTCCAGCAGGTCCGCCAGCAGCCCGACCAGCACGAACCCAGACACAATGAACGCGATGAATCCGAAGAACGGGATCTGGCTCAGCAGCGCCCAGGTTCCGGCGAACGCGCCGTACGCGCCGATGAGCTGCACCGCCGTCATCCGCAGCGGCTGATCGAACCCGATCCACATCATCGAGCAGAGGAAAAACACGACCCAGCCAACAACAACCGTCGCCACGAAGTCGATCCCGAACGCCATCGGGCCCAGCAGCGGGTCGAAAGCGATCGCGTAGGTCACGGCGCCGATCGACAGGCCGATACCCGCGTAGACCGCGGCCTTCGCATCGAACCAGCTCGACTGCTTCGGGACCGCGTCCCGGTCGCGGACTGGAGACAGCCCGATCTTGTAGCCACACTCGGGGCACACCGGAACGCGTAGCCCACGGATGTCGTACCCGCACTCCGGGCACGGCTTCGGCGGGAGCGAAGGATCGGGGCGCGGCGGCGTGCGCGACAGAGCCGGGTGCGGCGTGCTGGGTGCTTCCGGCTCAAGCCCGAGGATGCCATCGTCATGATCATCGTCCTGCGACGAACGCTCGATCCGGTGCTCTGGCATGGCTCCATCTCCTCAAGCTTGTTTGGGAGATCGTGACAGAAATTCTCAACATGTATAGCCAGAGTCTATCGAATCGATCAGCGGGAATCACTTATGTCGCCGCACTCGGGGCACGGCCCCCGGACGCCCGCAAGGCTGTATCCACACGCCGCGCAACGGCCGCGGATCACGCGCAGTCGGCGGCGCACCAGGCCGGCCGCCGCCACCAGCGACCAGAACACTGCGGCGTACACCGCCGTGTTCCCAAGCGTTCCCGCGAGCATCGGCCGAGCGGGGATCGCGCCGAGGGTTTCCTCGCCCGGGTAGTACATCGACATGCCGCTCATCCATGACCGCGGGATGGTGTCTGCGTCGATCAGCGCGCCGCGGAACGGCTCGAGCTCCCCGCCGTCACGCTCGATCCAAGTCATGCGGCACGACCGCCAGGGCCAGCCCGTGACCATGACGCTGAGCTCGTCGCGCCCGCCGATCTCGCGGTCACCGCCGGGCAGAACCGCTCGCGTGGGGATGCCAGCAACCGAATCGACGGCTGCGAACACCTGCATGCCCGGAGGGGCATCGCGGACGGTCCGCTCGCCGGCGTAGATCGGATCGGACGCCGCGACTTCCAGGCTCGCCACACGCCAGCGACCAACGTAGGCCTCGGCCTTGTCCGGTGTCCCGAGGTCGCTGTAGCGGATGCGGAACTCGTTGCGTAGCGGGGCGAAACCGTGCGACACAGTCAGTGAGTATCGGTCGTTGGCGAACATCGCGCTCACGCGGCCGTCGTCTGTCACCAGTGCACGCGGGATCCGCACCGACCAGCCCTGCGGGTTGAACCCGACCGCCCACGCGACCAGCGTCTGCACGGCAAAACCCAGGGCGAGCCACAGCGTAACCGAACGGGCGATCCGCAGTGCACCCAGCGTGTTGGATGTCGGCTTCTTCGTCTTCACTCGCCGATGGCTTCGGCATGGCTCTCGCGGCGGATGTCAGCGGATGATCTTCCTTCGCATGCTCACATAGTCCCACAGGACGAACTGGTCGAGATCGTCGCCGCCCGTGAAGAACACCCGGCCACCGGTCGTCTCCGCGAGCCGGTGCGCGAAACCGATGTCTTCGCTCGTCTGGCTCCAGCTCGGCAGCAGGAAGATGTTGATCGTGATGCCCTCGCGCTGGCAGAGCCTCGCCTCGCGCATTGTCGCCTCTTCGGTCAGCGGGTCGGGGGGGTACAAGAGATACAGCATCTCGCCATCGAAGTGCGCGGTCGGCAGACCATCGGTGATCAGCACGACCTGCCGGTTGGGCGTGTCCTGCACGCCAAGCTGCTGCCGGGCCAGCTGCATTCCACGCTGGATGTTGGTGAAGTGCGGCGGGATCATGTGCTCGCTGATGTCCGGATCGCTCAGATCCGCCCGCAGCCGCACGACAGGGTCATAGATCGTGACCGGCTTCGGCATCAATTCCGCGACGCGGCCGGGTTCGACAATCTTCGCGAAGCTCGCGATCTCGACGAAGCTCAAGAAGTCGCCCGGGTACTCGCTGCGGATCAGGCCGTCGAGCGCCAGCGCCATGCGCTTGACGTTGACGTACTGCCCGCCGTGGCGCATCGAGCCGGACATGTCCATCAGCACACTCGTCGCGCACTTCGGGTTGTTCTTGGTCTCGTGGACGACGATGTCCTCGCCGCGGACCCGTCCCGAGCCCGGGTCGCGGATGACCGCGTTCGTCAGTGTCTGCGGCACATCCAGGTGCGCCGGAGAATCGCCGAACTCGTACGACCGGGTCTTGGGCATCTCGACGGCGCCCTCGCCGACGATCGGCCCGTCGTGCCGGCCAGACCTCGCCGCATCCAACTCGCTGAAGATTTCTTCCAACAGCCGACTCTGGAAGATCCGCAGGGCCTTGGGTGTGAGCCGGTACGACCCGTCGGCCTCGCGCTCGATGCCCTGCCGTTCCATCTCTTGGCGGATCAGGTCCTGCACCTGCTCGGCGTACCGCTCAAGCTGATCGACATCGGCATCCTGCACGAACTCGCGCAGCTCGTCCATGTCGATCACAGCGAGCTGTGCGTTCTCCATCGCTTCGCGAAGCTGTTCGAGCAGCTGCTCGATCTTCTCCAGCTCCGCCTTGATCTTGATCGCCTGCTCGATCGACATCCGTTCTTTGCCGGTGAATTCGTATCGCCCCACGAGCTCGTCGATCTGGTAGAGGTTGCCGAGGTCGTCGCGCAGCCTCAACAGCTCCGTTTTGAACCCATCAGCATCATCGCCCTCGAGCGCATCGGCCGCGTACCACAGGTTTTCCATGTCGCGCAGCTGCTTCGCTTTCGCGGTCCGCTCGAACTCTTCGGCCAGCAGCTCGGGCGGTGTGGTCTGCTCGACGCGAGTGTCGTACGTGTCCGACGCTTCGCCGCGCACCCGCGAGCCGTCGTAGGTCTCGAGGATTCTCCGCTTCCGCTCCTCGAGCATCGCGATCAGCGCTTCGAGCGATGGCCCCAGCCCGCCGATCATCGACGGGTCCAGCTTGATCGCGTTGGCGAGCTCTTCCTCGGTCAGCCGCCGCGTCGAGCCGAACGCGAGCATGTGGTCGAACGCCGCCCCCGCGACATCCGGCGGCGGCGCGGTCGGCGACGGGAACGTCCCCGGGTCGTACTTCTGGTACGAGTGGATCAGGCCTCCGACTCGTCGTTGCTTCTTACTCATCTGTTGCGATTTCCAGGTCTGCCCGAACGCAGGCGTGTGTCGCCCAACGCGCACTTAGCACGAATCCCGTGTAAGCGATCACAACTCCGACCAGCGGCACAACGGCGAGACTAATCATCGACCGAGACGGATGGCTCACACCGGCTACACCAAGCAGCCATCGAATTGTCCAAAAGGCCCCAAGTCTGCTAAACAGAGAAAGCGGGATGATGCCAATCATTAGCACGCGAAACTTCGTTCGAATCCGTCGATGATGCTCTGGAATGGTGGTCGTCACGTCTCGTACTCGATCCGTCCGTGCCGTTCGCTTCGGCTGATCCGGTCGGTCGCCCACAGGCCCGCGAGCACGAACTCGACGCAACTCGCTCGCACCGCGATGTCTTCGGCCGGGTTCACCTCGAACGCTTTCTCCCACGCCGGCGGGCAGCGTTTCAGCCGCTCGGCGTAGTCGTTCGAAGGCAGCATATCGCCGACTTCGATCTGCACGCCCTCGCCGAAGATGTCGGCGATCTCGTGCAGGCCGTGCTCGGTGACGTACTCCTCGAACACGTCCTTGATCGCCTCGGCCAGGATCGCGTCGAGGACTTGTTTCTCGGACATCTGGTGCGTGCCCATCATGTCGAGCTCGAGCTTGCCGGTCGCCGACGCGTGGAAGTGCGACAGGTCGCTGATCCGCGGCACCGATCTCGATTCGCCGTGCGCAATGGCTCGTCGTCTCGCGCTCGCGACCATCGTGCGGTAGTTCGCGATGCTCAGCCGAGCGCTCACGCCCGAGGCGTGATCCACGTACTTGCTGCGACGCGCGACGACCGAGACCTGCTCGACCAGCTCCTTCATGAACCGCGGCACGAGCACGGGGTAGCTGTCATCCTGCGTCAGCTCGCCGCCCGGGTCGGCCTCAAGCTCGGTGATCTCGATGCCCAGATCGCGCTCACGCGGGTAGTGCGTCTGGATGACGGTGCCGATGCGGTCTTTGAGCTGCGGGATCACCTTGCCCGAGCGGTTGTAGGTGCTGGGGTTCGCGCTGAAAAGCACGAGCACATCGATGTCGAACGAGATCGGGTAGCCGCGGATCTGCACGTCGCGCTCTTCGAGGATGTTGAAGAGCCCGACCTGCACGAGATCATCAAGGTCCGGCAGCTCGTTCATCGCAAACAGGCCCCGGTGCATCCGCGGGATGAGCCCGAAGTGCAGCGCATCTTCGGCGCTCATGCTTGCGCCGGCCAGCAGCTTGCTGGGATCAATCTCGCCGATGATGTCCGCGAACTTCGTTCCTGGCGCGAGACGCTCGGCGTAGCGTTCCTCGCGGTGCCACCAGGCGATCGGCACATCGCCCGCGGGTGTGGACTCAACGAGCGACTTCCCTACCGATGTGATCGGGTGCTCGGGATCCTCGTGCACCGGGCTGCCGGGCATATCGATGTACGGCGTCCACTCATCGAGGAACCGGACCAGCTGCCGCATGATGCGGCTTTTGGCCTGGCCCTTCTCACCCAGAAACAGCATGTCGTGTCCGGCAAGAATCGCGTTAATCAGCTCGGGCTCGACCGTGTCCTCGTAGCCCACGATCCCGGGCAGCAGCGGCTCGTTCGTCTCGCGGGACCGCTCGAGCTGCGCAACCAGATTGGTTCGCAGCTCTTCACGGACGCTCCGCGATCGCCAGCCGGAATCACGGAGCGCGGCCAGCGTGGCCGGGCGGTCTGCATCCATCAGCTTCCTCCTCCACCGGAGCCCGTCCCACACATCAAGAACGCCCGATCATATTGCGTACGCTGAGGTTGCAAGCACTCGTTCGGGCGAATAGTCTCATGTACAACGCAGTCGCGTTCCATACTAATCGTGGATGTGGGGGTGACAGATGCCTGATCAGAACGGATCGGACGATCCTGATCCGAACACGCCGGGCTCGGAACGCCCCGGCCCGACCGGTTCTGCCGGCGCAGGCGGTTCGGCCGAGAAGAACCCGTCCAACAAGATGCCCGCCGGTGCGTTTTTAGGCGGCAGAGTCGGCGGGCTGCTCGGACGCAGTGCAGACATGATCGATGAGCTGCGTGCCTTTGCGTTGATTTCGATAATCGCTGGCGTTGGCGTCGGCGTTTGGGCGATCGATCAATATCTCGACCATTTCCGTCTACGCGATGACGCCCGCGGTCTCATTTACGCAGAAGACCAGATCCAGAGCACCCAGCGCCGCAGGGACCTGCTCGACCGCTACCTCGATGTCCTGTCAGACAACTTCGCATACTACACGCAGCTTCAGTTGATCACCGCAGACGACTGGTTGGAAGACAGGAAGCAGGATGTCAGGAGCCTTCTGGCAGCAGCAGAGCAAGGCGAGGGATCTGGAGAAGAGTCGGCCGCTCAAGCCGCATCCGATCTTGAAAGCAAACGAGCGTACCGTGAGACGGTCCTCCGTTTTACCGATCAGTCAGAGCCCTTTTCGTCGCTGGCGACCGCTGTCCGCACCCTCACAACCGATCGGGACCACACCGATTCGCGCAACCAGGCGCTCACAGCTGTTCTATCTGAAACATCAAAGCACACCGAAGAGCTGCTGGAAGCATCGAACCTGTTTGGCATCGCACAGCTCTGGGGCAACACGCCCGGCGAGAAAGACGGCTATTCGGGATGTGAAATCAATCATATTCTCAAGCTGGCGGAGCAGGCCTTTCCCGAGCCGAATCAGGCAGGCTCCAATTCGGTGGACGAGGGGCTGGACGAGGGGCTGGACGAGGGGCTGGACGAGGGGCTGGACGAGGGGCTAGACGAGGGGCTGGACGAGGGGCTGGACGAGGGGAACGGCGAAAACGCGGGCCGGATACGGATGCCTGTCGCATCAGAGATCACAAGTGTCAGCAAAGCGACGATCGCCTTGCTCGTGCTGGAGAATTCCTACAACGACGAGACAAGTGCGCCCGTCGAGCTTGTCGCTGCTCAACAGATCAAACTCGATAGTGAGGCCCAGGCGCTGATCGCAAATATCAGCGATGCTCGCAACAACCTATACAACACGTTTGAGAACGTCCGCGGACACATCCGTGCCATGGAAGACAACCCCGATGCGCGAGAGCAGCTCGCAGAAGATGCGATTGCAGATCTCCAAGTCGCCTACGCCCTCTTCTACTGGTTGCTCCAATCCATAGAGGAATATATAAAGTATGTAGGCTCGATTACCGTACGCGCGATCGCAACCGACATAGGCCCCATCGATGTGTCAAATAATGAAGAAATGATGCTGTTAGGCATACGGCTACTTATTTCTGTGATTGTAGTCGTGCTGGCGTATCAAATATACGAACACATCAAGCTGCACATCCGCCAGCGCGAAGAACGTTTGGCGAAGCTGCCCGATTATGTGACGGCAACCGATTTTTGCAAGGCCATCGAACAGGACGAGATCGATATCGGGGGCGATCCCCAGAAGCCGACGATCGAGACGGTCCAGAGTGTGTACGAGCGTTACCTGGGTTATCATGGGCCGCAGAATACTGCTACAGCGAGATCGCTCGCTGCGGTTGATATGGATCCAGCCGTGAGAGCCGCCAGTGATCGCAACGAAAGCAACGATCGAGGCACGAAGACCACCAGTACGACGGACCGGGAGACCAAGACCCCGGATACGAACAGCCCGGATCCCAAGAGCCCAGATCCCAAGAGCCCAGATCCCGAGACATGAGATTTCGACAGCAAGGAGCCCTGATCATGCAGAAGCCATCTCCCGAGCACGATGCACCGAACCTCAAGACCACCCTCGCCGGTGTGCTCGTTGTGGGCCTGCTCGCCCTCGCTCCCGCATGTGCACCCAAAGCGGGTGGCCCGCCACCTCCAGGCGTCGACATCGGTAATGCGTCGGGGGATGAGCCCAGCGCACCGCCTCCGCCCGGCGCGGATGTCGATGACGGTGAGGACGACGAATAGATCTGCTTACAGCCAACGCTGATCACGACGACACGGGCGAGACTCTCGGGATCTCACAGCACCACCGCTGGAGTGATGGCAGCCTCGTTGCCCTCGCTTCACAAAGCCTGTGCTGCCGGAACGCGCGACCGGTCTACTTGCTGCCAGCGCCGGTGGTCTCGAGTTCGTGGGCCATTGCGGCAATGGCCATCCTGCGCGTGAGCATGTACCCGAGTCTGCGCTCGATCTTGTCGGCCTTGACCCACGACGATGCGTCGGTCCACGGGTCGTAGAGCAGCACGCTGTCGACCTTGAACTCGCGGGTCGCCATACCGACGACAGGCCCCATGTCGACGTCCATCACGGTTTCCTGCTCGCCGCCGCCGAACAAGTCCTCGAAAAGCCCATCGAGCTGCTCGGTCATGAGACCTTTGGCGATCCGCGAGACTTCGGCGAGATCGTCTTCGAAGCGGATGCCGTGGGCTACGTGCGCGTGCGCGACGCCCTGCGCAGCCGGGTCGTCCCACTCCAGGACCAAGATGGCCGGCATGTTGTCGATGGCGAGGCTGAGCACCACCGGGTCGAGGTGCTGCGGGTTGAGCGAGGCATAAGCCGCGAGCGGTCCGAGCGCGTTCAGGTCGAGGCTGTCGACGCGCTGTGCCTTGAGGTAGGAAGCGACCGCGGACGCGGCGCGGCTGCTTAGCTCTTGTTCGTACTCGGGCACCAGCGCCATCATGATCTCGCGACGCTCGGCGGCTTCGTTCTTCAGCCGGCCGTCGGCATCAACGCCCTTGATACGCTGGACGATTGCTTCCTGTGACGTGCCCGCCGAACCGAAGCTGCCCGTGTAGCGGTGGACCATCTCCGCTGCAGCGGCCCAGCACCAGAGGCTGTCCCGCTGCATCGCCTGGCTCAGCTCGAAGTCGCTGATCGTGACGGTGTGCAGCGAGCCCTCATCGATCCGCTCGGTTCGGTTGCCCCCGGCTTCGAAGACCGGTGGCACCTGCAGCGAGCGATCCAGTTTCGACGTCTCTGTCGGGACAATAACTTCCTGGCCATTTCTACCCCAGCCCACCCCGTCCAGAATTGTGTTTGTGGTCATCGAGTCGCACCCGGTCAGGGTGCAGCACAGCAGCAGCGGCACACCCACGCGCTTGATCATCTTCGAGTACATCCGAAGCATCCCCTTTCATAACCAGCGTGTTTGTGCATCGAGCTAGAACGATACCAGGGCTCCCATCTCTCAGCAGCCTGGTCGTTCCGGCTGGACTCAGTTGAACGACAACGCCTGGGCCTCACCACGCATGGCGCTGATCGCCATCCGCCGGGTCATGATGTACACCAGCCGGGCCTGGATGTCCGCGATCGCGTACCACTTGGAACTGTCGTGGTATGGGTCGTATAGCAGCACGCTGTCGACTTCGTACTTCTTAACGAACGACTCGCTGAAGAGATCTGTGAGATCGTTCGCCGAGACATCGACCTCGCTGTTGTTGTCTACGAGATCCTTGTCAGACTCATCGAACCAACTCAGGATTTCCTTCCCGGTGTCCATCATCTCCGCGTTGCCGGTGCTCTTGTAACGCACGCCGTGCGCGACCCACGCGTGCGCGGGCGCATCGGGGTCCTCGTTCCAGAGCATGACCACGATCGCGGGCATGAAGTCCTTCGAGATGCTCTCGACGATCGGGTCCTGATGCCTCGGGTTCAGCTTGATATACGGCATCAGCGCCGCTGTGGGCTTGATCTCGAGCGTGTCCCATCGCTGGTTCTGGAAATAAGCCGCCACCGCTGCGGTTGTACGGTCGGTCAGCTTCCTGCCGAACTCCGGCACGAGGGCCATCATGATCTCGCGACGCTGGCCGGCCTCGTTCGGCAGTCCTCCCGCCGCGTCGAGCCCCTTGACCCGCTCCACGATCGCTTCCTGTGTATGCACGCTCGGATCGAAGCTCCCGCTGTACCGCAGCACCATCTCGCATGCCGCGGCCCAGCACCAGAGCGAGTTCTCTTGCTCCGCCGCGTTCGTCGTGAAGTCTTCGATGACGCTCTGCGTGAAACCGTTCTCGAAGGGCGTGGTCTCTACACGCTGCTTACCGGCCGCGAAAACAACATCGATCTCAGGCTGGTTCTGGATCGGGGGCGTGGTTTGGTCGGCGGGTTGTGTATCCGCAACGGCCGAGGTCTTGCTGGCGTCCTGTACCTGTTGATAGATGCCGATAGCTTGACCCGCGGTTTCCACACCTTTCTGCACTGTCTCACAGCCCGAGAGCACCGGTGTGCTGAGCACCACCGAGCAGACGAGCAGACCACTCACGGCATCGATACGGAATAGCTTCACACCAAGGCCCCCAACAGTAAAGTTGTCTCGCTCGCCCACACGAGCAAAGTAGCGATTCACCAAATAGAGAATAGCAACCACCTGTATGCGAGACACCCTCGGGCCCGTCCAACCCGACTTCGTGTAAGGGGAAATCTGACCGCGCGGATGGCAATGCTGACACCGATCGACGTCCGTTGTGCCTGTGACGGCTCGCAGCAAGCATGGCCGTTCACCGTGCAAACAACATTCTGTGTTTGGCAGAGCGATGATGACTCAGGTGTGTGGACTGTCGGGCGACTTGGGATTTGCCGCGATCTCCGCATCGGCCAGCCCCCTCGCTTGGGCGATACTCAACGCACGCTTGGTATGGAACCGGCAATCCTTGATCGTGGTTGTCAGGTTCGAGATCGCAACGAGCGGGCCGAGAAATAATGCCAGCCATCCGATGCTCCACCAGAGCACCGAGCTCAGCCGACGAGACCGGGCTCTGTGCTCGATGAGCGCGTCCGGCGCTTTGCGGGCGATGAAGCTGAGCGCGTGCTGCGCGTTCCAGAAGTAGGCCCCACTGAACCCGATCCAGATCGGAAACAGCAACCAGCTGAGCACAAGTGTCCACGGGATAGCCGCTGCCCCCGGCTGCGGACCGACGGGTACGACAAGCTGCCGGAACGACGTCCATGGGCTAAAGCCTCCCAGGAGGCTCTGCAGCATCCACGCAAGATAGCCGATGATCATCAGCACGCACGCGCGTTTGGCTGACTTCGCGAGGGCTGTCTCGCTCAAATCTCCATCGAGCGACGACAACGCCCACCAGTACTTGGCGAGCACGACGAGCCCGAAGGCGAGGATCACGAACATCACCGTAGCCATGGCAGCGGGGGAGCCCGTCAGACCGACCGCGAATCCCGCCAGGATCGATCCGAAAATCGGCAGCAGCACAGAGAGGTACGTCCCCAGCGTGATGCCTCCAAGGATCCTGTGCAGCCGCCTGATCCGTTCCGCGGGCATGAACTCGAGCAGATCGCCGACGACCGACCGCGCGACAGATTCACCGCACTCGGGGCAGATCGCCTTGATATCCAGGCCGCGGAGGTCGTAGCCGCATCGGCAGCACGGGATGCTCTCCTGCACGATGCCCGTCCTGTCGTAGGGTGTGCGCGTCGTGAACGCCGGTGGGAGCTGGGTCGGACTCGGCTGCGGTTCCATGACCGAAGCCTACCCCGAATGTGATATGCATAGAAGCCGGTTCGGTCGAAACTCAGAGAGGCCGTAATGCGTCGGCCCGGGCAGCCATGATCCGCTTCGAGTCGTCCCGGAACCACGTCAGCATGTTGGAGTACAGCACGAGCGAGATGACGATGCCGATCAATCCAAGGCAAACGACTGTCAGCACGGAGGCCGCGGAGGTTGTACCCGCAGTTCCGGCAGCCCGCGTCCCAGTCGACGACCATGGCTGTGTCGAACGCTCCCAGGCAGACGCCCGCCTCCCGCCGAGATCCGACTGTGTCATCGAGCGACCGGACCGGCTCGTGCCGGCCCCGTGCCGACTTCTGCTCAAGGTCGTAGGGATCCATCCGCGCAGCCTGACTCAGCGGCGAAAGCCTCGCGCTGTCAGGCCCCTCACCCCGCCGCACTGCCCGATCCGCTCGGGCGTCGGCTACGTCCCGCGACCGGTTCACGCGCCCGCCCGAAGACCCGGGCGAGTGCCGCGCCCGCCTTCCTAGGCCACGCCGGGTCCATCGTCGGCCGCTCGATCAACGCGAAGAGCACCGTTGACAGCGCAATCGTCGAGATCGAAGCGACCACTACGAACAGGATCAGGTGCCCCGCTGTGGGCTCCGGCCCGGCGATCTCGACCCACGCCGGCCAGGCGGCGCGCATCACGAAAAAATGCCACAGATAGATCGTGTAGCACATCCCACCCAGCACCACTACGGGTGTCCAGCAGAACAGCCGACGGATCAGCCCGCCTCGGAAGACGGCGATGAACCCGGCCAGGATCAGCCACGGAGCCGTCTGGGCGGGGGACCAGCCCAAGCCCTTGACCACGAACGTGCCGGCGAGGCAGACGAACGCCAACGCATCCCACGCGAGCGTGCGGGCGCGCCACAGGCCCGGATCGAGCGGTCTGCCCATCCCGAACGCGCCGTGGCGGTACAGGTCTGCCAGCAGCATGCCTGCAAGGAAGTAGCCGCCCTGATGCAAGACAGTTCGGCCCCAGATCGGCGTCTCTTTGCCGAAGTAGATCGAGATGATGATCATCCCGCACGCCATCAGACCCCGTCGCACCCAGGCCGACCCGATCGTGTAGACAAACGCGAGCGCCGGCATGATCGCGTAGAACTGGACCTCAACCTCTAGCGACCACGCCAGCGGTAGGACCGCGCTCTTCTCGCCGTACGTCACGTTGTGCACATAGAACGCCGACGCGAGCAGGTTGCGCCATGTCTCGAACGAGCCGGTCTGGATCACGAGCAGGATGAACGCGGCCAGCAGCGCGACGAAGTAGGGGGGCTCAAGCCGAGTGACACGGCGTGTCAAATAGCGCACCAGCGACACCGGCTTGCCCCCGGTCATCGCATCCGCAAACGGCAACGCGAGGATGAAGCCTGAGATCACAAAGAACACGGGCACGCCGTACTCACCTGTGTGCAGCACAGCGTAGATCGCGCGCCCGAGTGCGCTCGGGTTCTCGCCCAGACCGAGCTCGAGGACCCTCCCGGTGCCTTGATCAAAGACCCACGCAGCATGGAACAGCACCACGCTGACGATCGCGACCGAACGCAGACCGTCGATCTCCGGGATGACCTTGCGCCCCGACGTCCGGCGAGACAGGTGCTTCAGCAAGAAGCCGGTGGGCCTGGATGTGGTATCGGCGTCCCCCACGGGGGGAAGGGTACAGAGCCCACGACCCCTCCATCCCGGTCTGGACAAGGATTTATGCAAACGTTGGTCAAGAGAATTGCCTCGGGAAGCCTGTATACCCCGTGTTGTGTGAACCTGCGTAATCTCAGGCGTCCAGGGGCATCCAGAACCCGCCGAGGCGTTCAGATGACCCGGGTCTGCTCGCCATCGCTCCGGTAGGCCTTGAACACCTCGATCGCTCGCTGGCGCGTCGACTTGAGGTCAACGATCGGTGCGGGGTACCCCAGCGTTCCGAACAGCCCGCCGTCGGCTGCCGCATGAGGCTCGTGGATCTGTTTGGCACCCAGCTCTGCAAGCTCGGGGACGAACTTCTTGATGTACTCGCCTTCGGGGTCGTGCCGCTCAGACTGCGAGATCGGGTTGTAGACGCGGAAGTAGGGCGCGGCGTCGGTGCCCGTCGAACTCGACCACTGCCACCCGCCGTTGTTGCTGGCCAGATCCCCATCGACGAGCCTCTGCATGAAGTACTTCTCGCCCAGCCGCCAGTCCAGGAGCAGGTTCTTGGTCAGATACATCGCCACAATCATGCGGCAGCGATTGTGCATCCACCCGGTCGTGTTGAGCTGGCGCATAGCCGCATCGACGATCGGCACACCGGTCCGCCCCTCGCACCATGCTTCGAAGTAGGCCTCGTTCGTATCCCACTTGAGGCCGTCGTACTCGGCGTTGAAGTTCCTGTGCTTGCAGACCCGCGGGAAGCCGACGAGGATGTGCTGGTAGAACTCGCGCCAGACGATCTCGCTGATGTAGTGCGTGATGCCCTTGCTCCCCTTCCAGAACTCGTGCTTGTTCGCTTCGAGCGCCGCGAAGACGACCTGCCTTGGCGAGATGCACCCCATGGTCAGGTAGGGGCTCAGCGTGCTGGTGCCGTTGATCGCCGGCGAGTCGCGCAGGTCCTTGTAGTCGCGGATGCCGTGCTCCAGGAACCGCCCGAACCGTTCGGCGGCCTCTCGCTCGCCACCCGGCCACAGGTCCGACCGCGTGGCTTGATCACCGACGTCGAATCCCCATGCCGCGAAACCCGCCTCGTCCGGGACCGCGTCGCCATCGACCACCATGGCCTCGCAGGCCGCGGGCGGAGGCAGCCGCTCGGGCGCCTCGCCCTCGTCCCACAGCGTGTAGAGCCGCTTCGTGAAGGGCGTAAATACGCTGTACCACCGGCCCTCTTTGGTCCGGACGGTGCCAGGCTCGAACAGAACCTTGTTCGTGTGAGCCACGGCGCGCTTGCCCGCGTTCTCGAACGCGTCAACCACGGCCTCATCCCGCGCGATCTCATGGATCTCGTACTCACGCCCGAAGTGCAGCTCGCCGCAGCCGGTCGCCTCGGCGAGGTTCACCAACGCCCTCGGCACGCCACGGAACCGCGGCTCGACAACGAGCTTCAGCGGGATGTTCAGCTCCGAGAGCGATGACCGCAGCTCCACAAGGCAGCGGCGGATGAAGCCGACCTTCATCGCCCCCCAGTCGTGCTCGCGCCACTGCTCCGGGCAGACCGTGAAGACGGCCACGACGCCTCCGTTCGCACGCTTCCGCGCGTGGTAGAGCGCATCGTTGTCGGCGACGCGGAGATCGGAACGGAACCAGACGAGCGTGCGCATGCGGGCCTCCGGAGACAGAGATCGAGCATCAAGGGATCCGTCGGTCGCGTCGCCGGTCAATCGGCAGCGAGCCGCGCCTCGGTCCACCGCCGCATTCGCCCCTCGAGCACTGGCAGAGGCAGGCTGCCGCCGGAGAGCAGCGCATCGTGGAACGACCGCACGTCGAATCGGTCGCCGAGGGCTGCCTCGGCCTCGGCTCGCAGCCGGCGGATGGTCAGCTCGCCGATCTTGTACGCCGTTGCCTGACCCGGCCAGCCGATGTAGCGGTCGATCTCGTTGATGATGTTCTGCTCGGTCGCGCCCGAGTTGGCCCGCATGTAGCCGATCGCTTCGTCGCGTGTCCAGCCCTTGGCGTGCAGCCCGGAGTCGACCACGAGCCGGATCGCCCGCCAGATCTCGAAATTCAGCCGGCCGAAGTCGTCGTACGGGTCCGCGTACAGGCCGCGCTGGGGGTCGTCGCCGATCTCAAGCCCGAGACGCTCGGCGTACAGGCCCCAGCCCTCGCCGAACGCCGTGAACCCAATCGTCTTGCGCACCGGGTGCACATCTTCGAGCTCATCGTTCAGCGCGTTCTCGAGGTGGTGTCCCGGCACGGCCTCGTGCAGCGTCAGCGCGACGATGTCGTAGCTCGGTCGCTGGTCGAGGTCGCTCGTGTTCGCCATAAAGTAGCCGGGTCGGCCCTCCTCGATCGAGCCCGAGTAGTAGTACGCCGTCGGGCTGAACTTCGCCGCGAACCGCGGGATCGGCCGGATGCCGTACGGCAGCCTGGGCAGACGCCCGAACAGCTTAACCATCTCCGGGTCAGCCTTTTTGGCGACGGCGCGGTACGCATCGAGCAGCTGCTCCTCGCTCTCGAAATAGAACCGCGGGTCGGTCCGCAGGTACTCGGTGAACGCATCGAATACTGCATCGTCCGATTCAAAGCTTCCCGCGACCCCGGTAAACCAGTCCGTCCGCCGGATGGTCTCCATCATCTCTGAACGGATGCGCGCAACCTCTTTGAGCCCGATCTCGTTGACCTCGTCGGCCCCAATCCGCAGCGTCGTGTGCTCACGGAGCGCGATCTCGTACGCCCGTACGCCATCGATCCCCTCGCTGATGCCCACCGAGTCCCGGCAGGCCGGCAGATACTCGTCCTCGAGGAAGTCCGCGAACGCCTCGTAGGCCGGCACGATCTCACGCTGGATCACCCGCCTGGCCTGCTCGGCGAGCGGGTCGCTCATCGGACGGGCCGCGAACGGCTGATAGAACGGACTCCGCGTGGCGTCCTCGACTACCTGTGCCCTCGCCTGCGCGATCGCGGGGCGGATCACCGCTTTCGGCGGCACACGCCCCAACTCGACGCCCGCCTGCATCTGCTCCGTTGTTTCGGCCAGCACACGCGCGACCTGGCCGAGACGCGAGACATAGTTCGTTTCGTCCTCGGTCGTCCGCATCGGCGAGAACCGCGCCAGCTGCGGGAGCCAATACTGCGGGCCGCCGATGCTCGTCACCGGCATCTGCTCCCTGCGCAGCTCACCAACCTCGAGATCCAGCCCGAGCTGGTAGGCGACCAGCTCGACGGCCAGCCTCGTCTCCTCGTCGAGCCCGTCAAGCGCGAGTGCCTCCGCCTCAGCGAGCAGCTGCCGCTGTCGCCGTCGGTGCTCGGCGTAGGACTCGACTGATTCGCTCGGCAGATCGTCCGCCAAGAACGGATCATCAACGTACTTGGCCAGCCAGATCGGTGAGCGTGTGTACTGCAGCCGGAGATAGCCGTCGAGCAGCCGCGTCGCTTCAGCCGCCGCTTCGCCCGCGCCGTGCGCAGCTTCGCGGTCCTGCGCACGGGCTGCGGAAGCTAAACCGACCTGACCAGCTGCGAGCGCAACTCCAACCACTATCCAGCACGCTGCGTGTGTGTTTCGCATGCTCAAGCCTAGCCGTTCACAGCCGAGATCAAAAGTACACCCCCGCCGGCAGGGCGGGGGTGCACGTGGATGTTCTGGAGATAGATCGGACCCCGCCGCTTACCCGCCGGCGTCCTCCTGCACCGGCCCGACGAGTACCGACATCCGGCTGGCATCGTTGTAGTAGCGGGCGAAGGCCTCGCGGATGTCCTCGCCCGTGAAGCGTTCGTACGCCTCACGCGTCTCGGCGACGTCGTCGAGCGAGGTTCCCCTGTACGTGGCATCGGAGAGCACGCCCGTCCAATAGCCGGGCTGCTCGCGGTCCTCGTTGAGCTTGTTGAAGATCTGGCCGCGTGCGACCTCGACCTCTTCGCCCGACGGGCCCTGCTGGGCGAACTCCGCGAACATGCGGTCGATCTCCGACGCGAGCTGGCCCTCGTTGCCCGGCAGGCAGGGCCCGGCCGCGAAGATCAGCCCCATGCCCGGGTACGACGTCGACGGCTGCGCCACCGCCTGAATCGAGTAGACCAGCTGCAGCTCCTCACGGATCTGCTTGATCATCCGTGTTGAGAGGATCTGGGTCGCGAAGCTCACCAGCCGCACGTCGCGCACGTTCGATCGGTCGGGCCCGAACGAACCCGCGATCGCGAAGGCCACCGGTGTCTGGGTCTCGATGTAGCTCGATGCCTCCAGGGGTCCTTCCGGGGGCGAGATCGTCCGGTACGACGCGAGGGTGTCCTCGCCGATCCGCTCACGCGGCGGCAGGGAACCGAGGTAGCGCTCGACGAGCTCGAACGCTGCTTCCTGCTCGATGTCACCGACGATCGACACCTCGATCGGCGCGTCGGTGAGCACATCGTCGAGCCACGCCTGCGCCTCCTCGACTGTGATGGATTCGACCCGGTCGAGCGGGACCGGCTTGAGCCGGACCTCGCCCTCAGGCGAGATCAGGTCGGGCAGGACTTCCTGCAGCTGCGCGATCGGCTGCTGCTTGCGGGCCTCGATCGCCTGCCGCTGCGACTCGCGCCAGCGGTCGACCGCCGCCTGCTCGACGACCGGCTGGGTCAGCAGGAGGTGGGCGAGCTTCAGGCCGTACTCCAGCTCCGCCGGGTTGCCCGAGACGTTGACCGTCATGGTGTCGCTGCCCGCGCCACCACCGACGGAGACCTTCTTGCCGGTCATCAGGTCGCGCACGTTCGTGCTCGTGAGCGACCGAGTCGCCGGCCGATTGAACGCGAGCGCCGCGACCTCCGTGACACCACGGTTCTCGGCGGTCTCGAAGATCTGCCCGCCCGCGGCGGTGATCGTCACCGTCACGCTGTCCTCACGCTTGTCCATAAAGCGGTAGTGCACCCGCACCCCGTTGGACAGCCACGCAGACCAGATGCCGGTCGGCTCGTGCTTGCTCACCTCGACCGTCTCGCCCGGCGTGGGCAGGTTGGCCATCATCTCTGTCGGGCGGTCCTCTTCGGCTTCGGCCTCGGGAACGACGCTCAGGTCCGCGCGGGCCAGCTCGAGCAGCTCCGACTCGGTTGGAGCACCGGTCGACTCCGGCAGCGTCAGATTCACCAGCACGAGCTCGTCGTCATAAAGATCCGTGAATGCCGCGTTGACCTCGTCGTCCGTGATCGTCGGCAAGAGCTCGCCCGTCAGCTCGAACTGCTGCTGCGCGCTCAGCACGACGTCGCCCCGGGCCACCTGGGTGTTCATCGAGCCGATCAGCGCCGACGCCGGCAGCGTCGGCTCCTGCTCAGCGAACCGCTCGGCCCCGGCGATCGTCGCCGCCCGGGCGTCGGCGATCTCACGCGATGAAAAACCGTGAGCGTGCGCTCGCTTGAACTCCGTCGTCAGCTGCCGCATCTGCTCGCGCCAGCCCTCCGGCGTGCCCGTCGAGCTGATCCAGCTCACGCGCATCGCGCCGAAGAAATCACCCACGAACGCCGATGTCGCCTGCATGTCCAGCTCGCCTTCGTTGAGCTTCTTCTGGAGGCGGCGGTTGAACACCCCCGACGCAAGGTTCTCGACCAGCGTCCGACGCATCCCCTCGCGGTCGATCACCGGCGGCTGCGGGTCGCGGATATTGATGATCTGCACCTGCGCGCTCGTCAGCTCCGGGTCTGTGATGACAAGCGACCGCATCGCGTCGTAGGGCGTGATGCCGACCGGAAGGTCCGCGGGCCTGGCAACGGCCTCACCGTCGCCGAGGTGCTTCTCGATCAGCGGCAGCAGCGACTCGGTATCCGTGTCAGCGACGACCATCAGCGTCATGTTGCTGGGCACGTACCACTGCTCGTAGAACTCAACGAACTCCGGACGGTCTACGCCGATGATCGTCTCTTCGACGCCGATCGGCAGCCGCTCGCCGAAGGTCGAGCCAGGCGCGATCGCGCGGAACAGCTCCTCCTGCACACGCTGCTGCGGGCCGAGCCGGGTGCGCTTCTCTTCGAGGATGACGTTCCGTTCCTTATCGATCTCCTCCTGCAAGAGCGACAGGCCGGAGGCCACGTCGGAGAAGAACAGCAGCGCCTTATCGATCGTGTCCTGCTCGGCGTCGGGCAGGTTCAGGATGTATGTCGTCTGGTCGAAGCTCGTAAACGCGTTCTGGTGCCGACCGAACGAGAGGCCGACCGATTCGAAGAACGGCACCAGCTCGCCGGGCGCGAAGTTCTCCGAGCCGTTGAACGCCATGTGCTCGAGGTAGTGAGCGATGCCACGCATCGGGTCGGTCTCGTTCAGCGAGCCTGTCGAGACGTGCAGGTAGAGGACCGCCCGGCCCTCGGGGTTGCCGTGCGACTTGAGCATGTACCCCAGCCCGTTGTCGAGCGTGCCGGTCAGCACATCCGGCCGGGTCTCGAGGGGCTGTGCACCCGCAAGCGCCGCTGCCGAGCCGATCGCAAGGCCGGCCAGCACCGCGGTCATACCGCACCGATTCCGCCCGCCGAAAGCCCGGACGCCATCCGTCGTCGTCATCCTTGTTCTCCGTTGCAAGCCAGATCCCCCCGTACGCCGGCACGGTCAGACACCCGGCCGATGCGCACGACAAGCCTACCCCCGACCGGACGGTGAGTTGCAGCCCGAGGAATCCGAACAGGTTTCCACCAGCGGCGAGCGGCCGAGCAGCGACCCGCACGCCCCTCGGCATCCGCGCCGAGGCTCGAACCGGCCCTCGAGCATCCCCTCGATCGCCTCGTCCGCCTTGCCACGCACCCCTGCGAAGTCGATCGCCTCGATCGCCAGCCGGCCGATCTGGCGCGTTCCGAACAGCCAGTACTCCACCGTCCCCCGCAGCTCCTCGACCGGTATCTCCAGCCGCGATGCCAGCGCCGTCGCGTACAGCCCGAGCTGCAGATCGTCCGCCTCCGGCTCGACCAGCCTGTCCCACGCACGGCCCGTCTTGTAGTCCACGATCCGGAACCCGCTCCCGCCGTCAGGCAGCGTCACCCGGTCCACGCGATCGATCTTCGCCGTCACGCGGTGCGGCGGCTCGTCTGCGCCCGCCCGCGCGTACCCGAACCTGACGCGCTCCTCGAGCATCACGATCTCCGCCTGGTCGTCGTGGAAGGCGTCATACCCGCCGCCGAGCTGCGCCTCGACCTGCGCGAGATGGACCCGAAGCGGGGCATCCCCCGAGTCGCCAAGCGCCGCCAGACATGCCTCCCGGCCGAGCGCCAGCAGCCGATCACGTCCCGGCTTGGGCAGACCTTCGTTGTCCGCGTGACTCCACGCGCGGTAGAACGTCTCGAGCGCCGTGTGCGTGGCCTGCCCCGCCGCCTGCGCCTCGGAAGCCCGATCACCCAGCCCGAGCACATGCTCGAGGTAGAAGCACGCCGGGCAGCGCAGGTACCGATCGATCGCCGAGAAGCTCAGCTCCAGCGGCGGCTTCAACCCGGGCCAAGCCGGCGAACCACCCGGAGCGCTCTCGATCTCGGCAGCGTCCTGTTCGACCAGCCTCTTTAGCAGGGCTGCTTCCGAGGCACCGGCCAGCCACGCGGGCAACTCCGGTTCGCCGGCCATGGCGGCCTCGGCCCGCGCCGCGAGCGCCAGGTTGACCGCGTGCCCGCGAAGCGCGTTCGCCACGGTATCGAGCTGCTCGGCCTGAAGATCCGAGCGGCCTGCCGCGTCTAACGCTTCGGCCGCGCCAGCCCGCGCCCGCCGACGGATGCCCGAAAGCGCCATCGCCCGACGCTCCAATGCCGTTGCGCCGCGGCTGTCCGCGGCTTCCCCGCCGACCGGGTCCCCTGCCGCAGCGACACCCGCCGATGCTGCTCTCGCGTACACGTCCGTATCGCTCAGCACGGCAACACCCTCTTGCACCTCTCCCGGTGCGAGCGGCTGCTTGCCGCGCCACGCAAGCTCGTGGACGAAGTGCTGCGACTTGCTCCTGGTCTTCGCCTTCTTGGTCAGCAGCACCAGCCGGCGCTCGGCCCGCGTCATCGCAACGTAGAACAGCCGGCGCACCTCGTCCCGCCCGCTCGGCTCAGGCTCTTCCCACAGCTCCGCGGGAAGCACCGGCTCGTCCCGCTTGCGGATCTCGCCGAAGTCGCCCTTGACGGCACCGATCCGCGGCACGAACACCGTATCAAACTCCAACCCCTTCGCGTGGTGCGCCGTGATCAGCTGCACGCCCCCGCCGACGGCACCCTCGTCGTCCCCATCGATCCCGTTCTCGCCCTCAAACCGGAACGACTGCTCCTTCTCGTCCAGCCGCTGGTAGTGCGACCAGAACGCCGACAGATCGCCGGGCGGGCCGATCCGCCCCTGCGCCTCGCGCACGAAACGAAGCACCGATACCAGCGCGGCGATGCGGCGCGCGCGCTCCCGGCCGGGCAGAAGCTCGCTGTGCGCCAGATCCGCGAGTTCGACGATCGCGCTGACCGCTTCCGTAGCCGACCCACGCTCGGTCCGCTCCGCGAGCGTGTCGTACTGGCGCAGCAGCGCCGTCACTGCCTCCGCGGCCGGCTCGGTCAGATCCGTCTTCCCTCGGAGCCACGACGGGAAACCCGGCACGTCCTCGTCGGCAACCCTCGCCCGCGCCGTCGAACGCCGGTACGAGGCATAGAGCTCCCTGGCGGATGCTCCCTCAAGCCGCAGCGGGGGCCGTGTCAGCAACCGGACGCCGTCCATCGCCTCGCCTTCGAGCAGGAGCCGCACCCACGAGAGCACGTCCTGCACAGCCTCGTCGTCGAGCACGCCAACCGAGCGTGAACGTGTGACCGTCAGCCCCGCGAGTTCCAACGCGTCGCCGATCGCCTCGAGCGTGCTGTGCGTCGAACCGATGACCGCGTACGACGCCAGCGTGCGTTCTGGGTGCTCGGCCCGATCTTCGAGGATCATCGCCGCGATGACCTGGCCGTTCGCCGAGTGGTCCGGCAGTTCGATGGCCTCGACCGCGGGGCCGTCCTCCTGCTCGTCGGGCACGCGGAGCGCCTTGTCCGAGTCGAAACGCTCGCCGGCCGCGGCGATTACCCGCTGGGAAACGCCGACGAGCGTCCTGGTGCTTCGGTAGTTGATCTCGAGCGCCAGCGTTGTCGTGTCGGGCCATGTCTCCGCGAAACGCTGGAACGCGCGCGGGTCAGAGCCTCGGAAGCCGTAAATCGACTGGTCATCATCACCCACAACGCACAGGTCCCGTCCGAGCCCCGGCGGGCAGAGCTCGCGCACAAGCGACAGCTGCGCGCCGTTGACATCCTGGAACTCATCGACGACCACGTGCCGGACCTCGTCGCGCAGGATCACCGCCGCCTCGCGCGACTCCCGCAGGATCCGGATCGGCAGCAGGATGAAGTCGTCGAACGTCGCGAGGCCCTGCGCCCGGCAGGCCGCCTCGAAACGCCGCGCCAGCACCGCCGCCTCCGCGAACCGATCCCGCTGAACCCGCATCGCCTCGATGCGCGCCCCGTCCCAGTGATCCGGGGGTGACTCGACCAGCGCTGACCATCGTTCCACGATGCCGCCAGCCTCTTCGGGGAAAACGCCGCGAGAACGCATCGACTCGATCCAAGCCCATGCCTGTGCAAGGACCGAGTCCGGCCCTGCGACCGTCATCCTCCCCTGCTCGATCTCACCCGCCGCCGCCGCCTCGGCCAGCGACAGCTCCAGCAGCGACCGACGCTGCGCCGAATCGATCAGCCGCGGCCGGCTCGGCAGCCCGATCGTGTCGCCGAACCGCGCGATCACGCCGCGCCCGAACGCGTGGAACGTGCCGGCTGTGATCGCTTCGGAGCGGTCGATGCCCACCAGCCTCCCGAGCCGCTCGCGCATCTCCTCGGCCGCCTTGACCGTGAAGGTCATCGCCGCGACCGACAAGGGTGCGACCCCGTCCTCATCCAGCAGCCGCGCGATCCGGTGCGTGATCACACGTGTCTTGCCCGTGCCGGGCCCGGCGAGCACGATCAGCGGCGAGCCGCGGTGCTCAACCGCCGCCCGCTGCGCCGTGTTCAGCCCGTCCGCGCTCATACGCCGGTCTCGTTCCGTTCCGAGCCCTGTTTGACCCGTTCGGAGTCCTGTTCGCGCATGTATAGATGAACGGCCGTCGACCGGTACGCGTGGGTCTCCGGACCGATCGCCCCCTCGATCGCCAGCGGCACCTCCACGAAGCGGCTTGTCGAGCCACGATCGGGACGGTCCGGGTCACGCTCGTGCAGGAACGGCCAGGGTGTCCGCAGCACTGCATACCCCTCGTCGTCCAGCAGCCCGATCAGCCGCGACAGCTGCGCTGTGACACGCGGCCACTGCGCCGCATCGCGCACCATCGCGTACGGTGGGTCAAAAAAGATCAGGTGCACCGGACGCGGGCACCGCGCCAGCGCTCCAGCCCCGAGCGCATCGCCCAGAACAGGTTCGGCCTCGCCGCCGATGCCCAGCCGCTCGATGTTCTTCTTGAGCACGCCGAACGTGCCCTTGTCGCGCTCGATCATCACGCACCGCGCGGCGCCCCGGCTGAGCGCCTCGAGCCCGATCGCGCCCGAGCCCGCGAAGCAGTCCAGCACCGCCTGCCCCTCGGTATGCCCGCGGAGCAGATTGAACACCGCTTCCTTGACCGAATCCGGGAAGGGGCGTGCCGGGCTGGCGTCCGACGGACTCAGCAGTGTCCGCCGCCTGTACTGTCCCGCGATGATCCGCACACGGCAGCAAACGCAGCATGCGGGTGGCGGTCAAGCCCGGCGCGGGGGCCCCCGGCCCGGAATCCGTGCTCTCTCATCCCGATGACTCACATCATTGTGAACGGGAATCACAAGCCGGGGGCCCTCACGCCGAAACACGACCGCATCTACATCTCTGCCGCCTCCAGCAACGCCACATCGTCCAGCAACGCCGCAGTCGCAAGGCCTTCCGGGTCGGACAGGATCGACTCGATCGCGTCGGCGAAGACCGGTGGCTTGGCGATCCCCGAAACAAGCTCCCAGAACGGCACGGCCAGCGCCCCGCTACCGTCGCACGCCCCTCGCCACCGCCGCAGCTGCCCGGCGTCGTCGTGTGCGTACGCCGCCAGCGCGGGACCCCCGACACAGACCGCCCGTGTCAGCAGCAGCGAGTCGTCGCTCGTGTACTCGTTCTCGGCGGCCACGCCCGCGATCGCGTCGATCACAGCGCCGAACAGCACGCGGTCGTGCTCGATCAGCACATCGGCGTCCTGCCAGAGCACGTACCGTCGGCGGACCGGGTCGCGCCCGATGAACTCGTGCCGGTGCCGAAGCCTGGCGACCACGCCCGCAGGCCCGGTGACACGCCGCCGCATGCGGTTGACATCGCCAGGCCCGATCGGGATCGCCGCTTCAAGCTGCTCGCAGAGCTCGTCGAGCGAGCGGATCGCTCGGCCGAACAGCCGCACGACCTCGGTGTCGTCGATGCCCTGGAGGAACGCGGCCAATCGCCCGCCGAAGACCTGCCGCGTGCCCGAGCTGTCCGACCACGCCGCCAGATGACGCTCGTCGAGCAGCCTTGCGACTTCGGGTTCCCACGAGGATACGAGATGATGGGGTGCTGTCAGCGGTTCCATGCTGGTCGCCTTGCTCACGGACGGATAGACCGACCGGGAGACCCTCCGGATCGAAGGGCACGGCAACCACGGACCGAGCCAGATTGACTACCTCACGCCGATTCACCCGCCCACGAGCGTCCAGCGTCCCACAAGAACGATGCTCCAACATGCCTCGGCTTCTGACATGTGCCACCCGTTTTTTGCGCGCAATTGACATTTCTACCCGGTTCCAGACATCTTCTCTAGACCGCCACACACGCCCGCACACCCCTGGCCGACCTAGAACCACCGCATGACAGCACGGCATCGCTTCAGCCGACTCACGATCGGACTCATCGCAGCAGCCCTCGTCGTCAACACCGCCGGCTGCGAGAACGAGACCCAGCGGCTCGACCGCATCCAGTCGGCCGCGACCGCCGCCGGAAGGGCCGGCACCGCCGCCGACCTCCAAGCCGCGTTTGACGAAGGCCGGATCACCTTCGAGGCATCGCTCATCCGGGCCGAGACGCTGCTGCAGGAAGGCCACCCAGACGCCGTACTCTTTGCCGGAGCCGTGCTCGACCTCGCCTCGGCGATCGAGGACCGCTTGCCGGCCGGCCCGGAGTTCGAGCTCTTCTGGCGCCGCATCGGCCGGCTGGCCTACAACGGCGCGTTCGTCGCGATGAACGATCAGAGGTGGGACGAGGCGGCAACCCTTGTCCTGGCCGGACCGACCCGATGGCAGCGGCTGAGCTACTGGCAGACCTATCCGAACCACGATGTGCTTGTGGCGCTCAGCCTCGGAGCTCAGGGCGAGCCAGGCAAGGGCATCGCCAGGCTCCGCAGCCGCGCGATCATGACCCCTCAGATGCAGGCGGCGATCGATCAGCTCCGCGAGCTCGACCGGGCTCAGCTCCGTGAGCGATTGCGAGCGAGGGTGGAATCAGAAGCCCAGTCCGAACCCAGGGCTGGATCAGTCCCCGGCGGGTGAGGTCGGCGCATCGGTTCCATGGCCGATGCCGACCTCTTCCTCGCCGATCGGGGCCCCACCGGCCAGCGGCTTCGCCTCGACGGCCGAGCGCCGCTTCTCCCCCGAGCCCGCGACCGCGGGCCGCTCGTGCTCGGCCGCCCGCCGGCCGTCCTGCGTCACCCGGTACACCACGCCGATCGTGTGCTCGGGCTCGCCCAGCAGCAGCCGATCGATGACCTCAACGCCCTGCATGACCGAGTGATCCGTGTTCGAGACCTCGTACTTCCACATGCCGAAGCGGCCGCGCGAATAAATCCCCTGCGACTCGAGCCACGGGATGATCACCGACAGCGCCGCATCGCGTCCCACACTCGGCGTCGGGTAGCTGTACTCGACGCGCCGGACCCAGGTCGAAACGATGTCGTCGCGCTCGCCCTCTTGAAGGAGGCCGACGTTCTCGAGCCCCTCGATCGTCCGTTCAAGGATGGTCGATGCGTCCTCGGGCTTGTCCGGGCTGAAGCTCGTCTCGCACAGAAGCGAGTAGTGCGTATCCGGATCGGGCGTCATCCTGGGGGAGTAGTTGCTCAGGTACGTCACTCGGTAGAACGGGCAGTCACCCTCTGGGAAGTACATCCAGCTCCGCGTGCTGGGACAGGGCCGCCGGATCCCGACGCCCACCATCAAACCACCCGAGTGCACCAGCGAGCGTGCCGCCTCGCGGACATCCTCGGGCGCGTCGTCGATGATGTCGAGCACGAGCGTATCGACAGGCATCGTGCTGACGAGTTGGGCGTATTCAATGGTCTTGGTCGAGCCGTCGGCGCACGTACACGTCGCCGTGCGCGCATCAGGATCGATCCGTACCAGCCGCGTGTGTAGCCGGAGCCGATCGCCGACGACCGGACCGAATCGCTCGTAAAAGGAGCCCGTTCCGCGCAAGGGGTACTTGAACCGGTTGTTGGGTCCCCAGCCGTAGTCGTCCCGGCTGCGGACGACGTTCGCCAGCGCCCTTTGCCAATCGATGACCGCCACGCGTTCGCCGATCCAGGTCGTATTCAGCTTCTCGGGTGCGTAGGCCCAGACCTTGAAGTTGTACGGCCGCATAAACGCACCGGCGATACCCGCACCGAAGACGCGGTCGATGAACCCACCGAAGTGCGTCGCCCCGGCCGGCCTGCCGGCATCGGGGTCGGTCTGGGCCTCGATCAGCCCGCGGAGGCAGGCATCGGCCAGCTCGTCTGGAAGGTAGCGCAGGTTGTTCTGGAACGGATACGGCACCCATGTACCCGCGATCCGCACCCAGCTCTCGCGGTCGTTGAGCGTGTACTCGCCCGCCATCAGCTCTTCGAAGATCCGGTCGTAGGTCTCATAGTGGCTAAAGAGCACGTGCCCGCCGATGTCCCAGGTGAAACCCTGTTTGTCGGTGAAGCTCTGCGCGAGCCCGCCGATCCGCTCGGAGGCCTCCCAGACCTCGAACGGGATCTTGCCCCGCTCCTGCTCAAGCTCGCGCAGGCGAAAGGCCGCGCCGAGGCCCGTCGGTCCGGCACCGATGATCAGGATGGGGCGGTTCTCTGATAGAGGACCATCCGCTGGCGTCTCGCGCATCGTGAAACGGTAGGCGGGCCCCGTTCGGCATGAAATCACTGAAACAGGGGGATCGCGCACCGAATTCATGCGCCCTTTGCCAGAATTGGGGAGTCGGCTGCGGAAGAAGCCCAAAGAGCACAGGCCGGCGAACCGAGGTCCGGTACACTTTCAGGAGCCATCGGAAGGCGTGCGTCCGGTGTCTGCCTGTGTCAAGGACACACCTAGGTCAGGGGTTGATCGGCATGGCAGTCGAGAATACAGGCAATCTTGATCGTGTTTTGCACGGTCTCGCACGCGGCATCGAGGCCGTCCATCGCCTACCTGCTGTTGCCACACTGGACTGGTGCGATCAGGCGGCCCGTTCCGCCGCGGCCCTGATCGAGCCCGCGATGGCCGTGGTGACCGTCGGCAGCCTGACCGAATCCGGCGAGCTGATCACGCACGAGGCCTCGGGCGTCAGCGTGCGTCTGACGCCCGCACGGGCCGAGCGTGCCAAGCCCGTGAACCGGCAGTCGCTCGGTGTACGAAACGAGGACGCCCGTGCAGGCACCTTGCGGGTTCGGGCTGCGGCGATGCGTTCGCTCGGCCTGCGGATCGCGTACCAGCAGCGCAGCTCGGCGATTGCGGGCCTGCTCGATGAGCTGCCGGGCGGCGAAGCGGTCGGCCGGGGCGACCTTGCCAAGCTCTGGGACGACCTCGACGCGGGCCGGGTGGCCGTTGCGGTCGGCGCTCTGGGCCCGCCCGAGTCGGGCCGGGTGCTGCTTGTGCAGATCGCGCCGGCGGGTGAATCAGCTACGCTGACGAGCGAAGACGCCGCGATGCTGGCCGCGTTTATGCCCGTGCTTATACGGCGCGCGACGCTCGCACTCGGGACCGAGCCGGCCGAGCAGACCCGCTGGCTGACGCAGCGTGAGCAGATGGTGCTCGACCATCTCACGCTTGGCAAAAGTGTTCGTCAGATCGCCGAAGACCTCGGCCGGAGCCCGCACACGGTGCACGACCATGTCAAGGGCCTGCACCGGAAGCTGGGCGCGTCGAGCCGGGGCGAGCTTATCGCCCGAGCGCTGGGTCATCTGACGCCTGTGCCAAGCTCGGTCGATACCTCGCATGAGGTCAAGCCGCTTGGATCGGGCCGGCCGGATCGCGTGGCAGACCCCGCCAGTGGCAACATCGAGCCCAAGCCTGCGCAGGACCACGCCCGCGAGGGGTAGGCAGCGGGATTTCCCCGCTTCGGCTTTACGGCTTCGTCGCCCTCCGCAGCGCTGCGGCGATCGCGCCCGCGGTCTCGGCTTCCCGTTCGGGTTCACGCGCGATCGGCACACGCAGTTCCCGCTCTGGTTCTTCGGCCAGCAGCAGCGGGTCGAGCGCGCGACCGCTGCGGATGACATCGGCGACCTGCGGCCGGAAGATCGGCCGATAGGTCCGGACACGCAGGGCCGTCACGGTGCCGATGAGCTGCCGCTCGACCAGCGGCTTGGACGGCACCGTCTCGCCCAGGTCGATCTGTGTGCGTGCGGTGTCGGGCGGCAGCCTGCCGAACGACTCGGCGGGCACGAACTCGATCCGCAGCGAGGTGCTATCGGCGTGGACAAGGCTGGAAGGCCGCGGCAGGGTCGTGATCACGCCAGCGCCGGCGTCAACGCGGTCGAGGGTCCAGCCGAGATCGTTCAGCGTTGTTCGAGTTGTTTCGAAGGCCCGGGCGTAGCCGCCCGCGTCGACGGCGAAACGCCCGCTTTCGGCTTGCAGTGCCGCGCACCCGCCAAGCAAGCACACCGAGCCGCATAACAACGCGACCGTCATGCATACCAGCTTCCGTGCCATGCGTGCAGCCTAGCCGGGATCCCCAGGCCGCGAGGCCATCTCCGATACCAGGGACCATGCATCCTGGACGTGCCGTTCGGTGACACCGCTCGCTCCGATCGCCATCCGGATGGCGTAGCGGTTCCCGGCCGGTGTCGGCACGGTCGTGTGCGTGAGGAAGACCCGGCCGGTGGCGTTGACACGCCGCATCAGGTCGGCTGTGGCTCCGTCCCCTGCTCGGAGCCCGAAGCAGACGAGGTTCATCGTTCGCGGCGCCAGCCGCTCGAAGCGCGTGTCAGCGTTCACCCAGCCCTCGACGAGCTCGGCCAGCCGCACGTGCTCCCGTAGATAGCTTCGAAGGCCTTCGAGCCCGTAGTGCCGGAGCACGAACCAGAGCTTGAGCGCGCGGAAGCGCCGGCCCAGAGGCACACCCCAGTCGCGGTAGTCGAACACATCGCCCGTCTCGGTCGCATCGTTCCGGAGGTACTCGGGTGTGATCGACAGGCTCCCGGTGAGCGCGTTGCGATCAGCGGTCCAGAACAGGTCGCAGTCGAACGTCGTCAGCAGCCACTTGTGCGGGTTGATGCAGAGCGAGTCGGCGTACTCGATGCCTGCGGCCATCCAGCGGAACTCGTCGCACAGCAGCAGCACGCCGGCGTGGGCGGCGTCGACGTGCAGCCACCCGCCGCGATCGGCCGCGCCTGTCGATCGCCAGACCTCGGCGAGCGCATCGATCGGGTCCACAGCGGTCGTGCCCGTCGTGCCGATGGTGCCGCAGAGGAAGCAGGGGGTCAGGCCCTCCGCGAGGTCGCGCTCGAGTGCGGCCTGCAGCGCTCCGGGATCCATGCGCAGGTGATGATCGGTCGCGATCAGTCGTACGCGTGCATGGTCATCGGCCGAGCGCGCCAAGCCCGCGATCAGCGCCGCTTTCATGACGCTGCTGTGCGACTGCTCGGAGGCGTAGGCGGTCAGCGTTGACAGATCGGCACCGGTCGAATCGAGCACGCGTTTACGGGCCGAGACGAGCGCGACGAGGGTCGAATCACTCGCGGTCGGCTGGATACACCCGCCGCCGTCGGGTGAAGTCGACAGAAACCGTTCGGGCAGGTGCATCGCGCGGGCCATCTGGTCGAGCAGGGCGCGCTCGATCTCGTTCGCCGCGGGCGCGGTCTGCCAGAGCATGCCCTGCCCGCCGAGCCCGGCGCAGAGCAGCTCGCCGAGGATCGCCGGCCCCGACGTGTTGCACGGGAAGTAGCCGAAGAACCCCGGCGACTGCCAGTGCATGGTGTTGGGGATGACCAGCTCGCGGATGTCGCCGAGGATGCGGTCCCACTCCGCGTCGCCGCCGGGCTGTTCGGATGCGTGCTGCGGGATGGCAGCGAAGACATCGCCGGGTGTGGTGGGGGGTGTGATGGGCAGCGTGTCGACGGTGCCGAGGTACTCGGCGATCAGCCGGAGGATCCGCTCGCCCTGGGCGAGGAATTCTTCGGGCGTCATGTGGGGGGTGTCAGTATTTGTGGGAATGTCCGCAGCCATGGAAGATCGTAGTGATTGATCTGTGACCGGGTGTTCGCGATGGACCTGTTCAGCGAAGTCCACGCCAACTGTGACGGCTTAGTCAACACGTGTGAGCGTTGCCCACTCCCGAATGACGGTGCTGCCTGACCACGGTTCCGGTGTCATGCTGATGCGTTCATACTCCATGGTGTTTGTGTTGATCAGGCGCATGCGGATGGACGTGGTGAGCTTGAACTCGGGATAGAACTCGCTGATCTCGAATCGGTCGTCGGTTGGTTGACCTGCGGACAAAACCAAGCGATCCATCAGAGCAGCCGCTTCAGCGAGTTCGTCTTCTTCGAGTTGATCACGCATCTCGGCAGGAATTTCGTCGATCTCGATGACCCAGCTTCGCAGGACTGAATCGATGGCTCGAAGCTTGTATCGAGTTGCTTGTACATGGGGATCCAGATCGCGGATAATTTCGGCTAGGTCGGCATCCAAGTCCCCAATGATGATCTCATTTCGAATTGTGAGTGTCGCACGGGTGGGATCGTCATCGATCGGAAGAAATCTGATTTGGATCTCGTTCCGCATTCCTTTATCCACAAAATCTTGGGCATCGTTGTCCAACTCCAAGGAGCGAAGCGTGCCGATCCATATTCCCCGCCATGCCGGGGCGAGAGCGGAATCCTGATCGAGGGCGAGGCCGGGTTCCACGCCGAGCCGGTCGAAAAGTTCGCGCAAACGCCCGATGAGTTCGGTTCGTTGCTCGTCGAGTTGCGGTCGCACCGGCCATTGCAATTTGCGGTGTGCAAGCCGAGTGAACGCGTCGCGCAGCGGGCCGAAGTGCGGTTCTGTCAGCCAGGGCTCGGGCCGCGCGAGTTCGGCCTCAAGCGTTGTGATTGCCAACCCTAGAATGGCGAATCCAGAGAGTCGTTCAAGCGTGCCGCCATCGGTCATCATGGCTCTGCCGACGTCGAACATTGTTGCGATGCGGCGCGCCCCACGATCGGCATCAGCCTGCGATGCGGCATGCAACGCGTCGATCCGGGCGAGCTGCGCGACGCTGCGGTAGCTGAAGCTCTCTCTCATGTCGCCGGCGAGCTCAAGCCCTGCGGCGTGTCGAGCCAACTCATCAAAGAACGCCTGGTTCGCATCGAGCAGTCTGGCGCACTCGTCCCACGACTGCGGGTACCAGTCTGGGTCGTTGGCTGCCCACTCCTCGTCGATGCTCGGCGGGATGGTGTATTCGTCGACAATGTTTCGTATGCCGCTGAGGTCCCAGAGTGCGCGTTCCCATGGGTCTTGTAAGTGCTCTTGGACCTTAGGAGAGAGGTCATCGATCGGTGGCTGCGCAACCGCGGACGATGTCATAAACACAGCCACGAGACCCATCGACAACAACTGTGTCATGTTTGCTACTCCGGCAGCTTCGCCAGCTCTTTCTCAACGCGCTCGACCAGCCGGCCGACGGTCTCCGGCCCGAAGTCGAAGGTCAGGCCCGCGGCGTTGAACAGCTCGGGCAGCGGGCGGCTGCCGCCGAGGGTGAGCGCGTTGATGTAGGCATCGATGGACGTCGCTGGGCCTTCGTCCAGCGAGCGGATCCAGAGCTGGAGCGCACCGAGCTGGGCGATGCCGTACTCGATGTAGTAGAAAGGTGCGCCGAAGAGATGGCCCTGCCGCTGCCAGGCTTTGGCGCGTGCCTCGTCGAGGCCGTCCCACGAGAACGCTCGGCCGAAGCGGTTGTCGAGGTCGAGCCAGGCGGCGGTGCGCTCGCCGCGCGTGTGCGTCGGGTTGGCGTAGATCCAGTGCTGGAACGCGTCGATGGTGGCGATCCATGGCAGCAGCGCGATGGAGCCCTCGAGCTGCTTCCGCTGCGCGCGGGCGAGGTCGTCGGGTGAGCCGTCGTAGAACGAACCGGGCGCACCCCAGTGGGGCATGGTCATCAGCTCCATCGCCATGCTGGCGACCTCGGCGAACTCGGTCGGGTACTCGCGGTAGTGCAGCAGCGGCTCCTGGGCGCAGAGCATGGAGTGGAAGGCGTGGCCCGCCTCGTGGACCATGGTCTCGACGTCGCGGTGCAGGCCGGCGGCGTTCATGAAGATGAACGGCGACCGACGGCGGTCGAGCATGTAGAGGTAGCCGCCCGGGGCCTTGCCTTTGCGGCTGTCCAGGTCGAGCGAGGGCGGGTTGGCGGTATTGTCGGCCGTCACGCGGTCGGTGCCGTCGCCCATCTCGGCGAAGAGCGATTCGAGCCTCGGGTCGAGCGCAGCGAACGCCGCCCTGGCCTTGGCGACAAGTTCCGCACCGCCGGCGAAGGGCTTGAGCGGGCCGCGGCCCAGCTCGTCGACGCCCATATCCCAGGGCATGAGCGTGTCGAGGCCGAGCCGCTCGCGCCGGCGATCATCCAGCTTCCGCGCGAAGGGTACCGCGATGGTCTCGACCGCGTTGTGGAACGCGGCGCAATCCGCCGCGGTGTAGTCGAACCGATGCTTGCTCTTGAACGCGTAGCCGATGTAATCATCGAAGCCGAGGTTGGTCGCGATGGCATGACGCTTGCCGATCATGCTGTCGTAGATGGTGTCGATCCCATCGACGTCCTCGAGCCGCCGCTCGGTCACAGCATGCCACGATGACTCACGCACGGCGCGGTCGGTCGACTCCTGGTAGACGGCCATCTGCGGGAGCGTCTTGGTCTCGCCCTCGAACTCGACGGTCATCGCGCCGGCGATGGTGTCGTACTCCTGGCTGAGCTTGGCCAGCTCGGTTTCGATCGGCACGTTCTCCTCGCGGAAGAGCGCGACATCCGCGGCGGTATCACGGGCGATGACCTCGTGCCGGTCCGTGGTCATGCCGAAGCGTTCGTGCAGCGCGGCCTGCTTGCGGTCGAGCTCGAACGCAAGCGGCTTGACGGCAGGCGGGACGGTTTCGATGAATCTCGCGTATGCCTGTGAGGCTCGCTCATCGCTCGTGTTGCAGGTCATCCCGATATAGAGCAGGGCCGCGGCTTCGCTGAGGGCGGCGTCGAGCTCGGACCGTTTGAGCAGCCACGCCTCGAGATCATCCGACGACTCGATCGGCTCGTCGAGCAGACTCTGAAACGCGGTGCGGAGCGCATCGAGGTCGGTTGCATCGAAGTTTGCCGGGATGAAATCGGTCGGTACAGAAATAACGGGCATCGGTCACTCCTCATGCGGTGTCGGTATGGTACGCGCACAAAAAAAGCCGACCCGATCGGGACGGCTTTCGTGGGGTCGGTGTGTTCTTAATGGTCGCAGTGTCAGCGGCGGAGGCGGCGGAGGCGTTCTTCCTGCTGGAGGAACCACTCGTCGGTGATGCCCTGAAGCAATCCGAAGTTCGGGTTGATCTCGACCATGCGCTTGATGCGCTGGAGGTAGCGCTGGGCAGCGCGGATAAACCCGCCACGGCTCTCGATCGCGACGCTGGTCGCGTTGCCGATTTCCATCTCGTACTTGATGTAGATCTCCTGGAAGCGGCGCTCCTGGAACGTGACCTCCTCGCGCCATTCGCGCTGGTGCAGCTCGGCTTTGGCGATCGGGTAGGGCTCGCCGGCGATCTCGACGCCGACCCACTCGATCTCGCCGACGCTCTTCTGGAGGATGCGAGTGAGCTCATCAAGCGTCGCGGCGGTGCCCTTGCTGAAGCCCGCGGCTTCGGCGGTCTCGGCGTTGAAGGTCAGGATGTACTCGCCGTCGTTGAGCACAAACTCGCCTTCGGTCGACTCGTAATAGTCGTATTCGCCGGTTGTCTCGTCGTAGTCATAAGAGAGCGGGACGTTGATCTGCATCGCCCGCATGATCGCCTCGTCGTAGTTGCCGCGAGCGGAGATCTTCTCCATCTGGTACAGGAACTGCTCGAGCGATCGGCCTTCGACGGCCTTGAGCTGGCCGCTCCAGCCGGTCGCCGCGCCGAACGTGCCCTTGGGCATGAAGTAGATGGTCTCGAGCGTCAGAGCCGTCATCGCGGCGGCGGAGATCGCGTCCTCGATCCACGCGACGATCTGGAACTCTTTCTTCAGCTCGTTATGGATCACGTCCGAGAGACGCTGGACCTCGATGCCCAGCCCGCCGCCAGACTTGACCTTCAGGACGACCAGCTCGACACCCTCTTCCTTGAGCAGCGGGATGGCTTCGCGGAGCGGCTTGGCGGACATCTGCACGCCGACCGGCCCCTCTGCGGTCAGGATCGCGGCGCGTGTGATGCTGGGATCGTCGACCCAGTCTCGTTCTTCGTCGCTGACGATCACCGGGTCGGCGCCGGCCTGGACGCCGCTGTCGCGGACGATCTCAGCGATCTCGTCCGGTCGGAACATCAAGGGCGAGCCGACACCCATGTCGAGCCAGACATACCCGTTGAGTTCGCGGACGATCGTCCCGCTCAACTCCCGGCCGTCGGTGGTTTTGATAACGTCAGGCTCGGCTTGGGCGGCGTGCGTGTGAGGGGCGGCCGCCGCAGGAGTGAACGCGGGGGCGACCAGCAGCGCGAGGGCGGCTGCGATCGGTCGCGCGAGGGTCGAGAGCTTCATGCTGCTATCTCCGTATGGATCATTGGGATCAAGTCGATGGTCTGAGTGCTGCTGCGTTGTGTCGTTCTGGATCAGCCGCCAGGACCGACGCGCTCGCGTCGGATCTGGTTCTCGATGTCTTGCAATCGAAGAGCGAGCCCCGCGCGCCCCTGTTCGTTGGGATCCAGAACTTCGGCGTACTGCGTCAGGAGCCGGATCGCGTTCTCGATCAGCCGCTTCTGCTGCGCACGCACGGCGTTGCGTGCACGCTGGCCGCCGGGGTCGTTGCGGATCTGCGGCGGCCGGATATCGGCGATGTCCTGCTCGAGTCGCCTCACTTTCCGCCACGCACGTATCAGGCCGTCCGACCAGCCATCGAGCGCCCGCTCAGCGGCATCGGAGAGACCCGAGCCGTCGGCATCACCGATCACGACGGCGCGGTCTTCGATGCCAAGCATGAAGAACAGATCGTCCAGCGTGTCGACGGTGCCGCGGCTGAAACCGATATTCTGCGCTATATCGGAGTCGAGTGTCAGCGTGTCGTTCGCCTCGCCGCGGACGATCTGACGATCGGTGTCCTCGTTCTCGCCCTGACCATCGTCGGTCAGCTGGGTCCAGCCGGGTCCCTCGGGGACCTCACCGGTGATGGTCTCAAAGAAGACCGGCTGACCGAACTCGACCTTGTACCAGAGCTCGATGGACTCGCTGGTCATCGCGCGGAGGATCGCGGGATCGTGCCCGCCCGTGATGGTCCAGCCCTCGGCCCGCGCTCTGCGGAGCGACTCCTGCTTGTCGCGTACCACCTCGTCGCCTGTGCTGCCGAACATCGTGTCGAGGTTGCCTACGCCGCCCATCCGGCCGTCGCTGGTGAAGTAGACATCGTTCTTGAGCAGCGGCAGGAACGCCATGCCGCTCATCGCCCGCTCGACCCAGAAGACGACTCGTGGCTGTTTCGGCCAGTCAGCCTGCAACTCGGAAGTGAATACGGGCTCGATCTTCTCGGCGGTGCTGAACTCATCGAACTGGCCTTCATCGTCGAATCGCTCGTTGGTGAAGTCTTCGTTGATCGCGCGCCAGTTGTTGTTGAACTTGACAACCACGACGTCCGCGTCCGCCTCTCGCGCCGCCTCCATAGCCTTCTTGACCGGCGTGTAGGTGATATCCCAGCCGAAGTTCCCGTCGAGTTCGATCACGAATGTCTTGAGCGCATCGGCCGGGAGCGCGTCGCTGTTCGAAGCGATCTCGACCGGACGTGTCGCGGCATCGTCGGCCGGCGCACTGGAGGCGTCCAGCGGCGTGAGCGCGATGATCTCGCTGCGTTGGAACGTGCGCGGCGCCGACATCTGGCCGAAGTAGACCTTTGCCTCGACCTGCGCATCCGTCTCGCTGACGATCTCGATCTTGACCGTGTTGCCGTTCGAGAGCAGTATCTCGTGCGTCGGTTCCGCAGCAGCCGAGCCGGCCAAGGCCATCGTCAGGCCTGCGATACACCCGGCCAGCGGTCCGGCGCATGCCCGGCTGGTCGATCGCATCAGTCGCGCTCGCCTCTCTGTCGAACGTCGATTCATTGTCGGCATCCTGGTGTCCTTCCTGTAGGGAGCAGGTCTGCGGGCCGCACGCCCTTTGGCCATACGTCCGAAACGGGTCAACGGATTGTTCGCCGCCGGCTGCGGATACGCCCGGGCGGGCCGCAACACGGTGCCAATTCAACGGGCCGGAATCGTCCCGTCGCATTTGGACGCCCGAGCCGTGTCACGGTTCCCGGAGGTCAGCCCGGAGTTCAGCCCTCCAGATCGGGATTTTCTTCCGCGATCCATCGAGATGCCGCCTCGATCGCCGCCTCTTTTGTACGAATTTTGTTCGATAACTGGAGGTCGTAGGCCTGTTGCAACGCCCTGCCGAAGCTCGGGCCGGGTCGGAAGCCGGCCGCGATCAGATCTTCGCCGGTTAGGAACGGCTTCGGCGACAACCCGCCCGGGGTAGCGGCGAGGGCGTGGATTTCGTGCTGGATCGTCCCAGCAAGACCGGCGTCGACGGCTGCTACGAGCGCGAGCGCCCGCTCGGCCACTGACCGCCCCGCCAGACGCTTGCGTGCGGGTGTCTCAGCGGTCGCCCAGTCGAATCGGAGCCGGGCCGCCGTGTCGAGCAGCGCGTGCAGGTCGTCCGTCTCGGAGTTCGAGAGGCAGAGCCCGGGGCGGAGCCCCGCGAGATCCAGGTCCTGGTCCTGGACCCATGCCGCAAGGGCAAGGATCGCATCCGCCTCTGAGGGCAGCGACGAGAGCCCCGGTGTACGAGTTCCCGCGCGACGAACACCGGGCGCACCGACGATGCGCTCGGTGAGTCCCAGCCGGTGGAGATATTCGACCGCGTCCGCACGAGTCGGATGGGCCAGCATGCGCCGGAGTTCGCTGCCGATGCGCTCACGGCTGACACCTTCGAGGTTGGCCGCGTCGTCGCGGATGGCGGCTGCGGTTGCACTTTCGATCGTGAAGCCGAATCGTGCCGCGAAACGGACGCCCCTGAGCGCACGCAGGTGGTCTTCCGCGAGCCGTGCGCTCGGGTCGCCTACCGCACGCACGATGCCTTGTTCGAGGTCGCGGCGTCCCCCGATGTGGTCGATCAGCCTGCCGCTGGCGCTGGATCCCGGCGCATCGACTCCGAGTGGGTCGAGGAAGAGCGCGTTGATCGTGAAGTCGCGGCGCTGGGCGTCGGCGTGCTCATCGGCGAAGACCACCGAATCGGGCCGACGCCGATCGCTGTAGTCCCCGTCGGCGCGGAAGGTTGCGACCTCGATCGTGTGCTTGCCACGGATCGCGGGCAGGTCTTTGGGCGTCAACCGCACAAGCACGACGCCGAAGCTCGCGCCCACGTGCGCGGTCGATCGGAACAGGGTCTCCACCGCATCGGGCCGAGCGTCGGTGGCGACGTCGTAGTCGGTCGGCTCCAAGCCGAGCAGCTCGTCGCGGACGCAGCCGCCGGCAAAGTAGGCGGTAAAGCCGCTCTCGCGCAGCCGCTGCGCAACGTGCAACGCCGATGACCTTGCGTCCTGCGCTCTAGAGCGGTCTGCGCGCGCGTTCACGCGTTGGCCTCGCGGCACTCGTCCAGGAACTCGATCGCGCGGCGCAGGTGCGGGATCACGATCGAGCCGCCTACCACCAGCGCGATGTCGAGCGTCTCCCACAGCTCCTGGTCGGTCGCGCCGAGTTCGACGCAACGATCGATGTGGTAGGCGATGCAGTCGTCACATCGCAGCACGGCCGAGGCGACCAGCCCGAGCAGCTCCTTGGTCTTGGCGTCGAGCGCGCCGTGCTCATAGGCCTTCGTGTCGAGCGTGAAGAACCGCTTGGTCACGAGCGTGCCGCCCGGGCGCCCGTCCGGCGCTTCGCCCAGGATGCGGTCGTTCAGCCGGGCACGGAAGGCGTGGAAGTCGTCACGGCGTGTCATGGTCTGGCACCTTCCCGGGCGCGAGCAGCGCCTGGATCTGCTGGTGAAACGATTCGGTCAGCGTCGCGTGCGCCTCGACAGCGGCCGGGCCGATGAAGCCCTGGTGCACAGCGGCGACCCCTCCGCCGGCATCGACAAACGCAAAAGTCGGGTACGCGCGGACGCGGTCGAGCGCTCGGAGCACGCGCGTCGCGTCTTGCTTGTCACGCTGGCCCGCGATGAGCACGGGGAACCGGACATCTTTCGCGTCGATGTACCTCCGGACGGCCTCTGCCTGTCCTTCGAAGTCCTTAGCGCTCTCGAACGCGATGCCGACGATCGAAAGCTCCGGGTACGCCTCGGCGAGCGTGTTCAGGTAGGCGGTCGCGTCGGCGCAGTTATGGCACCACGAGCCGAACACATAGAGGATCGCCGGTGCCGGCGCGAGGTCGCCGATGGTCTGCTCGACGCTCTGGAGGTCTCGGAAGACGAGCGAACCCGGCTCGATCGAGTCGTCCCATTGAGTCAACGAGTAGAGGTCGGGGAGCTCTGCGTCGGGCGAGGCAACAGCGGTCCATGTCTGCGGCTGACCATCGCCCCAGCGGTAGGTGCCGCGGAGCGTGCCATCGGTCAGCAGTGTGGCTGTGTAGCGGGCGCGTGTCTTGGTCGTGTCGGCGGGGGTGAGCGAGAGGGTGCCGTCCCGGAAGCGACCGACGAGCAGGCCGTCGTCGCCGGTTGGCGTCATGAATGTGCCCTCGATGCTGCCGTCGTCGAGGGTGCGGAGCTCTGCGACCGCGG
The DNA here is from genome assembly GCA_039187315.1 of Planctomycetota bacterium. Taxonomy (GTDB): domain Bacteria; phylum Planctomycetota; class Phycisphaerae; order Phycisphaerales; family UBA1924; genus JANQQZ01. Next base: position 785 of record JBCCZQ010000013.1, on the reverse strand, counting down.
GGCCCTCGCGCCGTTCGTAGACCACGCGCCACCGTGGCTCGAGTGCATCCTGCGCGAGGGCAGCGTGAGTCAGGAGCATCGCGAGGAGTGCCGTGAGCGGTCGCATGAGTGATGGTACGGAGCCCGCTAGCATCGTGGATGACCGCCGAGCCCCCGTTCTCGCCGATCGAAGAGATCCTCGCCGAGCTCCGCGCCGGGCGGATGATCGTGCTGACAGACGACGAGGATCGCGAGAACGAGGGCGATCTGGTGCTGCCCGCCCAGCACGTGACGCCCGAGGCGATCACGTTCATGCTCAGCGTGGCGCGGGGCTACCTGTGCCTGAGCCTGACCGAGGCGGACTGCGACCGGCTCGAGCTGACCCCGCAGAGCGCGGTGAACACGAGCGTGCGTGCAACGCCGTTCACGGTCTCGATCGACGCCTCGCCGGCGCACGGCGTCGGCACGGGGGTGAGCGCCGCGGATCGGGCGGCGTCGATCCGGCTGGCGATCGATCCGGCGAGCACGCCGGGCGATTTCGTCCGGCCGGGGCACATCAATCCGCTGCGGGCGCGCGATGGGGGCGTGCTGGTCCGCATCGGGCAGACCGAGGGCTCGGTGGATCTGTGCCGACTCGCGGGGCTGCATCCGTCGGCGCTGATCATCGAGATCATGCGCGACGATGGCGCTATGGCTCGCGTGCCCGATCTCGTCGAGCTGTGCAAGCAGCACAGCCTGAAGATGTGCTCGGTGCGGCAGATCATCGAGCACCGGCTCGGCCGCCAGTCGCTCGTCGAACGGATCGA
>JBCCZQ010000012.1:0-47757 GCA_039187315.1 Planctomycetota bacterium | reverse complement strand
GGGCGGGGAGGCGTTCGTCGAGTGGGGCTACGGCGACTGGCGGTGGTACGCGAACGACCGCGGGTCGCTGCTGTACGGCTCGGTGATCTTCCTCTGGCCAACGGACGGGACGGTCGCCCGGCGTGCGTGGGACGGGCCGCCGTGGGGCGGTGGGGGTGCGGGCGAGCCGCGGGACGAGATCGCGGGCTACGCCGAGTGGGTGTACGAGCTCGATGTCGATCGTTCGGCGGCGGCGGAGCTGCTGGCGTCGCTCGAGTCGCGGTACGACGCGTCGCGCGGGACGGAGATCTACAACGAGCGTCGGCGGACCTGGTTCGTGCGCGACGATTCGAGCTACTGGCTCGGGCATCAGTCGAGCTCTGTGATGGCGGGGTGGCTGGAGGACCTGGGCGTGGACGCCGACGGCTTCACGATTCGCGCGCGGTACCGCGCGCGCGAGCCTGGGCGTGCGTTCGATGTGCGCGGCAGCGGTTTGGATCCCGATTCGGGTTCACCCGCTGAGTAGGAGCCATGCGACGTAGCCGATGGCGGCTCCGTGGAGGAGGCCGATTGTCGGGATGCCGAAGCGGAAGAGCGGCTTGCGTGTCTTGTGGCGGAAGAGCCGCATGGCGAGCATGGCGCCGGGCCATCCGCCGCAGAGCGCGAGCGAGATCAGGGTCTTCTCTGGGGTGCGCCATCGGTCGCGTCTGGCGGCGCGCTTGTCCAGGCCGAAGACGACGAGCGTGATCGAGGACATGACGGCGTAGAGGATCGCGACGCCGAAGAAGAAGGTGCTGGGATCCACGTTAGTGGTCCCCTTCTGTTTGTGGGGAGGTCTGGCCGGTGGGACCGGAGGCATCCGCTTCGCTCGCGATATCTGCGAACGCGGTCTCGAGCACTGCCGCGAGCCTGACGCCGCCCTGTGCCAGCCTGAGTTCGACGATGTCGGCGGTGGCATCGACGTAGGGCTGTTCGAGCGCATCGCCGTCTTGGACGACGGCGTAGCAGTAGCGTTCGGCGAGCGAGTGCGACTCGAACGCCCATCGGCCGGCGGTGTCGATGAGGTTGCCGCCGTGATAATCGGCGAGCCATGCGGCGCGGTCGTGGTCGTCGATGGTGGCAGCGAGCTTCTCGGCGATGACTGGCCAGGGGCTCGGGTCGTGGGCTCGGAGGATCTGGCTGTCCCAGGCGCGGTGGAGGTTGGTTTCGGTGCCGAAGAACGTGATCGTGATGTCGTTCCCGCCGCGGTCTGCTTTTCGGCCGCCGTGGAGCGGCTGGTGCAGGTCGCCGACGAAGTGGATGAGGAACATGAGCGACTCGCGGCGCTGGATTGTGGGCAGCGATGTATCGGCCACTTCTCGCGCGAAACGGTCGACCGCGCTGACCACGCAGCCGACGTCTGGGCAGTCGCGGCGATGTTGGTAGGCCGATGCTTCGGGAGGCATATTGACGTAGTGCAGCGGCGCAGACCAGCGGTAGTCGTCCTGCGGGCGGACGGCATCGGCCCATGAGGCGACCTCGGCGATGGACCGGCCGTCGAGCAGCGCCTCGACCTGTTCGAGCGTGGCTGGGTCGATCTCGCGTTCGGCGAGAAGGCCGACGATGGCGTGGCCGTCGCGTCCCCAGGCGTTCGCATAAGCCGCGGGCAGAGCGACCAAGGCTGCGGCGAGTGCGCTGAGCACGAACTTTGTTCGGAGCATGCCCGTCCCTCCTGCTGCGCGGAGCGTAGGCGAGTGCTCGGTGTGGGATGCTTTTCAGATCGGTGGGTGTATACAGTTGTGGCTGATTCGTACGTGCCGACCCGGAGCCCCAGCCGATGCGATCGATGTCCGTCCCGACCACGGAGTTTGAGAAGAAGGATCGCTGCGCCGACCTCGACCATCGGCCGCGCGTGCTGCTGGGCAAGATGGGTCTCGACGGGCACGATCGTGGTGTCAAGGTCATCGCGCGGGCGTTGCGTGATTCGGGTGTGCACGTGATCTATTCCGGCCTGTGGCAGACGCCCAAGAGCCTGGCGATCTCGGCTCGCGATGAGGATGTTGATGTCATCGCCGCGAGCATGATGAGCAACTCGCACCTCTCGCTTGGCCCGAAGCTCGTCGGCGCGCTCGGCGCGGTGGGGCGGCCCGATGTTCCGGTGCACATGGGCGGGATCCTGCCTCAGGACGACATCCCAAAGCTGAAGCAGGCGGGCGTCGCGGAGTGCTTCACGACAGGCGTCGGGCTGCTGGACATCGTCGAGGCGGTGCGTTCGACCGCGGGTGTCCGCCAGGCCGTTCTGCCGGCGAAAGGAGCGACCGCGCAGCTCTCGCGCGACATCACGATGGTGCACGAGAAACGCCCCGTGCGGGACGGGGCGAGCCGTCGGCGACCGAAGCGTGTGATCGGCGTGACGGGCTCACCCGGCGCGGGCAAGAGCACGCTGGTGGCGCAGCTCGCGGGCGAGCTGGCCCGCCGACGCGAGCAGGAGCCCTCGCTGGGACGCTGCGCTGTCGTAGCTTTCGACCCCATGAGCCCGATCACGGGCGGAGCGCTGCTCGGCGACCGGCTGCGCGTCGACTTCAACAATCTCGGTGAAAGCGTCTACTACCGGTCGCTGGCGATCCGGGGCGAGGACTACGCCGGGCTCGATGACATCCTGCAACTCATCGGTGGGGCGCACGAGGGCGAAGACGCATTCGAGACCGTCTTTGTGGAGACCGTGGGCGCCGGACAGAACGAGACGCGGATCCGCGAGCACGTTGACCGCACGATGGTCGTGCTCACGCCGGGCATGGGCGACGCGGTGCAGATGGACAAGGCCGGGATCCTTGAGATCGCGGACCTGTTCGTGTGCAACAAGGCCGACCACCCGGGCGAGCATGAGCTGGTACGTGACCTGCGCGATGTAGCAGGCCGGCGCGCGATCGTCGAAACGATCGCGACGCGCGGCCAGGGTGTGCCGGAACTGCTCGGGGCGGTGCTTGGCTGAGTGAGCAGATCGATGTGTTTCGTCTTAGTCACATCGAGGTCGAGCGCAGTGCCGAACGCAAACTCACGGCCCAGAAGATCCGGTTGAGACCGATCTTACTGATACAGTAGTATCCCCACGCCAGCCAGTGCTAACGATCATCTGAGCCGCCGCGAGGCTTTTGCAAGACAGAAGCTACCATCGCCTTGCGTGAATGATGCCCAGTCGCAATCCGGAACTGCTAAGCCTGTCCGCAAGCTGTTGACCGACGATGGCCGGCTTGTGAAGGGTCGGCTGGCGGGTCTGAGCATGAACCGGGCGATCTGGGTGCTCTCCTGGCCGATCCTGCTTGAGAGCTACTTGAATTCACTGGTCGGCCTGACCGATACGATGCTCGCCAGCCAGCTGTCGGAGCCGGCGACTGACGCCATCGGTGTGGCGAGCTACTTCATGTGGTTCATCAGCCTGATCGCGATGGCGTTGGCGACCGGGGCGACGGCGCTGGTCAGCCGGAGCGTCGGCAAGCAGCGGATCGCGACGGCCAATGCGGCGGTGGGGCAGACGTATGTCCTGGCGCTGGTGTCGGGCACGGTGGTGGCCGTGCTTCTGGCGGCGTTGGCGCCCTCGATCGCGTTGATCGTGAACCTGGAGGGTGAGGCGAGGGAGGCGTTCGTCGGCTACCTGCGGATCGTGGCGATCGGCGTGCCGATGAGCTCGGTGCTGTTCAGCGGGATCGCCTGCCTTCGCGGTGCGGGGGACTCGCTGCGGCCGCTCTGGGCGATGGCGGCGTGCAACCTGGTCAACATCGTTGTCAGCGTCGTGCTCGTGGGTGTGCCGATCCGGACGAGCGAGCTGATCGATGGCCAGACCGTGACCACGACGGTCCTGCCGGCGCTGATCGACAACGGGTTCGGGATCTACGGCATCGCCGTCGGGACTATCGCGGCCCACACGGTGGGCGCGATCATCATCACGGTCATGCTGGTGCTGGGTCGCGGCGGCGTGAAGCTGATGCGGCGGCGGCTTGTCCCGCACTGGGTGACGATCCGCCGGCTTGTTCGTCTCGGGTTGCCGAATTTCCTCGAGAGCCTCGGCATGTGGCTCGGGAATTTCGTCGTAGTGATGTTCGTCGGGTGGCTGACGGTGGCGGCTCGCATCGCGGGCAACGGCGAGGGACTGTTCGGAGCGCACATCTGGGCGATCCGGATCGAGGCGTTCAGCTTCCTGCCCGGCTTCGCGATGGGCATGGCGGCCGCGACGATTGCGGGTCAGTACCTCGGCGCCGGCAGCGCTGACCTGGCGCGAGCGGCGATCGTGCGGTGCATAGGCATCGGGGCGGGCGTGATGACGCTCATGGGTGTCGGATTCATCGTCTTCCCGGACGAGATCATCGGCCTGTTTACGGCGCAGGAGGCGCACCTGCGGCTCGTCCCGCCGCTGCTGGTGATCTGTGGGTGGGTGCAGCTCCCGTTCGCGGTCGCGCTGGTCGTCCGGTCGGCGCTCCGCGGAACGGGCGATGTCACGGTCGTGATGTGGATCACGTGGATCACAACCTACGCCGTGCGGCTCCCGCTGGCGTATGCGATCAGCGGCGTGGATATCCGCATGGGAGGCGGTGTCGTCATCGAGAACCCGTTCCCGTTCAACGGCGGGCTCAACGGTCTGTGGATCGGTCTGTGCGCCGAACTGGCGATCCGCGGCGTGGTCTTCGGCGCTCGGTTCGCGCAGGGTGGATGGGCGAAAATCAGGGTCTAGCCTGGGCGGGTCGAGTCGGCGTTGACCTAGCGGGTGTCGCTGTCGGAGTCGTCTTCGGCCTCAACCGGCGACTCTGTGGCGTCGGTTCGCTCGCCGGAGCGTGGTACCCAGCCATGGCGCTCGATCAGCTGCTCGAGCGAGTAGGGGTCTTCGAGGCCTTCGAGCTCGGCAAGCTCGTCGCCGAGCAGTGTTGAGGTGATCCCACCGGTCTGCAGTCGGAAGTCCTCGACGGTCAGCGGTGTGACTCGTTGCACGGCTGCCACGATCGCGCTGAGCGATCTTGTGGACGTCGCGGTGATGACACGATCGGCGAGCGGGATCATCTCGGGTTCGACGGTCGGATCGATACCGCGTGTGGCCTCGAATATCTGGTCGAGCACTGCCTGATCCCGGAAGGGCCCGAACGACTGCGCCGCAGGTCGGGTGCCCGTCTCGAACCCGGTACCAAGCGTGACCCGCGCGGTATCTTCTTCTGTCAGGCCAGCGTTCATGGCGTCCACGACGGCCTCGAGCCCGCCGGCTCGGGCGACATCGGCATACTGCTCTAGCTCGGCGAGCATTGTCTCGTACGCCCGCAGGCGCTTCAGATCTCTGATCACATCCTCGCGGACCTCTTCGATCGAGTCCGGTGGTGAGACATCGCGGGCGTCGAGCACGCGGAAGAACCGGCGTGTGCCGTTGAACTCTTCGAGCGGGAATCGCGTCGCCAGCGCGCCGACCTGCATGGGCATGCGCTGGGCCTCGACGCTGCCTGCGCCGACAAGCTCGACGACCTGGAATGGCGCGGCGGGCCCTCGTACCTGGAGCGAACCCACGCTCACTTGTGAACCGAGCATGCCCTCCTGCTGCGCGAGCTCGTTGAAGGTCTGCCACGTATCGTCGAGGCGGACGATCTCTGGTGCCGGGATCTCGATGCCTTCGGATTCGCGCAGCCGGTCGACGACTTGCTGCGCGATCGTCTCCAGGCTCGGGCGTGTCGCGGCCCAGTCGTCAGGGAGCTCGAGCAGATCGTCGGCACGGGGGATCGAACGCGTCTGCTGGAGCATGTAGCCACGCACGGTCCGCTCGGCTTCATCGAGCAGACGCTCGACGGCCTGCTCTCGGAGTTCCCGTTCGACGGCTTCGCGCTCGGCGCTCAACTCGCCGGGGAACCGCTCCCGGTTCGCCAGGAAGTGCTTGCTCATCTCGGTGGCTGGGACTGTGACGGCTTGGTCGATGGCGTTGCGGTCGAGCACCATCCATTCGATCTTGATCCGCCGCGGCTGAAGATAGCCGATGCCATCCTCGCTCTCGATGGGGTTGAGATCCGCGTACTGCTCGTAGTGCAGCGCGATCTCGGCCTCCGAAGGCTCCGGGACAGCGTCGAGGTATCGCTCCGCGGGGACGACGACGTGATCGAGCTCGACGCGCCGGAATCGCTCGACTCCGAGGGTTGTGGCGCGCGGCACGCTGAAAGACGAAGCGGTATTGAACGCCTGACGCATCCGCAGCACGCCGCGGAGCTTCGCGACGGCTTTATGTAGATCGGCCAGGCTCGTCATGCGAGCGCTGCTCGCGGCGTTATTCTCGGTCCGCTCGATGCGTTCGAGCCACTGGGGGACACGCTGGGCGGCTTGCTGCTGAGCAAACTCCTGCGCGACTCGAGCTCCGAGCTGCTGGGCAAACTGGCGAAACTCCGGGTTGGATTGGACCTCTGCGATCGCCAGCTGCTGAGCGATAAAGGGGTAGAACGCCCGCCCGTCCTGGTCGGAGCCTACGAACCCACCCTGCTCGGCCTCTCGGGTGAGCAGGTACCAGTGCAGCTCGGCTTCGGCGGAGGATTCGGCCGTCAGGCCGAGCAGAAGGTTCGCCGTATCGCCCGTACCGGCGAGCAGGTTGATTGCGCGCAGTTCGGCGCCGGCCTTGTCGAGCTCCTGCTGCTTGATGGTCCGGCCGTCGAGGGTGCCGATCCGCGGGTTGCGGATCTGGCCGAGCTGCTGGATCGCCTGCGGCGCCAGGAACGCGACCATCAGCATCGATCCACCGATGACGAGGATGAGCTTGTTGTACTTGCGGAGGAACTTGAGCACGGCGGGACTCCGATCGCGGTCGGCCGACCCGGCGGCTTAGCGGTAGAACTCGATAACGAGGTTCGGGTTGATGTCGAAGGGGATCTGGTCGGACACGGGTCGGGCGACGATCTTGGCCGTCAGCTCGCCAGGGTTGATGTCCAGCCAGCCGGGGACCTCGTAGCCGGCCATGGTTTCCATGTGCTCGCGGATGAGCTTGGTGATCTTGGGCTTGAACGAGAGCTGGTCGCCGACCTTGAGCGCGTAGCTCGGGCGGTCGACCTTTTCGCCGTTGACGCGGACATGGCCGTGCGCGACGATCTGGCGGGCGGCCCAGATGGTACGGGCGAAGCCTGCGCGACGGACGGCATTGTCCAGGCGGGTCTCGAGCAGCTCGAGCAGGAGTTCGCCGGTGTTGCCAGGGCGGCGGGCGGCTTCTTCCACGTAGCGGCGGAACTGCTTCTCAAGGATGTTGTAGTGGTAGCGGAGCTTCTGCTTCTCGTTGAGACGCAGGCCGTAGTCGCGAAGGCGGCGCATCCGATAGCCGTGCATGCCGGGCGGGTTGAGCTGGCGCTTGCTGGTGTGCTTCGGGACATCCGCGATCGGGACGCCGACGCGCCGGGAGAGACGAACCTTCGGACCTGTATAGCGTGCCATGGGCTTCCTTTCTTCCGTCGCCTGGCGTCGCCTGTGTGTGGGCAGGCCTCGCCTGGGTGTCGATGCGTCTCATCAACGATCCGCCGGGGTGCCGCGGCTGCGGTCCGACTTGGTGATCCGGGCACGGTGCCCAGACCGAATAAAAGCGTCATTGCAGGGGCAAATCAAGGTGCTCTGGGCAATCTGGCCGGCCTGATCGTGCCATCCGAAGCCGAACGCACGCCCGGAGCGTGGTTGTTGCTGGCCCTGCCTCGGCGTGGGTGTAGGTATTGGCGGTCCCGAGCCGTGTACCAGCTCGGCCGGATCGTCAAACCGGAGCGCATCATGTCAGGTTTCTTGCATGGATATCCCGGCCAACGCCCGCCTCAACGCGTTCGCTCATCGGTGTGGTTCCTGGCGCTGATGATGACCGCGGCGGTTGTCTTCGCGAGCGGGGTGCTGACCGGTCAGGCGATCGAATCGGGCCGGTCGTATGCAGACGACCGGATCCGACTGGTGATGCACACGCACGACGATGAGGGTTCGGTAGCCGGAGTGAACCCGGCCGTGCCTGCTCAGGCCGACCAGGGGTCTTCTGAGATCGATAGCGAGTACATGGAGGCCGGCCGACAGATCGCATTCGCAACCCTTTTCAGCCAGCATCATGAGGTGACGCAGACCCAGGTGACGTTCTTCCGCGATTCCCGGAAGCCGGGCAACGCGATCCAGCAGTTCGGACAGATCTTCGGTGAAGCGATCGCGCGGCAGGAAAACCCGACGCCCCGCACGAGCCCGCTCAACGGCGGCGATCGGGCGCGGTGACACCTAGACTCGCGTGCCGACGCTTCACCCGTCCGTCGGCGCGGAGAGCTACCGCCCATGCACGAACCGCTCTCACTCCCCGTGCTGCGTGGCGGCTGCCAGGCTGATCACCCCAAGGAGAAGTGCGGCGTCGTAGGAGTCTGGGGTCATCCCCGCGGCGTTCATCAAACTTACCTAGGTCTCTACGCACAGCAGCACCGCGGACAGGAGTCCGCCGGCATCGCCGTCAGCGACGGCAGCGGGCTGCACGGGCACCTGGGTATGGGCCTCGTCGCAGATGTGTTCGATCGCCGTTCGCTCGACCAGCTCGACGCCCGTCGTCCAGTCGGCGTCATCGGTCACAACCGCTACTCGACCGCTGGCGGCTCGCTGCACTGCAACACCCAGCCGCTGATCGAGCGCACGCTGGATGGTGAGATCGGGCTCGCGCACAACGGCAACCTCATCAACGCCGAGGCGTTGCGGCATCTGTTCGCCGAACGCGGCCACCTCTTCCATACTACCAGCGACACCGAGGTCATCATCCACCTGCTCGCCAGCCCAGAGCAGCGGGAGAGCGCCGACCCGCTGGCCGCAACGCTGCGACGGCTCATGGGTGCGTTCAGCCTTGTGCTGCTGTTCCCCGATCGCATCGAGGCATGCCGCGACCCATGGGGCTGGCGGCCGCTGGTGCTCGGCGAGATCGAAGAAGACGGGAGTGTCTACCCCGTCGTCGCGAGCGAGACCGTTGCGCTCGACGTCATGGGCGCACGGTTCGTCCGCGAAGTCGAGCCCGGCGAGATCGTGACGCTCAGCGCCGAGGGCGTCACTTCGCGGACGTACGCCCCGCCCGCCGAGCGGCTGGCGCAGTGCGTCTTCGAGCACGTCTACTTTGCAAGCCCGGCGAGCAATGTGTTCGGCCAGAACGTTCAGACCGCCCGCGAACGGATGGGCGAGGTGCTCGCAAGCGAAGCGCCAGTCGAGGCCGACTGGGTCCTGCCCATGCCCGACTCGGGACGCAGCGCCGCCAACGGCTACGCCCGCGCCAGCGGGATCCCGTACCGCGAGGCCATCGTGCCGAACCGGTACGTCGGCCGGACCTTTATTAAGCCGACGCAGAGCGAGCGCGAGGCCGCGGTGAGGCTCAAGCTCAACGTCGTCCGCGAGATCGTCGATGGCAAGCGGCTGATCGTCGTTGACGATTCGATCGTCCGTGGCACGACCACACGCGTGAAGATGCAGCAGCTCCGCGACGCCGGCGCAAACGAGATCCACCTGCGCATCAGCTCGCCGCCGATCAAGCACCCGTGCTACTTCGGCGTCGATTTTGCGACCAAAGACCAGCTCATCGCCGGCAACCGGACCGTCGACGAGATCCGGCATTTCCTGGGCGTCGACAGCCTGCACTTCCTAACGCTCGATGGCCTGCTCAGCGTCGCCGACCGCCCGGCACAGGATTACTGCACCGCGTGCTTCAGCGGCGACTACCGCCTGGATATCGACCACCCGACCACGGAGCAGGTGCTGTTCAAGGAACAGACGAGCATGTTCTGATGCGGGATGATCGGGGCCAACGTGTTCGCTGGTCGCGGCGTCATCGTCAGAACTTCGGTCCGATCTGTTTAATCTTCGGATTGCTGCTCATTTTCCCGGGATCGTTCATCGGCCATTACATCTTCGGTGAGATGTCTGGAGGCTTCTTCTTTGTGCTTTTTGGGCTCTTGCATGTGCTGCTCGCGTTCATGCCGTTCTCGCAGCCGGTCGGCTCGTTTAGCTACTCGGATCCAACGAAGTGCATGAGCTGCGGCTACGGCCTGCGTGATCTCTCGCCCGAGCCCGACGGCTGCATCGTCTGCCCCGAGTGCGGGGCGGCGTGGAAGCTACCATCGCGCGATGGCTGATGCGGACACACACCTCACCCTCACCCTCGCCCACTCGCCGGATTCCGACGACCTGGTCATGTGGTGGCCGATCTGCGGCATGACCGACGCCGACGGCGCACCTGTGCCGGGGCCTGACGGCGACCCCGCGATCGACACCGGCGGGATTGTGTTCCAGCCCATGGCCGAGGACGTCGAGAAGCTCAACCGACGGGCGATCGAGCGCGGCGACCTGGACATCACCGCCATCAGCGCCCACACCTACCCGCACGTCAAGGACCGCTACCGCATCACCCGCTGCGGCGGGTCGTTCGGCGAGGGCTACGGGCCCAAGGTCGTTGTCCGCGCGGACGACCCGCGGTTCGCCGTGGGGGAGGCTTCGATCTCGAAGCTGCTGGAGGTTGGCCACTCGATCGCGGTGCCTGGGACAATGACCACCGCATATCTCGTGTTGTCGATCCTGCTGCGTGGGATCGATGCCGACAAGCGGATGACGCCGGTGCCGATGCCGTTCGGAGATGTGATCGGGGCGGTGCAGCGCGAGGAGGTCGCTGCTGGGCTGCTTATCCATGAAGCACAGCTGACGTTCGCCGATGCGGGTCTGACGCGGCTGATGGATCTGGGTGCCTGGTGGCAGGTGAACCGCGGCGGCCCGTTGCCGCTCGGGCTGAACGTGATCAAGCGTGATCTTGATAATCGGGCGGAGGGTGGCTGCGAGCGTGTGTCCGGGCTTCTCTCGGCGAGCGTCGAACACGCGGTTGCAAACATCGAGAGATCGAAGGCCTTTCTCCGCATGCGCGGCGGCGACCGTCCCGAATGGAACGACGATGCCCTCGTCGAGAAGTATCTCTCGATGTACGTCAGCGGTCTGACGCGCGACATGGGCGAGGCGGGAGCCGGGGCGTTGTCCAAGCTCTATGCCGAGGCGGCTGAAGCCGGCCTGTGCCCGGATGCCGGCCCGATCGATCTCGTCTGATTCGCAGGTTTGGAGGCACGCAATGCTGCTGGTTCGCACCGATTTCGGCGTGGGGATCGACCGCGGTGGCGCCGGCCTGCTCGAGGTCCGGCACATCATCGGCATCGGGAGGAACTACGCCGAGCATGCAAAAGAAATGAGCGGCGACCTGCCCGAGCGGCCGCTTGTGTTTACGAAGAACCCCGCGTCGGCCTGCCTGCGTGGCGATCCCATCCGCATCCCCACGGTCTGCCGCGACCCGGCGACCGGTGGGCCGGCGCAGGTGGATTTCGAGGCTGAGCTGGCCGTCGTCATCGGCGAGCGTCGCAAGGACGTGCCGGCAGATCGCGCACTCGAGTGCGTGCTCGGCGTCTGCTGCGCAAACGATGTCTCGGCGCGCTGGTGGCAGAAGCAGGGTGCCGGCGGGCAGTTCTGCCTCGGGAAGTCGTTCGACACCTTCTGCCCGCTCGGACCACGGATCGTTCCGCTCGACGAGGTCGGTGATGTCCAGGGATTGATCGTCACGTGCTGCATCGACGGCGAGACGATGCAGCGGGCCAGTACGGCACAGATGATCTTCCCGGTCGCGGAGCTGATCGCGCGGCTGTCCGCTGGCACCACGCTGCTGCCCGGAACGACCATCCTGACCGGGACGCCCAGCGGCGTCGGCCACGGCCGGGACCCGAAGCGGTACCTCACGCCCGGAGAGACCGTCACGGTCAGCATCGGCGGGATCGGCGAGCTTGAGAACCCGGTCGAAGATGCCGAGTAGCCTTGGCTAGATGTCCACCTTGGGCACGACGCGTTCGGCCTCGCTGGACAGCTCAAAGTAGCTGCCTTCTTCGAAGCCGAACGTGCTCCCGATCAGGCTCGTCGGGAACTGCCCCCGCAGCTGGTTGAGGTCGCGGACATTGGCGTTGTAGAACCGGCGGCTCGCGGCGATGCGGTCCTCGGTCAGCGATAACTGCTTCTGGAGCGCCAGGAACTGGGCATCCGCGCGCAGCTCCGGGTACGCCTCGACGACCGCAAACAGCTTCTTGAGCCCGATCAGCATGGCCGACTCGTCGACCGCCTGCTCGGCCTGCGTGCCGTGGCTCGCGTGGGCCTTGTTCCGCAGCTCGACAACGCGCTCGAGCGTCTCCCGCTCGTGGGCTGCGTACCCCTTGACCGTCTCGACGAGGTTCGGGACGAGGTCGTAGCGGCGCTTGAGCTCGACGTCGATATCAGCCCAGCTCTCGCGCATGTGCTGGCGAAGCGAGACGAACCGGTTGTACGTCGCGATCGCCCAGATCAGCGGCACGAGCACTGCCGCACCCACGACAAGCACCACGATCACGATCGGCTCCATCAGCCCACCCTCCCCGTGGCTCGGGTCGTCAGATCGTGCACAACGTGCTCGGGCCAGAGCGACAAGAATCTGTCCGCGAACTCCAGCGTGCCGCGGAACTGCTCGGGCGTCCACCGACGCCTGCCGTCCGTCAAGCAGAGCATGCTGCGCTCCATGTCGATCGTCGGCGGTGAGGGCAAGCTGAGCAGGAACTCCATCATCGCCGGCGTGACGACGTCGTAGGCGAACCGCCTGTCCGGGCTCTTGACCATAAACGTGCGGCTGAACTCGGCAGACTCGAAATCGATATCGTCGAACCCCAGCATCGAGCCAAGCTTGTCGAACAGGTGCTCGGGCCTGATGAGCAGGTCGGGCACCCCCGGGTAGGGAAGGTGCAGGATGAGGTAGCTGAAGCGGTAGGTCGTCGTGGTGCTGGATTTGCCGTTGTGGCTCGTGACCTTGTAGGTAAAGTCACCCATGATGAGCGGGAAGGGCGTGCCGCCCACCGCGTGCGTGCCGGTCATGGTGTTGTACGCGGACCGGGTGTGCCCTCGGCGGAAGACCTCGAAGTTCGAGTAACGGTCGTCGTGGCCGGTGTCCCGCGACGGGTCCCAGCTGAGGCCGAGTTCAACGGCCAACGCGGAGAGGGCGGCCTTGCGGGCCTGTTCCTTCTTCCAGCTGTAGTAGGCCACGATGCCCACCAGGATCAGCAGGATCGGGCCGACGATCATGATCAGAATAAGGCCGCCGCTGCCCATCGTCCGAGTGTACCGCCGATGCCGAGCTGTGTGGCTCAGGCTGCGGCCGGGACGCGTATCGTTCCCGCTATGGCCCGCGGCAAGTCAAAGAAACAGCCCACCGATCAGCCCACGATCGAGAACCGCAAGGCACGCCACAGCTACACCATCGATCAGACGTTCGAGGTCGGCCTCAAGCTCCACGGTTCGGAGGTCAAGAGCGTCCGCGAGGGCAACGCCAGCATCGCCGAGGGCTTCGTCCGCGCGTACGAGTCGCCCCTGCAGCTCAAGATCCACAACGTCACGATCGGTCACTACGCGCCCGCATCGGCGATGAACCACGATCCGCTCCGCACGCGTGTGCTGCTCGCCAAGAAGGCCGAGATCCGCCGCATGCTCAAGGCCGCAGACCAGAAGGGCACCACCATCGTCCCGCTCAAGCTCTACTTCAAGAACGGCTACGCCAAGCTGCTCATCGGCATCGCGCGCGGCAAGGGCGCCAGCGACAAGCGGCAAGCGATCAAGGAACGCGAGCAGGACCTCGAGATCCGCCGGGCGATGTCAACCAAGGTCGGCTGGGGGCGATAGCTGGGGAAAGCAATAGGCAGTGGGTAGCAGGCAATGGGTAATGGGTGGTAATTGGCAATGGGTTGAAACCCATCTATCTTGAGCACGCTCCCTCTCGCATGCTTCCTATTCGCCCATGACCTACTGCTTGTTGCCCGCTGCCCTACGGCCCGGGACTTAGATCCCCTTGCCGCGGTATTTGCGTGCGAGCGCGAGCTTCGCGCGGGCCTGCGTCCGGTCGGCCGTGATCCGGTCCATCTCCGCCGCCCGGTCTTCGCTTGCATCGGGCACGACGCGGGCCTCGGCTTCCTTGAACGCTGCCTCGCATTCGGACTCGATCAGCGACTCGACCGCCGTCGCGTTCGTGGCGAGCAGCGTCAGTTCGTTGTCGGCCAGCTTGAGGAAGCCCTCGTGCAGGAAATAGCTCCGGCTGCCCCCCTTGGCGCCCTGCGCCTCGGGGAAATCGAGCCGGAGCTCGCCCGTGCCGAGCTTGGCGACCATCGGCGCCCCTCCGGACTGGAAGCCCGCCAGCCCGTCCCAGAGCGGGACCGAGGCGTACACCACCTCGTCGTCGATCAGCGCTGCGTCGGGTGTGATGAGCTTGCAGCGGATGGTGCCGGGCATCGATCGGGCCTCCACGGAGCGGGCTGAAACCTGCCAGAAAACGGGCACGATGGTAGCCCGGATAGGCTTGCGCGGTGCGGACTCGAACTCCCCTGGTCATCACACTCCTGCTCGTCGGCCTCGCCGCCGCGGCCATGCTCCGGCTCCTGGTCGGCGGCGAACGCTTCGGCTTCGCGTCCGATGCCGCGATCGCGGAACTCCGCTGGCTGCGCGTCGTGCTGGGCGTCGGGGTGGGGGCCGGGCTCGCGCAGGCGGGCGTGATGCTCCAGGCCCTGCTTCGCAACCCGCTCGCCTCGCCCGATCTGCTCGGGCTGTCCGCCGGCGCCGGGCTCGCGGTCATGCTCACCGCGTATATCGGCTACATCGCGACGGGTGCGATCGCCCCGATCGCCGTCAACCCTCTTCCCGCCGTTGCGGGCTCGTGCGGGGCGCTGGCGATTGTCTACGCCTTCAGCCAGCGCCGCGGCTTCCTTGATCCGCTCACGCTGATTCTTGTCGGTGTGATCGTCGGCATCCTGCTTGGCTCGGCAAGCTCGGTCGTCCGGCAGCTGCTGCCCGACGGCGGGTTCCAGGCGTCCCGGCTCGTCCTCGGCCGGCTGAGCGATGACACACCCTGGTGGCTGGCATGGCTGGGCATCGCCTGCGCGACCGCGGGCACGGCGGTTGGTGTGCGGCTTGGCCCTGCGATGGACGCCGCGAGCATGAGCGATGATGAAGCTGCATCCGTTGGTGTGCGCGTGCGACCGCTGCGTATCTGGCTCTTCACAACCGCGGGCACGCTGACCGCCGTCACGGTCGTCATCGCGGGCCCCATCGGTTTTGTAGGGCTGGTTGTGCCCCACGCCGCTCGGATGCTGCTCGGTCCGGCGCACCGGCCGCTCTCGGTCGCGGCCCCGATCTTGGGCGCCGCTGTCGTCGTGGCGGGTGATGCCCTGGTGCGGACCGTCGAGCTGCCGAGCGGCAGGCTCCCGTTGGGCGTCGTCACCTCGCTCGTTGGCGGCCCGATCTTCCTGCTGATGCTGCGTTCGATGCTGCGGCGGTAGTTCGAGTTACGCCGTGAAGTCGACCCGCGGGCGATCCGCATCGGCGGTGTTCTCGACGGCCATGTATCGGTCGATGCCGTAGCGGGCACCGACGGAGATCTCCGGGCTGCTCGCTGCGGCTGTGCGCGCCTGTTCGTCTTCGCGAGCGAGTTCGGCGCGGGCTTCGGCCTCCATCCGCGATGCGTTCGCCGCCACGGCCTGATCCGTGCTCGATGGCTCGGCCGGTGCGAGCGCGGCACGACGGATCTGGGCCGCCTTCTGGATCGTCTCCTCGGGCGTGGCCCCCTCGGATGTATCGATCTGGACCATGCCCCCGACCGCGTATCGCTTGCCATCTGGCCCGGTCTGGTAGGTGTACGTCGGACCGCCGCGGAACAGCGTGCCCGCTGCGGCGACGTGCGCCTGCTCGTGCGCACGGACCTCTGCATCGCGGGCCTGGAGCTCTTCGACCTCGCGGGCCTGCTCGTCGGTCAGGGGTTCGCCATCGACCCCGCGAGGCTGGCGGGCGTCCCCCGCCCAAACGCCGGCCGCGTCCCGCGCCTCGCGCGAGATCGTCGCCGAGTCATCGGCACGCTCGACCGGACGCCGCGTCTGCGTGCCGCTCGCCCGAGGCTCGACAATGCGCAGCTGGCCCGGTGCACCGGCAGCCCGCTGGATCGGCTGAAGCTCGGTCGAGAATGCGGCGACTTCCACGACGGAGATATCGGCAGCTTTGTCGGCTGCCCGCAGGTCCGAGAATCACACGTTGAAGTACTTTGCCTCAGGGTGGTGCACCACGAACGCGCTGGTCGACTGCTCCGGATCGATCTGCCAGTTCTCCGTCAGCACGCAGCCGATCCGCTCGGGTTGCAGGAGCCGCCAGATGATGTCCTGATCGGACATGTCCGGGCACGCTGGGTAGCCCGGTGAGTAGCGCGAGCCTCGGTACTTCTGCGTGAACAGGTCCTTGACGCGCGGGCCGTCGTCGCCTGCGATGCCGAGCTCCTGGCGGATCCGTTTGTGCCACATCTCCGCAAGGGCTTCGGCCGTCTCGACGCCCATGCCGTGCAGGTACAAGTACTCGGTGTAGTTGTCGGCGTCAAAGAGCTTCTTGCCCTCCTCGCTGACGCGCCGGCCCATCGTTACGCAGCTCAGCCCCAGGACGTCCTTCTCGCCTGATTCGGCGCTCTTGAAGAAGTCCGCGATGCACAGACGCCGCTTCCCGTTCTGACGAGGGAAGGTGAACCGTTCGATCTCCTTGGCATGATCTTCGGGGTCGTAGATGATCAGATCGTTGTCGGCGGCATTGCACGGGTAGTAGCCGTAGACCACCCGCGGCTGGAGCACACGCTCGTCCCGGCACCAGGCCTTGAGCCGGTCGAACACGGGCTGGATCTCATCTTCGAGCTTCGCCTGATACTCAGCATCGGACAGCTTACCTTTCTTGAACTGCCACTGCGTGCGGAAGAGTGCGATCGGGTTGATAAACGGGTAGATGTCGTCGAGGTCCAGCCCCTCAACGACGCGCGTACCGAAGAACGGCGCCGTCGGTACCGGGATGTCGGTCGCCACATCGCTGCGTTTATTGACCGCGACGCCCGCTGTCTTGGATTCGGCGAAGGCGTCCTGCTCCGCGGCCTGCCTTGCCCGGGACGCCGCCACGGTCTCCTCCGCTTTCGATCGCTTCGTGAGCCGCTCGTCGACTTCCGCGTCGATCTCACCGAGCCGATCCGACGCGAGCAGATCCATGATCCGCAGGCCCTCGAATGCGTCCTTGCCGTAGTACAGCGAACCGTCGTACGTGCCGCGCAGGTACCCCTCGGCGTAGTGCCGGGTGAGCGCCGCGCCGCCCAGGATCACGGTCGGATCCAGTCCCTGGCTGTTGAGCTCCTTGAGGTTGTCCTCCATCACGTTGACGCTCTTGACCAGCAGCCCGCTGAGCCCGATCGCGTCCGCGCCCGTCGACTTCCACGCCTCGATGATGTCCGAGATCGGCTGCTTAATCCCCAGGTTGTGCACTGTATAGCCGTTGTTCGACAGGATGATGTCGACCAGGTTCTTGCCGATGTCGTGCACGTCGCCCTTGACCGTGGCCAGCACGATCGTACCCCGCGTCTCGCCGTCGACACGATCCAGGTGCGGTTCCAGGTGCGCAACCGCCTTCTTCATCACCTCTGCTGATTGCAGCACGAACGGCAGCTGCATCTGCCCTGAGCCGAACAGCTCGCCGACGGTCTTCATCCCGTCGAGCAGGTGGTCGTTGATGATGTCCAGCGGCGGGTAGGCCTGCATCGCCTGGTCGAGGCACCCTTGCAGGCCCTCCTTCTCGCCGTCGATAATGTGATGACGAAGCCGCTCCTCGAGCGTCATGTCTTTCTTCGACGCTTTGGCATCCGCTACCGACTCGACATCCTTGAACAGCTCGATGAAGGCCTGCAGCGGGTCGTGGCCCTCCCGGCGGCGGTCGTAGATCAGATCGAGTGCAGCCTGCTTGTGCTCGTCCTCGATCTTGTTCAGCGGCAAGATCTTGCTCGCGTGCACAATCGCGCTGGTCATGCCGTGCTCGACCAGCTCGTGCAGGAAGACCGAGTTGAGCACCACCCTCGCTGCCGGCTTCAAGCCGAATGAGACGTTCGACAGCCCGCAGGTGATCTGCACCTCCGGGAAAGCCTCGGCGATAAGCCTCGTGCCCCGCACGAGCTCCAGCCCCGACCGCCGGTCGGTGTCCATGCCCGTCGAGATGGGCAGGACGAGCGGGTCGATGAAGATGTCCTCGATCGCGATGCCGTGGACCTCGGTCGCCCGCTCGATGCCGCGCGAGGCGATTTCCAGTTTCCGGTCGGCCGTGCGGGCCATCGCCTCCTCGGGGTCCTCGTCGATCGTGCCGATGACGAGCGCGGCGTTGTAAGTCGACGCGAGCTCGCAGATCGCATCGAACTTCTCATCGCCGTCCTCGAAGTTCGCCGAGTTGATCAGGCACTTGCCGCCCGCGTGCTTCAGGCCTGCCTCGATCGTCGCGACCTGTGTCGAATCGAGCATCAGCGGCGCATCGACCTGGCGCACCAGCCGCTTGATAACCTCGCTCATATCCGCGGCGTTATCTCTGCCCGCATAATCGACGTTGACATCAAGCACGTGCGAGCCATCGCGCACCTGCTCCCGCGCGAGCGTCACGATGCTGTCCCAATCCTCTTCCTCGAGCAGCCGCTTGAACTTCCGCGAGCCCGAAGCGTTGCACCGCTCGCCAACGATCAGGAACGAGTTGTCTTGCCGGTGTTCCGTCGGACCATAGAGCGAAGTCGAGCTCGGCGGGATTGGGGTCGGAGCCGACGTCGGTGTCGGCAGCGCGGCGACTTCCTCCGCAAGCAGCTTGATGTGCTCGGTTGTTGTACCGCAGCAGCCGCCAACCACGCTGACTCCGTGTTCGTTGATGAACTTCAGCAGGGCATCAACGAACGGTTTGGGCTTCAGCGGATACTCGGTTCTGCCTTCAACCAGTATCGGCAAGCCCGCGTTGGGTACCACTGAGATGCGCCTGCCATCGGCACCCCAATGCCGGCCGAGATAGGCAACGTGCTCGGACATCTCGGTCGGTCCCGTCGCGCAGTTCAACCCCAGCGATGCGATCGGGTAGTCCTTGAGCGCTGCCAGCGCGCCCTCGATCGAGGTGCCCATCAGCATCGTCCCGGTCTGCTCGATCGTCACCGAGACCATGATCGGCAGTTCGTCCGGCGTCTTGCCCGCCTCATCGATCGCCTGCAGACATGCGTTGATCACCGACTTGATCTGCAGGATGTCCTGGCAGGTCTCGATCAGGAACGCGTCGGTCCCGCCCGCGATAAGCCCCCGTGCCTGCTCGTGGTAGCTGGCGAGCATCGCGTCCCACCGGATCTGGTCGAGCGTGATGAGCTTGGTGCCAGGCCCCATCGAGCCGAGGACGAACCGTGGCTTGTCCTCTGTTGTGTAGCGGTCGGCGGCCGCTCGACCGACTTCGGCGGCCAGCGTGTTGAGCTCGAACGTCCGCTCCTCGAGATCGTTTTCCGACAGCACATGCCTCGCGCCGCCGAACGAATTCGTCTTCAGCGCGTCGGCGCCAACCGCCAAGAAGCTCTCGTGGATGCCTTGGATCACGTCGGCCCGACGGTCGAGGAGGATCTCAGGGCAGTTCTCGCACCCGCAGTAGTCAGCCGCGACGTCGAGATCGATCTCGTGCGTCGCCGTGCCCATCGCTCCGTCGAGAACAAGCACCCGGCGGTCCAGGATGTCCAACAGCTTCGATCGCATCGACATTCATCCATTTATCCGCATGAATGGACATTGGTCTACCCCGCCGCACAAAAAACGCCCGGCGGCCGGGCGTCATCGTCCAATCCGGTCCGGACCATGATCGATCGGGGAACGTTTGGGTTCTCGGGCTCGTGCGATTGCCTACTTCCGGGTCTTGCGGCTCTTGCTCGTGCCGCCCTTCTTGAAGTAGTTGCCCTCGAATCGCTTCTGGAACCGTTCCACCCGGCCCGTCGCGTCTACGAAGCCCTGCTTGCCCGTGAAGAACGGGTGCGAGCCCGACCAGACGTCCACGTGCAGCTCCGGCGTCGTCGCTCCGACCTCCATCACGACCTCGCCGTTGTAGTAGACCTTGCAGGGGTACATCTGGGGATGGGTGTCTTTCTTCATCGCGTCGGCTCCAGGCAAAGCGGCTACAACTGTAGGCCACATATCGACCTGCGGACGTTGGCCCGAACCGCTCGGATGTGATGCCTCGGAGACCCCTATGGAAGCCGGAATCGTCGGCCTGCCCAACGTCGGCAAGAGCACGCTGTTCAACGCCCTGACCGCGGCTGGCGCGCTCGCGGCGAACTATCCCTTCGCCACCATCGAGCCCAACGTCGGCGTCGTGCCCATCCCCGACCCCCGGCTGGGCCGGATCAACGGGCATATCGAGACGCAGAAGATCGTGCCCGCGTCGCTCCGGCTGGTCGACATCGCCGGCATCGTCCGCGGCGCGAGCGAGGGCGAAGGGCTCGGCAACAAGTTCCTCAGCCACATCCGCGAGGTCGACGCCATCGTCCAGGTCGTCCGCTGTTTCGAGCAGGCGCCGGGCGGCGAGGACATCACGCACGTCGACGGCACCGTCGACCCTGTCCGCGACATCGAGACGATCGCGACCGAGCTGATCCTGGCCGACTTGCAGACCGTCGAGAACGCGCTGCCAAAGGCCGAGCGAGCCGCCAAGAGCCGATCGCCGGAGGATGTCGCACGTTTGGGCGTGCTGAAAAAGCTCGAGCCGCACCTGACCGATGGCAAGCCCGCGCGAGTGCTGGAGCTAGACGACCCGGCCGAGCAGAAGGCGCTCCGGCAGATGACGCTGATCACGAGCAAGCGGGTTCTTTACATCGCGAACGTGGACGATTCGGACGTCAACGGAACGGGCCCTCTGGCGCAGGCCGTCCGTGACCGCGCGGCGGCGGAGGGCATGGCGGTCGTCCCGATCTGCGCGAAGATCGAGAGCGAGCTGGCCGAGCTCGACCACGACGACAAGCTCGAGATGCTTGCCGACATGGGCATGGACGAGCCGGCGCTCAACAAGCTCGCGCGGGGCGTCTACGAGCTGCTGGGGCTTCAGAGCTTCTACACGGCGGGGCCGAAGGAGATCCGGGCCTGGACGGTGCGGACCGGCTCGAAGGCTCCCCAAGCCGCGGGCGTGATCCACACAGACTTTGAGAAGGGTTTCATCCGAGCCGAGGTGTATTCGGTGGACGATCTCGACGAACTCAAGACCGAGAAGGCGATCCGCGAGAACGGCCGCCTGCGCGTCGAGGGCAAGGACTACGCGATGCAGGACGGCGATGTCTGCCATTTCCTGTTCAACAACTGACTCAACCAAGTGAACGCTTGGCGGTCGGACGCCCGAACCCCGGACGGCCGGTCTGCGAAGGGGAATGCATGCCACACGCACGCTCATGGGGTTCTGCCGGGGCCGCTGCCCTCGCAGCCGCGTCTGTATTGATCGGCACGGTTTCCGCGTCGGAGCCGGCGTCCGATATCGAGTTGCGCCTGATCGGCGAGCACCACATCGAGCCGCGGGCGGAGTTCCTTGGCACGCGGATCGGCGGGCTCAGCGGGATCGATTATGAGCCCAACTGGGGCTTCATGATCGCGCTGAGCGACGACAAGGGCGAGCACGCGCCGCCCCGGGCGTACCTGGCCGAGATCGAGCTTGCGCCCGACCGGATCGTCGGCCTGGAGTGGATGAACGTCCTGAAGATGCACTGGGGCTCCGGGGAACTGATCGATGTCGCGCTCGACCCGGAGGGCATCCGGTTCGTGCCGCACGGCGAGAAGTTCGGTGAGCCGACGCTGTTATTCGTGAGTGAGGGCGACGCGAGGCGCGGCGTCGAGCCGCGGATCTACGAGATGTGCAGCGGCGCCACACGGATGGACGAGTGGCCAGCGCCGCGCTCGCACGTTCCGACGGGACGGCGGTCGCGTGTCGGCGTGCACGACAATCGCGCGTTCGAGTCGGTCGCGGTGGTGGGGGACCGGCGGGCGGTCGTCGGTACCGAGCGTCCGCTCCGGCAGGACGGCGGCCGGTACGTCCGCTTGAGCACGTATGACCTGCGCGAGCCGCTGGCGGATGCGGTCTCGCAGGTGGCGTACCCGCTGGGGGCACCGGGCGCGGCATTGGCGTCGCCGGCGGTCGGGCTCGTTGACCTGCTTGCGCTGGAAGGCGGGCGCCTGCTGGCAGTCGAGCGGTCGCTGCGGCTGACCGGCGGGTACAGCGTAGAGCTGTACATCATCGATCCCGCCGGTGCAACGGATGTGCTGGATGCGCCGACGCTCGATGACGGCGGCTTCACCCCCGCGCGAAAGACACCCGTCGCGTCGCTGAGCGATCTGGCGCCGACGGTCCTGAATGTCGAGGGCGTCTGCTTCGGGCCAAGGCTCGCCGATGGGACGGCCACGCTGCTGTTCGTCAGCGATTCCAACTTCGCACCGGGCCTCCCGACGGTGCTGACGGCTCTGGCCATCGAAGACGACGGGGGCGTACTGAGGCCTGTGACCATCGAATTCGCCCACGGTCGGCCCGCTGGGCCAGCGGGTCGGCCGGAACACGCGGGCTCGTAGTTCATATCATGTGCTCGCGAATCGGCCGGGTGTTGCCCCGGTTCGATGCCCGCAACGGAGGTCGTTCCATGCTGCGTCGCCCGGTCTGGATTGCTGGTCTGTGGCTCTTCGCCGGAGCATCGGGCGCGTCTGCGCAGAGCCTTGAGCTGCTCGCGGAACTGAGCATCGAAGGGTTCGCCCGGGCCGAGGGGCTCGCGTTCGCTGGTATTTCCGGGCTCGACTACGACCCGCAGAGCCAGCGGTGGATCGCCGTCAGCAATGATTCGGGCACGCTCGGGCCGGTGCGGTTCTTTGGGATGCGCATCGAGCTCGGGCCACGCGGGTTCACGCTCTTTGAGCTCGATCAGGCCCAGGCGCTCAACCACTCGAACGGCGAGATCTTCGAGTCCGGGCTCCACCAGCCCGGCAGTGTCCGCATCATCCCGGCCGATCCCCCTGGCGATGAGCCGTACCTTGTGTGGACCAGCGAGGGCGTGCTTAGCGAAGGTAAACGAGCCGGCGTATTCGAGATGTGCACCGGCGCGACGTTTATGGACTGGTTCGAGACGCCAGGCTACCTCGCCCACGGGCACGACGAGGGTGCACCAATCGGGCCACGCCCTGACCGCGCGTACGAGTCGATCGCGCTGATGCCCGACCACAGCCTGATCGCGGCATTCGAGCAGCCCCTTGCCCAGGACGGTCCCCCCTCGGTTGCCGGCTCTGGCACGGTGCCCGTGCGGCTCGTGCACTTCGACTACTGGTCGGCGGCACCGAAGCGCGAGTACGTCTACGAGCTTGAGGAGCCTCCCGCCGGCGCACCCGCGGGCACGGAGCGTTCGCTGGTGGAGCTGATCGCGGTGGACGACAACACGCTTGTTTCGATCGAGTCGATCATGGTGCCCAACCAGGGCCGGTCGCCTCGGGCCAAGACGGAGCTCTATCTCGTGGAACTCGCGGGCGCGACCGATGTGCATGGGACTGAATCGCTGCGCGATCCGGACGGCTACACACCGGTCATCAAGCGCAGGCTCGGCGATACGGATTCCCTCGGGCTGCAGGGCGCCCGCTACAACGCGGGTGCATTCTGGCACGAGCTCGGAGACGGTCGGCAGGCGCTCGTTTTGGTAAGCGACAACGCCAACGACACGTATAGACCGACGTATTTCGCCGCGCTTGCGGTCGAAGGGCTCCGCCCGCTCCGCCCGTACGTGAAGACCGGTGAGGACGGCGGGGGTCGGCATGCGCGCACGCCGGGACCGCACATGTACGAAGCCAGGCCCTTGGGACTGTTGCCGCCGCGGCCTTCGGGCTCGCAATTCGGCCGATAAGCGGATCGCAGCACGGAGCTATTGCTTATCCCAGCTGGTCGGACATGTAGTTCGGCGATTCCTTGGTGATGCGGATGTCGTGCGGGTGGTTCTCGATGACCGTCGCGCCCGTGACGCGTGTGAACCGCGCGTGCTCGTGCAGCTCATCGATCGTGCCGCACCCGAGGTAGCCCATCGTCGACCGCAGCCCTCCGACAAGCTGGTAGACGAACTCGGCGAGCGAGCCGCGGTAGGGCACCAGCCCTTCGACGCCTTCGGGCACGAACTTCATGGCGGGCTTGCCGTCGCGCTCGGTCTTGTCGGCCTGCGCGTACCGATCGGCCGAGCCCGCGTTCATCGCGCCCTCGGAACCCATGCCCCGGTAGCTCTTGTACCGCCGGCCGTGGCTGATGACCAGCTCGCCGGGCGACTCGTCCAGACCGGCGAACAGCGAGCCGAGCATGACGGCGTCGGCGCCCGCGGCCACCGCCTTGGCGATGTCGCCCGAGGCGCGGATCCCGCCGTCGGCGATCACCGGGATGTCACGGCCCGTCGAGGCGACGCCCGCGATCGCGTGCAGAACCGCCGAGATCTGCGGCACGCCCACGCCGGTGACGACGCGCGTCGTGCAGATCGAGCCCGGGCCGATGCCGACCTTGACCGCATCGGCGCCCGCCTCGACCAGGTCCCGGGCGCCCTCGGCCGTGGCGACGTTGCCGGCGACGACCTCGACGCCCGCCATCTTCTTGATCTGTCGGACGGTCTCGATCACGTTCTCGCTATGGCCGTGGGCCGTGTCAACAGTGATGACGTCCACACCCGCGGCGATCAGCGCCTCGACGCGGTCGAACTGCTTCACGCCCACTGCCGCGCCGCAGCGCAGGCGCCCGCGGTCGTCCGTATTCGCATTCGGGAACTGGCTGAGCCGGTCGATATCCCGCATCGTCACGAGCCCCGCGAGCGTCATGTCGGCCTCGACGAGCAGCAGCTTCTCGACCTTGTTGCGGTTGACGACGTCCTCCGCCTCGGCGAGGGTGGTCGTCGGCGGGGCCGTGACGAGGTTGGTCGATGTCATGACGACCTTGACCGGTGTGGATTCGTCGGCGACGAACTTCAGGTCGCGGCGGGTCAGGATGCCAACGACTTTGCCCTTGCCGCGGTGGCGGACGCTGACCGACCCCGAATCCGTGACCGGGAAGCCCGAGACGTGGTGCCGACGCATGAGCTCGCGCGCCCGGCCGACGGTGTCGTCGGGCCCGAGCGTGATTGGGTCAACGATGATGCCGTTGGCCGAGCGTTTGACCTTGGTGACCTCGCGGGCCTGGACCTCAGGCGGCAGGTTCTTGTGGATGATGCCGATGCCGCCCTCCTGAGCCAGCGCGATGGCCAGGGCGGACTCGGTTACCGTGTCCATGGGGGCCGAGATCAGGGGAATCCGCAGCGCGATGGTCGGCGTGAGTCTTGTGGAGACATCGGTCTGACTAGGGATGACACCGCTGCGGCGAGGGATCAGCAGCACATCGTCGAAGGTGATGCCCTCGGCGCTGAGCTTGGCGAACGGGTCACGCTTCCAGACGCCTGGTTTCGGGCCGCTGCCCGGCGGCGAGCCGGCGGTCGGATCCGAGTTGTGCGGAGGATGCGGTGCGGAGAGGGTTCCCATGAGATAGTCTCGCGGGGGTGGCGCTGCCTGTCAAGCCGCAGGGCCAGTGTCATCGGGTATGTCAGCAGGCCGGTCGGCCTGACATTCAGCGAGCCAATGAGTCGGAGCCCGCGTTGATTGAGCAGATGCACGATGTGGATGCGACCCGCTGGCTGGCGTCACCGAGGTGGTCTATCGAGCCGAGGAGCCGGGACGAACGCGCCGGGCTCGGCCGGCAGGAGTGGCTCCTGACCGACGGGCTGGGTGGGTTCGCGATGGGCACCGTCTCCGGGGTGCCGAGCCGACGCTATCACAGCCTGCTGACCGTCAGCGTCTCTCCGCCGCTCGAGCGCGAGCTGCTGTGGCACTCCATCCAGGAGATCGTCTGGGTGCATCCCGACGATCCGCGTTGCTACCCGGTGGATCTTTCGGCCGCCGTGTTCGACGATGGCACGAGGCTTGACGGCGCGGGGCCCAGGCTGCTGCGCTTTGAACTCGGGCCGGACGGCATGAACGCGGCCCGCTGGGTCTTCGACCTCGGGGACGGTGGGCGCCTGACCAAGACCTTGGAACTGCACGAGTATGCCTCGGCGGCGACCGTGACCTATTCGGCGGAGGGTGTGCGGGCTTGGATCGACGCCAGACCGCTCATGGGACTCCGGGATTTCCACGGGCTCAACGCCTTCGAAGACCACGGCGTACGTGTGACACACGCCGCAGACGAGCGGAGCCTGTGGATCAGCCGGCAGGGGATCGAGGCCTCACTCGAGCTGGTGGGCGAGCAGAGCCGTGGAGCGTTTAAGGTCGGACCGCACTGGTGGCACGGCTTCCGATACGCGCACGAAGCCGACCGGGGTTTCGATGCCACCGAGCACCTGTTCTGCCCGGGCTCGGTGCACCTGAGCCTGCTTGAGGACTGCTCGCTGCGGGTTGGGGCGGGCGAGCCCGGTGCGGCGGCGCAGATCCTGGCCGACGGAGGCTGGCGCACGGGAGCGGTCGAACGGTCGGCCCGTCTGCGCTCCTCGGCTGAATCGGTCCTGCGGCTCGGCGTGGGAACCGAGGCTGACGACCGCGCGGTGGTCGCGCTGGCGACCGCGGCGGATCAGTTCGTCGTCAGGCGTGCCGCCACGCCCGCCTTGGCGCGCGATGCGGGCTCGCTGGTCTCGATTCTGGCCGGCTACCCATGGTTCGGCGACTGGGGACGCGACAGCATGATTGCGCTGCCCGGGCTGCTGCTGGTCACCGGGCGTCACGAGGAAGCCTCCCGTGTGCTGGAGACGTTCGCACGGGCGCAGCGCAACGGGCTGATACCCAACCGTTTCGCGGACGACGGCACCGAGCCGGAGTACAACACCGCGGACGCGAGCCTGTGGTTCCTGCACGCGTGCGATGCGTTCCGCCGCGCGACGCAGAGCCACGGCACGCACGACCAGCTCTGCCGAGACGTGCTGCTGCCCGCGTGCATGGATGTCGTTGAGGGCTATGTCGGCGGTGCGCCCGGTGGCATCGGCGTCGACGATGACGGGCTGGTCTTCGCGGGCGCCGCCTCGACGCAGCTGACGTGGATGGACGCGGCCCGCGACGGCGTCGTCTTCACGCCCCGCCACGGCAAGCCGGTCGAGCTCCAGGCGCTCTGGCACCACGGGCTGGTCTGCCTCAGCCGGTGGGTGGGGGCGTGGGATTCTGACGCCGCGGGCACCCTCCGCGCGCGTGCCGATCGTTGCCGACGCGGCGTCGCTGAGCATATGTGGTCCGACAGGTTGGGCTGCCTGGTTGACTGTCTCCGGCCAACGGACCGAGGCTGGATCCCAGTCGAAGAGATCCGGCCGAACCAGGTGTTCGCGGCGAGCCTTGAGTTCGGCCCGCTCGACGAGGCCCAGCGGACGCGCGTTGTCCGGACGTGTCTCGACCGCCTGTGTACGCCGATGGGCCTGCGGACGCTCGACCCCGCGGACCCGAGCTACCGCGGCCGATACGCGGGGCCGATGTTCGAGCGTGACGCTGCGTACCACCAAGGGACGTCGTGGCCCTGGCTGCTTGGGCCGATGGCCGAGGCGGTGCTCCGCGCGGGCTCGTTCGACGCCGAGAGCTGCGAGGTGGCGCACCGGATCGTCGAGCCGCTGATCGATGCGATGCTGTCGACGGACTCGGCGAGCCCCGGGCAGGTCTTCGAGGTGTACGACGGCGAAACGGCGCCCGAACCGCAGTCGCCCGGCGGGTGTCCGGCGCAGGCTTGGTCCGTCTCAGAACTGCTTCGGGTCCTGTCGCTGCTGCGGTCGGCGGGCGGGGCGCGGGCGGTCTGATCGCCCACCGAGCGGGTCAGGTCTTGGCGGGCCGGCCTTGCTTGTCCGATTCGAGCGTGCTGATGATCTGCTGTGCTTTCTTGGCGCTGATCCAGCCGTCGGCGGCGCGCTTGAGCACGAACTCGCGGATGTCGTCGCCCTCGCCGACGTGGAGGATGGCCTTAGCGTCGTCGGGCGAGATGCTGCCCTCAGCGATGTACGCGGCCAGCTCGCGCTTGGTCTGCTCACGGTCGCGGCTGGTGATCGCCGAGCGGATCGTTCGGCTTACCGTCACGGTCACCACCAAGGTGATGATGCCAAGGACAATGACGACGAGCTTGATCTCCTCCGCGACCGCGGTCTCAAGGTTCGCGATGGACAGCATGGGTTCGACTGAGGTCAGCGGATCAGGCATCGTCTTTCCCCGGCGGCTTGGCCTTGAGAAGCCGTTCACCTTCTTCTGGCGTCATGGAGCCCTCGGCGACGTACGCCGCGATCTCGCGCCGTGATGTTTCGGTCTGGACGTTGCGGACGATGCCCACGACCCCACCGAAGATGATGGCGATCAGCGCGACGGTGCCGCCGACGGAGATCGCGATAATCGGGACCATGTCGCCGTGGTGGATCTGAGCAAGGACGGCGGTGGTTTCAAGCATGCGGCTCCCCTCGTGTTCGCGGTTGCCCGCTTAGCTGTACTTCTTTCCCGCCTTGAGTAGACGCTCGCCCTGTTCGGGCGTCATGGATCCCTCGGCGATATAGGCGGCGATCTCGCGTTTGGTCCGCTCGCCGGCATGCACTCGGAGGACCTTGCCTGTCGTGGTGAACACGATGGCGACGATCGCGATGACTCCTGCGATGACGTAGACCAGGCTGTCGCTTCTGGCCAGGGTCTCGATGGCTTGGGAGAGTTCCACGCGTCTGCCTTTCTCGCTGAGGATGGTCCTCGAGATGATCTTGGGAATGGTCCGCCCGGCATTTCATGGCATCGCACGCCCGGGCGTATTTTACTCGATTCCGTGAGGGCCACGGTCGATCCGGGCGGGCATAGGCCTTGAATGCGGCATGGATCGGTCGGGCGATGATCAGGCCGCCGCCGGCCCAGAGCCGCTGATCGGGGAGGTCCTGCGGGCCTACCGGGCCGGGTGCTTCCCGATGGCGGACGGGCGGGACGCGGCGAGCCGGGGCGGGCGGCTTGGCTGGTACCGTCCGGAAACGCGGGCGGTGCTGCCTCTCGCGCCCGGTGCGATCGGGCTGTCTCAACCGGCCCGGGTGCCCCGAAGGCTGGCCGCGAAAATCCGGCAGGCGCCGTTCCGGATCACGACGGATGCCGCGTTTGAGGCCGTGGTTGCCGAGTGCGCCGCGCCGCGTCGCGAGACGGAGAGCATGACGGCCGAGACCTGGATCGACGAGCGGATCGAGGCGCTCTTCGCGATGCTGCACCGCGCCGGGCTGGCGCACTCTGTCGAGGCCTGGCTCGAGAAGCCGGGCGGCGAGCTGGTCTTGGTCGGCGGTGTCTACGGCCTGGCGGTCGGGCGGGTCTTCTGCGCCGAGAGCATGTTCGCACGGCCGGAGCAGGGCGGCACCGATGCAAGCAAGGTCGCGCTAGTTCATCTCATGCGGCACTGCGCTCGGCAGGGTTTCACGCTGGTCGATACACAGTTCGTCAACCCGCACCTCGAGCAGTTCGGCGTGGTCGAGATCCCAGGCGCTGCGTATCAGGCGCTGCTCGATCTAGTCGGCGAGGACGATGCGGATTGGCTGCCGTTCGAACCGGACGTGGATGCCGCAAGCGATTCGATCGCGTCGCGCTGATCGGGCTGGATCGACAGGCCGCACTCGGGGCAGGCGTCGGCTTCGAGTGTGGTCAGGTCATAGCCGCAGTCGTGGCAGTGTGTGGCGTGGTAGTGGGCGTGGCGGATGGTCAGCTGGCGACACAGCCAAGCGGAAACGAGCGATCCCTGCAGTCCGATGATCATGATGGAACACATGATCGAGATGGTCAGGAACTCGAAATCCATATGGAGATAATTGTAGTTATCTGTTGATGTATGCCAGTAAGCGATGGCAAGAGGAGCCGTGCCTGCGATCAAGATCACGCATGTGATGGTGTATCTGACATCCGTGGTCATCACGGCCTTCTCGCGAGGCCGCACTTTGCCGGTGCCGATTGGGATGCTTATGGCGAAGAGAAGCACAACGATTGGACTCAGCAGCAAGATGAGCGTGCTCGATAGCGTCGGGTCAGGATCCAGTATGGCGTCCATCGTCGCCATCATCGCGAGAAGTACCAGCAAAAATCTGCATGTACTGGCGACCGTGGAGAGCCAGTAGCCCGGCCCGAGACGGTTTTTCGGAGCCCAACTGCCGAGCGCGAGCGCAGTGCACATCGGAAAGACACTCGCGATCGCCGCAGCAATCATGGTCTGAAGCCAGTGCGGCTCGAAAATCGAAGCCCCCTGCATGACAGTGCCGGTACGGAGTTGCTCGATGGTGTACGACAACCCGCCGACGAGCATCACCGATCCGGCAATGACCGCCGGCATCGTCACCGCCAGCAGCCGGCGTCGCCAGAACGGTACCATCGTGTCATGAGTACCCAGGCTGTGCATCCCGCCTTCCAACGCTGCGTCAACCCAGACTGCGCCGCAGAGTACCCCGTGGATAGGGTGCTGACCAAGTGCCCGAAGTGCGGCGCGCTGCTGGATGTTGTGTACGCACCAGGGTCGGTGGCGGTGCGGGATTTCTCGAAGTTCGAGCGGCGGAGCGGCACGGTCGGGCCCCGCGGGCCCGCGGGTGGCTCGGCGACCAAGTCAGCTCTGAACTTCTCCGGGGTCTGGCGGTTCCGGGATCTGCTGCCGTTCTACCGGGACGAATCAGAGATCGTCTCGATCGGCGAGGGGCGGACGAACCTGCAGCGGGCGGACCGGCTGGGGCGGGCGATCGGCTTCGAGTGCGACGACAGCGACGAGTGCGGGCGGTTCTACTTGCAGTACGAGGGGTACAACCCGTCGGGCTCGTTTAAAGACAACGGGATGGCGGCCGCGTTCACGCACGCGCGGATGGTCGGTGCGACGCGCGTTGCGTGTGCCTCGACGGGCAACACCTCCGCGAGCCTTGCTCTCTACGCGAGCCTGACCGGGCTGCATGCGTTCGTTTTCATTGGCGATGGCAAGATCGCGTTCGGGAAGCTGAGCCAGGCGCTGGACTACGGCGCGACGACGCTGCAGATCGCGGGCGATTTCGACGCGTGCATGAGCCGCGTCAAGGAGGTCGCTCAGGAGCGGCCCGAGTTGGGCGTGTACCTGGTCAACAGCGTGAACCCGTTCCGGCTCGAGGGCCAGAAGACGGTGATGTACCGGGTGCTCGAGGGGCTGGACTGGCGCGTGCCCGATTGGATCGTGGTGCCGGGTGGGAATCTTGGCAATTCCAGCGCGTTCGGCAAGGCATTCATGGAGCTGCGTGAGCTGGGTCTGATCGATCGGGTGCCGCGGCTGGCGGTGATCAACGCGC
Organism: Planctomycetota bacterium; assembly: GCA_039187315.1. Taxonomy (GTDB): domain Bacteria; phylum Planctomycetota; class Phycisphaerae; order Phycisphaerales; family UBA1924; genus JANQQZ01. Next base: position 16,631 of record JBCCZQ010000012.1, on the reverse strand, counting down.
ACGGTGCGCGCACACTCGACCGTCTTTACAACGAGCACGGGCTGCGCTGGGATATGGGTCAGGGCCCTGGAAGGTTCGACCACGTGAAAGTGGCGGCCGAGTACACCAGGATGGACGCCGCGGGCGAGCGGGCCGACACGGTCGCCAGCGCGATCGAGATCAACCGCCCTGTGAACCTGAGCAAGTGCCTGCGGGCGCTGCACGTGATGGACGGCGTTGTGCACGCGGTGGACGACGATGTCATCCTCGAGCACAAAGCGCTGGTCGGTCGGTACGGCTTCGGTTGCGAGCCCGCGAGTGGGGCGAGCGTGGCGGGCGCCCGGCGTCTCCGTGAGTTGGGCGTCATCCGCCGGGATGAGACCGTCGTCTGCGTGCTCACCGGCCACCAGCTCAAGGACCCCGACGTGACCGTGGGGTACCACACGGGGATGGATACCAAGCCGCTCCCGAACGGGGGCGAGAAGCGCGACCCAACGGGCCTGCTGTCCAATCAGCCGATACGCGTCGCGAACGACCTCGACGCGATTATCGCCGCGATGGGTGTCAAATCCGAATCTGAGCGCACACTTCACGAACCGGGCGACGTTTCCCGAGGATGATGCTGAATTGGGTCGGCAGACGTGATGCAGAACCACGCGAGGAGCGAGCGGGAATGCGGGTGCAGATGAGTATCGGGCGCATCGCGGCGACCTGCCTCGCACTGGCGGGCCCGGCGGCGTCGCAGTCGGTCATCCTGGAAGAGCTCTACCGCGAAGGCACGGCGCTGACGCCCAACAGGACGTCCACGTTCCCGCCCACCGCGGGGTTCAGCCTCGCTGTCGATCAGCGATCGGTGTACGAGTACACCTTCACGGCCGACCTCGCGACCGAGACTGAGTACACCTCGCTCGTCCGATTCGATCTCGACGGTACTTTGGCGATCGTCGATGAGACGGAGCTGATCGATACAGCCGACGGCGCTGGGTTTGTGCCGCTCGCGGCGGATAACGGCGATGTCGTGTTCAGCACACTCGAGGGTGAGCTCCCTTCCGTCGCTTTGGCCGGGGTTGGGTTGCGGCGTGCAGATGGCTCCACGGCGTTGTTGACCGAGCCCGGCCAGACGCGTCCCGGACAAGGTCAGTGGGGCGTGGCGCTCGTGAACAACATCAGAGACGACCATGTCCTGCTGCTCGACCGTGTGCAGGACGGCTTCGCGTTCGACAACGACGGCTACTTCATGGCGGACATCTCTCCGGGTGGGCAGACCAGGCGTATCGCGGCCGTGGGTGATCTGTTCGACGGCGGGATCGTTGACGCCGTCGGCAGCGCGGGGATCGGGCCCGATGGTTCGGCGGCGTTGATCGTGTTCGATCTCGATGGCAACAGCAGGCTCGTGGAGTGGACGAACGACAGCGCGATCACAACCATCGCGCGGCAGGGGGACATCGGCCCCGGCGGCGGTACGTATTCCATCTTCGTCGGCCAGCCGGTCTGGACGCCGGAGGGATGGGTCTTCTCGGCACGCCTCGAGGGCGGCACGATCACCGACGGGATCTTCCTCTGGGATGGTTCGACGATCAACACCCTCCTCGATGGCGAGCTGATGGTGATCTCGGCCGGCGATGGCACGTCCAACGTGCTCTACCTGACTCTCCGAGAGGGCAACCGCGTGGTCTCGGTGATCGATACCGCCGGCAAGGTGACCGATGTGCTCGACACGTCGAACCTGCTTGACGGCTTCGAGGTCTCGCTTGTCGGATTCGGGGCCGATGCGATCGAGAACGACCAGGTCGTGCTCGGCGTTAGCCTCCGGGACGTCGCTTCGCCCGCGGATCCGATCGTGAACGTTGCGTACCGCGCCCTCATCCCGGCGATCAACCCGTGCCGCGCGGATGTGAACCGAGACGGCTCGGTCGATTCGTCTGACTTCTTTGCATGGGTTACAGCCTTCCTCGCCGAGAGCTATCCCTGCAATCAGAACAGCGACGATGTCTGCAACTCGAGCGACTTCTTCGCGTGGGTTACCGTGTTTATCGACGGCTGCTGAGCCATATCAGCGATGCCCGCTATACGCCGAGGGCGCTGTCGACCATCCGAAGCGTGCGAAGAACGCAAGCGCGACCGGGTCACGCAGGTAAGCGTGCACGGCTGCGATCGGTACATCTTTCCTGTGCCGGCTCAGCACACGGTGCGGGTTTCGGCCACGCTGGACGATCGCGCTGGATTCGTGGTACTCCTGCGCGCGGTATCTGACCGCGTCTTCGACCCGAGCCTCGGTCCAGGGCAGCTCCCAGGCGTCCCAACACGCTCGGAAGAACATTCGAGGCGTTGCGATCAGAGCGTCGAAGGTGAGCCGCGCCTCGGGCGGAGCGGCTATCCAGCGGTGTGCGAACTGCCTAAAGGTTTCAAGGTCGTGCGGCGTCAGGATCGTCGCCTGCCAGCCGCGGGTATACAGGCTGTTAAGCCGTTCCAGCGGGTTTCGGAGCATGTAGACGATCCGGTCGTCGGGTCGGAGCCTCGCGATGTCCCGCGGATCGATCATGCTGTGCGGGACCTTGATGATCACAGCACTGGGCCTGTCTGCCTGGCGGCAGATGATCATTTCGATAAGTTTGTCGAGGTGCTCGCTGGTCTCGGCGCTGAGGATCTCACCCGCAGCAAGGTGTCTGCGGTGGAGCTCCGGCTGCGCGTTGGGGTAGCGGTAGGGCGGCGCTGTACGGTCCCATGGCCCAAACGGCTCGTCGAGCACGAGCGCGCCGAGCGCATGCGAAGAGGCATACGCCGCGGCGCTCGAGCCGCTGCGCGTCATCGACAGCAGCCAGCAGATGGGGACCCGGCTAGCGGTCACGCCGATCCTCTCTGGAACCTGCGCCGGATCGCGCCGGCACGTCGGCGGGCCCTCTGCGCAAGCGTGGGAAGGTAGTCGCGCTTGCGCAGAGACCAGCCGCAGATCTTGAACAGGTCTTGCATGAATGGATCGCGCAGGTATAGCTCGACGGCCTCGGTCGGCGCTGTACGGGAGCGGTCAGAAAGTGAGCGGCGGTGGGTGCGCTCGGCTTCGATCTCGCCGGATCGCCCGTGGTAGTGCGCACGCTGGTAGCCGACCGCACGCTCGATGATCGCCTCATCGCTCGGCCAGCCCCAGGCGCGGAGCACGTTGCGGAAGTACGCCTCGGGATTGCTGGCGAGGTGTTCGAAGATGAGCCGGCGCTCTTCCGGAAGCGCGAGCCAGCGCTGCGCGTACTCGCGGAAGAAGTCCAGGTCGTGGTTCGGGCGGATGATGCTGGTCCAGCCGCGGGCGTGGATGCTCGCCAGACGCTTGAGCGGGTTGCGGATGAGCCAAACAGCGGCATGGTCGGGGAAGCGTTCGGCGAGCTCTTCGGGCGTAAACCGCAGGTGCGGGTGCTTGCACACGACCCGGTCCGTGCACCCCTCCGCGGCAATGGTGCGCAGCAGCGAATCGAGCTCGCTCGCGATGTCGGGAGTCAGGGCAGCGTGCGAGGCCTTGAACGCCTCGGCCAGAGCGGCCTGCGGCTTTGGGTAGCCGTACGGCGGACCCGTCCGGTCCCAGGGGCCCAGGACTTCATCGGCGACCGCGGCGCCGAGCGCGTCGGCTGCGGCGTAGGCCGTGATCGAAGAGCCCGAGCGGGCGAGGCTGAACACCCAGGCGACCCTGAGCGGTGCGTCGTGCGGCTGGGCCCGCTCGGTCGGCTCGCTGGCTTCGGCTGGGGGCATGCGGTGGAGCCTAGGCGGAACGCACTCGGCGCCAGAGCGATCGGAGCGGGCCCGGCTCGTAGGCAGACCGGTGCGTGGGCCAGCCCTGCTCACCCATGAACGAGCGGATCTCGTCGTCGGCGAGATAGACATCCAGTGCCTCGCGGGGCGCATGCCACCCGGACTCGCTGATCGGGTGCATCGGGTCGTCGTCGCTGGTCTCGCCCGACGAAGCGTGGTAGGTCGTGCGGACGTAGTGGGCGGCTTCGGCGGCCGCGTCCTCGGCATCTGTCTCACCGCTCCCGAACCCCATGCTCCGGTGCAGATCGCGGAAGAACGCGGTCGGCTCGCGACGGAGGTCGTCGTAGCGGACACGGGACTCGGCACGCTTCCAGCGCTGCATGAACGTGCGGTAGATCTCCAGCTCGAACGGATCGTTCAGCACGTGCTCCCACCGGCGGCTGTACGCGCTGTTGACGCGGCGGACAGGATTGCGGATGAGGTACACTGCGTGATGCGCGATCGGCGTCCCGTTGAACGACGCGCCGGTGCCAAACCAAGTCTCGAATTCGTCCGGTGTGAACAGCAGGTGCGGGCACTTGCAGATGACGCGTCCCTTGCCCGATGCGTCGCGCTCGGCTAGTTCCGCGAAAAGCCTGTTCGCGATGCCCACGACATCAGCGCTCAGCGTGTGCCCGACGGCGCGGAAGGCCCGGACGAGTTCCTGCTGCGTTGCGGGCATCGCGTGGGGCGGCCTTGTCCGGATCCAGGGCCCGAACGGCTCGTCGGCGATCCCGAGTTTCCAGGGGGCGGCCGCGCCGTAGGCCGCCGCGGACGAGCCCGAGCGGACAAGGCTGAAGATCCAGCCAACGCGGATCACGATCGGGCCCCAAACGCTGCCATGCGGCGAGGATATGTCGCACTGAAGCCCGTCGCACGTCTGGGCGCCGCAGACAGGTTGGCGTACGCTTGCCTTCAGGCGGCACGCTGCCGCACACGGAGGAGATCGATGCCCAACGGTTTCGCAGACCGGATCGAGATGCAGCACGCCCTGTTCGCCAGGCTCTCGGCGATGTTCGGGGCGGAGGTGCCGCTGTACGACAAGTCGCTGGCTGTCAACCGCGTGAGCAACCGCGCGGTCTGCGACCTGCTCGGCGCGATGTACGACGGCTTCCGCGTCTCCGACGAGCAGCTCGAGCTGACCAGCGGCGAACGGCACGGAGCGATCCGGATCGGCCGGCCCGACGAGCTTGGCCTGATCGCGCGGTTCTTCGCATGCTTCGCCATGGAGCCGCACGGCTTCTACGACATGACCTCGATCGGCGCCAAGAGTCAGCCGATCATCGCGACCGCGTTCCGCACGTCGATCGGGCCGGAGCACCGGATCTTCTGCTCGCTGCTCCAGACGGACTACTTCGACGAGGCGACCAGGCAACGCATCGAGGCCTGCCTGGCCAAGCGGGTTGTCTTCTCAGAACGGGCTGTTGCGCTGCTTGAGAAGAACGAGCGACAGGGCGGCCTGGCCTGGGACGACGCGGAAGCGTTGATCGCAGAGGCAACGACGCGGATCTTCAAGTGGACCGGGCGTGCGAGTGAGCGGGAGCTCTATCACGAGCTCTGCGAGTCCGGCTTCAAGATCGCGGCGGACATCGCGTGCTTCGATTCGCACCACCTGAATCACCTGACACCCAACACGCTCTGCATGGACCTCTACACGGCTTCGATGCGGCACTGCCTGGGCGAGGTCGACGCGATCGAGTTCCGCACCCTCGCAAGCCGAGCGCTCCAACGCCATCTCACGATGGCCGACGAGCACCACATGGTGCTCCATTTCAGGCATCTGGATTCGATTACGGCGGGTTCGCTGCACCGGCGTACGCCCGAGCCGGGTCTGATCGATGGACTGGTGGAAGACCTGATCGGGCAGTTTGCCGCACCCGAGTTCCGTCTGACAGAGCTTCCGCACGCTGGTTTCAAGGACGTCACCGAGGGACCTCCCGCCGATACACCGCTGCTGCTCCGGCAGGATGCGTACAAGGCTCTGACGGAGCGGGTGGTGTTCCTGGCTGCCGACGGCAGCGAGACGCCCGATACGCACACGGCCCGTTTCGGTGAGATCGAGCAGCGTTTCTACGCAACGACTACCGAGGGTCGCGCGCTGTACGACGGGTGCCTGAAACGCGTCGAGGCGGCACGTGCCGAGGATCCCGGGATGGCTCGGCGTGATCCTGAGGCGTTCGATGCGATCGCGCGCGAGGCTTTCGCGGCCTTCCCCAAAACGCTGGCAACACTCGTCGAGGCGGGGCTGGTCTATGCACGCTACATGCCGACGTCTGAGGGCCTGCGGCAGGCCGGCTCGATCGACACGGCTGACCTGGCTCTCCTTGTCGAAAAGGGCTTCGTCCGGCTTGAGGGGATCCGCTACGAGGACTTCCTGCCCGTGAGCGCGGCGGGTATCTTCGCCTCGAACCTGAACCAGTACGGGACCCGCTCAACCGCTGCGAGCAAGCCGGCGTACTCCGCCGCGCTGCTTGAGGGGATTCTCGGGCGGCCGATCCGCAACCCGGACGCGATCAACACGGCCCGGCAGTCGGCCTCGATCCTCGACACGCTCGGCAAGCTGGGTGTGATCGACCGCCTGGAAGCGGCCGAACGACAAGCGCTGGTACGCGATGTTGATCGTTCGCCGATCGGCGAATCGATCCACGTACTTGCCGCCTCCTGACGCTTGAGGAAGCGAAGATGAGCCGCTCCACGACTCGGTTCCAGCCTGCGGGTGATCGCGGGAAGCCCCCGTCGGGGCTGTGCAGCGATCGGCCTAGTCGCCAAGGGGACCTTGGCTTCCGTCGGATCTAAGGACGTCGGGCCTGCCCGCGTCAGCTCTCACCCCATCCGACTTCAATCCATCGGACCTGCGGCTGATGCGTCGCAGGTTCTTCTCGATGTCTTCGGTCTGCTGCTGGATTTTTCCGATCCGCTCGCCGAGCACCTGGCACAGATCGGCGATCGACATGTGCCTGACATGCCAGTCCGGCACCTGATCCATGCGCTGGGGGCCCACGCCGTAGAGCAGCCAGTCGAGGGAGGTGCCGGTCTGCTGCGCAACGGTGATTACGTAATGCAGCGGTGGCTGCGAGCCTGCACCGTACCTGCGAGCAGATTCAGGAGAGATACCCGTCATCGCGCCAAGATCACGGAAGGACATCCCTTCCGTGATCTGGCACAAGCGTCTATGCAATTCCGTGTAGCGGAAGGGGTGGCGAGTCAGAGGCTTCGGCTGCCTCCCGTTGAGCACCCCAGCCGCATTGCCGGGGTTCACCAGGTGTCACCCTCCGCCGGTGGCTGCTCGGGCTGACCCGGTTCGACGTCGAACCACTCTTCGAGCCACTCGATCAGGATGTCGATGACGGACTCGTGTTCGGATACTTCCGTGCCGTTTTCTTCATCTGAATTTCCGGCTTGACCTTGGCTCATGCCTGTAAGGACAAATGCCATCGTGCACGCTCCTAAGGCACGGACCGATAGCCTGCCCCAATTTTGTGGCTTACGCATCAATCATCTCCTGTTTTGGACCCAGATTCAGGGCCTCACAGGAGGAGACGGAGCCGTGGCGGCAGTGTGAGGGGTCTCAAGGGTTTTTTCTGGCCCTTGAAGTCGCCAGCTGTTTTTGACACACTCTGGTGTGGAGAGCGTGGATCCCCCGAACCTGACGGCTGCTTTGCCCGACGAGGCCCGGGCCGCGCTGGCTCATCGGCTGCTGGAATTAGCTCCGATGATCCGCCGCCGCGTGCGAGATCGTCTTTTGCCTTCCGAACGCCGGATCTTCGATAGCCAGGACCTGCTCTCGACGCTGCTCCGTCGGGTGGACCGTCTCGCAATGGCGGACCGGATCAGGGCGCAGTCGGACGGTGAGCTGATCTCGCTGGTATTGACCATCCTGGACAACGCGCTGCTCGACCGTCACCGGGTGTTCCAGAAGCTCAACCGCGTCGATGGGCCCGATGGGCAGTGGGCGCAGCGCATGCTGGCAAAGCTCGAGCTCAACGCGGATGACGCTGGTCAGACCCACTACATCTGTGCCGCGTTCGATGTGCTGGATCGCGACGAGGATCGGCTCTATCTGGCCATGTGGCTGCGGGACGCGCCTCACACGCTCATCGCATCGATGCTCGGCATTTCCCATGACACAGCACGTCAGCGTTGGAAGTCGATCCGAGACCGGCTTGCAGCAACGTTTGTGCCCTCTGACGAACCCGCATGATGGTCGCTCACACCGTGACATCAGGGGGGCGCATCGATGACTACGAAGAAGTGCAGATCGATCGCCTGCGTGTGAAAGCGCAGGGGCTTTCTGAAGAGGTATCGCCGTATGACCTGGGTTCACTGATCGGTCCGGGTCGCGATGCGGCCGAGAACCCCATCCTGCTGGACGCGGCCATCGAGATTGTCCTGTGCAGGCTCCGCGGCTCAGGTATGAGCCAGACCGGGGCTGTCGACTCGCTGAGCCGGTTGTACCCACAGTACCTTCGTGCGATTGAAGACGCGTCGCTGCTTGGATGCATCATCCCATCCGCGACAGACGCCCAAGAGCGGGACGACAAGAAGCTCATCGGTTCGGAGCTCGGCACGTACATCCGTGCAGGCGTCAGACGCTACGAGCTGATCGATCTCATCGATGCGGGCGCCCATGCCGCAACCTATTCGGCGTTCGATCGTCAGCTGACTTCGGGCTCCAGGCAGCTCCGAGTCGCGGTCAAGGTCTTCCGTGAAGCATCACTCGGTTCGGGCAGGCATCTGGAGGAGGCCGTGCGCGCTGCGTCGCTTGAACACCCGCACGTGACGCGAACGATCGATTTCGGTGAAACAGACGACGGCTGCGCGTACATCGTCATGGAACGCGCTGACAGCTCGCTCGCAAGGGCTTCTGCGACATTCTCGATCGAGGAGGTCATGCGTTTCGGAGTGCAGCTCTGCAGCGGGCTGGCCCTCGCCCACGCTCATGGGCTGATCCACGGGGATATTAAGCCCGACAACATCCTGCTCTATACGGCCGATGCCGGGCAGCCGCCGGTGGTGAAGCTGGCAGATTTCGGGTGCGCACAGGACATCTTCCCTCACGCTGGTCTGCATAGCGCCTCCGATCAGCCTGCCTTGTACGGCAACCTCGCGTTCATGGCTCCGGAGGTCGCTCAGGGTGCGTCTCCGCGCATCGAGTCCGACATCTATTCGCTCGCAGCGATGCTCCAGTATCTGCTCACGGATCTGGTGCCGCAGGATCTAAGCGCCGACATCCGCGTGCGTGATTATCTTCCTGCGCGTCCGCGGCTAAGACGCCTGTTCCAGCTGGCAACCGACACGGATCCCGAGAAACGCCCCGCGACCGCGGGTGAACTGGGAGACATGCTCGCCAGGTACGCTTCGCACCGTTCGATCCCACAGATCGATGGTGTCATGGGGAGCACTGTGCAGCTTGTCCGGCGCAAGCCGGTGCTCGTGAGCGCCGGTCTGCTGCTTTCGGCGGGGATGATCATGGGTGGAGCCGGGTGGCAGCACGCGCGGGAAGGATGGGCGTTCGAGCAGGGAAGGCTGGCGAGCGAACGTGACATGTTGCAGCTGTATGAGCTCTCGACGCCGCCGTTCAGCGCGAGGGACTCGGTCTACGACCTGGCGGGACGGCTAGCGATCTCGAATTCGATCCAAGCCTCGCAGGCGCCGAACTGGATGCGCGACGATGACGATATGTATCGAGCGCGCATCCACGAACTCCGGGGCATGATCGAAGCGGCAGCCGATGCTCCATTCGATCGGCTGCTGTTCCGTGAGCAGCTGATCTTCACCATGCTGCAGTCCACAAGCCCCCAGCCCGAGGTCATCGCTCTGCTCGAACAGCAGCGTTCGGAGTTCATACATCACAAGCTGCTCAGCGAGCATGAACGCGAGCAGATCGAGCTGTTCTCTCAGATCGCGCACACCAAAGCCCAGGTGCTGCTCGTGCTCGACGAAGAGCCGTACTGCCCAGACACCTGCGGCGCGGCATACAGATCGATCGCTGGCTTTCTCACGGTCAGACGCGACCCCGAAACCGGGTCTCTGACGAACAGTGCGCGTCGCGACCCGCTGGTGCGGCTGGCCGCCAGGGCGCTGCACTGGCTGAGCTCACCCCGCATGCTGGACCGGGCCGAGACCTACGCCTGGATCGATCGAGAGTACGACGACGCCAAGCCATGACCCGGCAGCCCGCAGAGTGACTCAAAAGCGATGCGAAGCACGGGCGGAAGGATTCGAACCCTCAACCTCCTGATCCGTAGTCAGGTGCTCTATCCAATTGAGCTACGCCCGCGTTTTGGGCCTCCTGGGCCCTCTGCGCGAGACGCAGGGTAGGGCCCGCCTGGGGTGTGCGGCAAGCCTGGGGTGCGCGCGGGCTTGATCGAACACCGCTGGCAGCCAATACTTGAAACCGGGTTGTGCTTGCTGGCCCGTCGCTTTCTGTCACCTGTTGCTTCCTGTTGTGGTATTCCCACACAGATCGGGGTTGTCTGCCACATGGCTCATTCGGTTTCCGCCAAGAAGCGTATCCGCCAGAACGTCACGCACCGCGCCCGAAACCGCTGGCGCCTCCGGACGATGCGTACCGCCATCAAGGCGTTCCAGCAGTCCCTCGCGGCCGGCGACATGGGCGAGGCCAAGACCACCTTTCAGAAGGCGTGTGCCGTGATCGATCGGACGGCTCAGAAGGGCGTGATCCACCGCAAGCAGGCTGACCGGCGGAAGCGTCGCCTCAGCGCCGCGTTCAAGGCCGGCTCGCAGACCGCCGCCTGACGCGTGACCGATACCGACTCGACTGCTGCCGGCGAGTTGGACCATCTCGCCGCCTCCCGTTTCCAGATTTACCTCGCCGAGACGAAGCGTCCATTCACGGCGCTCGCGTTTGCGTTGCCGCTCATCGTCTTGTACGAGATCGGCGCAATCACGCTGCTCGGTGAGACCTCGGCGGATTCACCCCTGATCGCCCGTACGCTGATCGCGTCCCTGCTCTCGCTGTTCGGCGTCGTTGGGCTCCACCTTCCGGCTGTGCTGCTCGTAGCGGTCCTGCTCGCGCAGCATCTCATGACCCGCGAGCGCTGGCGTACATCACCGAAGGCGGTGCTGGGCATGTGGCTCGAATCGTGCGTGTGGGCGTTGCCGTTTCTGGTGCTCGGGGGCGTGCTGGGTGTCGTGGGCTTCGGGTCCTTTGAGGGCAGCAGGATCGATCCGGCGGCTGGAGCGACTCTGGCCCTGGGAGCGGGCCTGTACGAAGAGTTTGTCTTCCGCATGCTGCTGATGCTTGCGGTGCACGCCCTGCTGACGGATGTCTGCGGTGTTCGACGCGGGCCCGCGGATGTCATGGCGGTGATCGCTTCGGCGGTGGCGTTCGCTGCCTACCACGGGCAGGGTGATTCGGGCGTGAACGCCGCGGCGGTGTTCTATCTGGCCTCAGGGCTTCTGCTCGGATGGCTGTATCTCGTTCGCGGATTCGGCATCGCTGCCGGGGCGCACACGGCCTACGACCTGGTAGTGCTTGCCCTGTTGCCGGCCTTGCTGGGCGGCGTGTCCGAAGGTAGCTGAACCGATCGGGTGCGGCGTGGAAGGCCTATACTCAGGGCCTGACCGGCCCCATCGTCTAGTCTGGTCCAGGACGTCAGGTTCTCATCCTGAAAACCGGGGTTCGAATCCCCGTGGGGTCATTGCCGGCGGCTTGTCCGCCGGTTTTTCTTTCGTGGTTCCGTGATCGCCGGAGGAATACTGGGCCGAGTTGTCCGGGTTGGCTAGCGCGTGCACACCGCACGCGAAGGAGACCCCGATGAACGATCAGCCCAGCCCCGCTGCGAGCATTCCAGGCCGTCCGCTGAGCATCATCAGCTGGGTATTTCAGATCGGCATCGCCGGCCTGTTTGCGATGTTCGCCGTGCAGAAGTTCCAGTATGTGCCTGACACGCAGGCGATCTTCGAGAACATCGGGGGTCACCCGGCCGCGATCGCGAGCGGTGTCTTTGAACTTCTCGCCGCCGTGCTGTTGCTCGTGCCTCGAACAGCCGCGATCGGAGCGGGGCTGTCAGTGGTGGCGATGCTCGGCGCGATCGGGGCCCACCTCGGTCCGGTTGGGATGGCGCCGGTGAATCCCGAGACTGGCGAGGCCAACGGCTCGCTGTTCTTCATGGCGATCGGGGTGCTGGTGCTGTCGCTGGCGATCCTGATCATCCGCCGCCGCAGCGTACTGGCGCTGCTGCCGGGCCGTCGGGCGGCCGAATAGCCGCGTGTGCTGCACCGATGGGAAGTGGAACGGAGCGGATTCGAACCGCCGACCTATGCATTGCGAACGCATCGCTCTACCAACTGAGCTACCGCCCCAGCGGACCGGAGCATCTGCATCCGGCCGGCAGGAAGGATAGGCCCAGCCAGCGGCCTTTCGCAAGAGCCCGCCCCCGCTAGAGTCGTCCCGAGACCGACGCAAGCCAGGGAGGACGGCGATGAAGGCAGAACGCATACTCGCGGAGCTCAACAGGCTGCGCAAGGACCTGGATGAGGATCCCACGGACATCGAGTGGCAGACGCTGCACCACGTGTTCTGTTTCGTGTCCTACCAGACTGGTTCGTTCCAGTCCTACCTGGACGAGCAGGCCGCCAAGGGCGCGTTCGATGAACTCGAAGACGCCTGAAGGTCCGCCGATACCCGCGGTTTCGGGCCTCTTGACGCCCTTTCTGTGGAAAGTGTGCATCCCTTTCCCCCAGAGACGATAATCTGTCTATGGCCGGTGACAGCCTCGTGCCGGACCGCCTGGAGAACCCGGGTCAGGTCGGCGGGGAGGATCGGTCACGACCGGGTGTGCCGACGGCATCCCCGGGCGATGGGTCCCCGGTGACGGCTGGGGAAGCGAGAGCTCGGCGGCGGCGTTGTACAGCGACCGCGACGGCTGAGAAGGCCCATAGCGAAGGAGGTGATCCAGTGAAGAAGTCTGACTGTACCAAGGGGCTGCGCCGATAACGGCCGGTCGACGGGTCTGCCGTTGACGCAGCCCACATCAAACGCAGGAGTTTTTCCTACGGCTGCCGACCTCCGGGTCGGCAGCTTTTTTTGTGCGTCAGCACATAGAGTCGACGCATGGACGCCACGCCCGTGGAGCCCGCGGTCGAGCCCGATCTGTCTCTCGTTCAGGCCGTGACGCTTGAGGACGTTGTCGATGCTGCGAGCACGATCGCGCCGCACGTGCGCCGCACTCCGGTGATGACCAGCCGCACGCTTGACGCGATGGCTGGTGGCACGCTGCTGCTCAAGTGCGAGTCGTTCCAGCGTGTGGGAGCGTTCAAGTTCCGCGGTGCGTGCAACGCGTTGTCGAGGCTGCCCGACGGTGCCGCCGGCGTGCTCGCCTACTCGTCTGGCAACCACGCGCAGGGGGTCGCACTCGCTTCGGCGCTGCTGGGTGTGCGGGCGGTGATCGTGATGCCGAGCAACGCGCCCGATGTCAAGCTCGCAGCGACACGGGGCTACCTCGAGCGGGGCGGGGTGGATGGGAGTGAGGTTGTCCTCTACGACCCCGAGACGACCGTCCGCGAGATGCTCGGCGCAGAGCTAGCCGAGGAGCGCGGGCTGGTGGTCATCCCGCCGTACGACCACCCGCACATCATCGCGGGGCAGGGGACTGCAGCGCTCGAGCTGATCGAGGACCACGGCTCGCTGGACGCGCTGTACGTCTGCTGCGGCGGGGGCGGGCTGCTGTCCGGCTGCGCGGTTGCCGCGAAGGCGCTCCACTCGGGTTGCCGGGTGGTGGGGGTCGAACCGGCCATGGCCGATGACGCAGCGATGAGCTTCCGGACCGGGCGGCTGCACGCGGTGCGGAACCCGGCGACGATCGCGGACGGTGCCCGCACGCCCAGCCTGGGCCGGTACACGTTCCCGCTTGTTCGCGCGCACGCGGACGATATTGTCACGGTCGGTGAGGATGCCATCCGTTCAGCCATGCGGCTGGCATTCGAGCGTCTGAAGCTCGTGGTCGAGCCGGCCGGGGCACTGGCTCTCGCCGGCGTGCTGCGTTCCGATCAGCACCAGCGTGTACGCGGGAAGCGCGTCGGTGTGATCGTCAGCGGCGGGAATGTGGACGCCGAGGCGTTCTCAGCGATCGTGGGAGGCTAAGGCTTCGCTTCGGCTGGCTCGCCTTCGACGGTCAGCCTGGCGGGGTGGCCGAACCACTGGTTGTCGCCGCCGGGCCCGGGATAGTGCTTGTCGAGCGCGTCGACCGCGTCGGCCATCGAGCCGTCGGCGGGCGCCCAGCCGTGGTCGACGTCGGGGAAATCGACCCTGCAGTTCTCGCACTTCTTGGATGAGTCGAAGCGAATCGGGCACCAGAAGCTCTCGACGTTGCGGAGCATCTCCGTTCCGAGCGACCAGACGCCGGTCATCCAGTCGCAGTAGAGGCACCAGATCAGATCGTGGCCCACAAGCCCGCGGAACTTGTGACGGCTGACATTGACCCATTCCGCGTCGTTGTACTTCGGCAGCCGGATCAGCCAGGTCAGGGGCGGGTAGACGACATACTCGGCGATCCGCACCAACGCGAAGAGCGGGACCGCCAGCGCGGTCGTCCACACCGCCGCGTGGTTGCGGACCGGGCCGACGCGTGCGTTGATGTGCGAGACGATCCGCGGCCCCTTGATGTGCTCGCGGTTCGCCAGCTCGTGCAGAGGTGTCCAGATCAGCAGCATCGCGACCTGCGACAGGATGCCGATCAGCAACCCCAGCAAGCCGCCCCACAGCGAGCCGTACTGGGTGTACCCGACTGCGAAGCCCGCAACCATCGGCGCGACCGAGAAGTACCCGATGAGCACGTCCAGGCCAGGCGCCCGGCAGAGCCAGGCGCTCAGCGACTTTCCGCCGGGTCCAAGTCTCGGGATCAGGTGCAGCAGCCCCGCTCCGACAATGAGCGCCAGGGAACTGACAAAGAACAGGCTGATGAGCGGTTGCATAGCCCGAGCCTACGGGCTGGCGGCGATCTCTGCGCCGGGCTCGGGAAAAGCGCCCTGACGGCGGCAGCCGCCCAAGACGCTGGGAGTGTCCAGAAACCGCCAGGTGGGCGTGAGTCAGTGGGAGCCGCGGGTGTCGAGTGTGACCTCAATCACCTGCTGGTCGGGGGCGAGAACGGCGTCCATGCCGCGGCGGAATGTCCAGGCCCGCCGACCGGCGTCACGCTGGGAGCGGCCCTCGCGGAGTGCCTGGTCGAGTGTCCGACGCTGGCTGTCTTCCAGCCCGCCTTCGAGGGCGAGCACGGACGCGATCGCCACCTCGTAGATGGCCGCGCAGGCTGCCTGCTGGTGGTCATTAAAGAGCGGCACGCCGCGGTCGATCGCTAGGCGCAGAACGCGCTCGAAGGGCTCGCCGGACGCCGCGGGCTGCATCATCGTGCCCGCATCGGATGGCAGCAGCACCGCGTCGATCACATGGACGACGCCGTTCGACGCCTCGATGTTCGCAGCGACGACCGCCGAGTCGTTGATGAATACGCCGCCATCGCGTACCGCGGGAGTCAGCGTCCCGCCCGCGACGGGCTCGATCGCGGACAAGCCGAGCAGATCCTGGCTGTAGACCCTGGCACCGGAGACAACGTGATACGCGAGGATCTCGCGGAGTGTGCCGCGGTTCTCGGGGCGGAGCAGGGTTTCGATGGTGTTCGCGCCGAGCTTGGCGAACGCCTCGTCCGTGGGCGCGAAGACGGTGATCGGATCGGTCGCGCTCAAGAAGTCAACCAGCCCTGCGGCTTCCGCGGCGGCCAGCAGGGTCGTAAACTGACCGGCCTCGGCGGCGACCTCGGGGACAGTCTGCTTGGCGGGGATCAGCACGGTGTCGATGGCGTGGATGATGCCGTTCTCCGCCTCGATATCGGCGGCCCGGACGCGCGAGCCGTTGAGCGTGAGGCCCTCGCTGGTGCCGATCTCGAGCCGCTGCCCGTCGAGCGTGGTGACGAACCTTCGGTTCGCCAGTTCGGCCGCGGTCAGCCGCTCCGGAATCACGTGGAACTTGAGGATGTCGGCCAGTCGGCCGCTCGGGTTGTCCTCGATGGTCCGGCGGAGTGCGGCCTGATCGAGCTTCTCGAACGCGGCATCGGTCGGCGCCAGCACGGTGATGCCGTCGGCCTCGCGGACTGTCTCGACGAGCCCCGCTGCGCCGAGCGCTGCGGTCAGTGTCTCGAAGTTGTCGTTCCCTGAGGCGATATCAACGATGTTCGGTTCATCGTTCATGAACTCTGCGGCACTGAACGAGTTCACGCCGAGCGCGGCAGCGCCGCCCACGACGAGTGCGCAGAGATAGCTTGCGGCGATAGCCATGATCCTGACTCCTTCTGCGTGGGTTGTCCGCCGAGAAGTCCGACAGGACCAGGCGGTCTTCGGTGCCCTGCCGACACGGCAAGACGATGCCACATGCTTCGGAGGCGTTGTCCGAGCGGATTCAGACGCCCGCAATCGCTGGCGACAGCCTCAGAGGGCGGTTGCTCGCAGCGGGGTCATGGCGAGGGTCATCGCGCAGGCCGGCGTTGGCTCGTGATTTACAGGCCGAGCGTGGAACCAACGATGGGGCCGAACTTGACGATAAGGCCCGCGAACACGACGGAGACCACGGAGATCAGCTTGATGAGGATGTTGAGCGATGGTCCCGAGGTGTCCTTGAACGGATCGCCGACGGTATCGCCGACGACGGTCGCCTTGTGGTCGTCCGATCCCTTGCCGTAGACGTAGTCTTCGCCCTTGCCGGTCTGGACCATCTCCTCGGCACGCGCCAAGATGGCGTCGCGGACCGCGGCTGGCACCTTGTCGCGGGCGTCTGTGTTATTGACCATGTCGTTGGCGGTGATTCGACCGTACGACTCGAGGAGCTTCTTGGCGTTGTCCCATGCTCCGCCCGCGTTGGCCAT
>JBCCZQ010000011.1:0-49409 GCA_039187315.1 Planctomycetota bacterium | reverse complement strand
GAATTCCACATGGGATGTGTGCTACTGCTACCCAGAAACGGTGGCAACTCGTCCCAGCGTTCAACCGGGAGACCTCGCAAATCAAGAGAACCCCGTTCTAGGTCGTCCTCTTGCTCGTTGCTCACCACTCCGGCCCGCCCGCGTACCGCCCGTAGACATCCGCCAGCGCCTGCACCATCTCGCCCAGCGTGCAGTTCGCCAGCGCGCCGTCGACCAGGCTCGGCATCACGTTCTCGCCGGCACGTGCCGCGTCGCGGATGGCATCCAGGGCCTTGGCCGTCGCGGCCGCATCGCGCTTGGCCTTGAACTCGCGCAGCACGCGGATCTGCTCGGTCTCGACCGAGTCCGGGATGGTCAGGATGTCGATCGGCCGGGACTCGTCTTCATCGGTGTACTCGTTCACGCCCACGATGATCCGGTCCTTCGCCTCGCACTCTTCGCTGAACCGGTAGCTCGCCTCGGCAATGTGCCGGCGGAAGTAGCCCTTGTTGATCCCGTTGACGACGCCCCGGCCGTAGCCCTCGGTCGCCGCGTAGCCCGGGTGCTTCGAGTTGTCTTCTTCGACCGGGTCCGCGTCGGTGATGGCCGTGTAATCGCCCATCCGGTCGATCTCGCGGATCAGGTCCATCGCCTCGGCCTCCATCCGGTCGGTCAGGCTCTCGACGAACCAGCTCCCGCCCAGCGGATCGACCGTGCGCGTGATGCCAGTCTCGTGCGCGAGGATCTGCTGCGTCCGCAGCGCCACCGTCACGGCCTGTTCAGTAGGCAGACCCAGCGTCTCATCCATCGAGTCTGTGTGCAGGCTCTGGCACCCGCCGAGGCCCGCGGCCATCGCCTGATAGGCGACGCGCACGATGTTGTTCAGCGGCTGCTGCTCGGTCAGCGAACATCCAGCCGTCTGCACGTGGGTCTTCATGTACCACGACCGCTCGTTCTTCGCGCCGTAGCGCTCGCGCATCAGCCGGGCCCAGATGCGCCGGGCCGCACGCAGCTTGCAGATCTCCTCGAAGAACTCGTTGTGCGAGTTGAAGAAGAAGCTCAGCCGCGGCGCAAACTGATCGATGTCCATGCCCCGCTCGAGGCACGCCTCGACGTACTCCATCCCGTCGCGGATCGTGAACGCCAGCTCCTGCGTTGCCGTGCTGCCGGCCTCGCGGATGTGGTAGCCCGAGATCGAGACGCTGTTCCATCGCGGCAGGTGCTGGCTCTGGAACTCGATCGTGTCAACGACCAACTTCACGGACGGGTCAGGAGGAAAGATGAACTCGTTCTGGCTGTGGAACTCCTTGAGGATGTCGTTCTGGAGCGTGCCGCCGAGCGTCTCCCAGCCGATGCCCCGCTGCTTGGCCATCGCGAGGTACATCGCCCAGATGACGCACGCCGGCCCGTTGATGGTCTGCGACACCGTCACCATATCGATCGGGATGTCGGCGTACAGCCGGTGCATGTCCTCGATCGTGTCGATCGCGACGCCGCACTTGCCGACCTCGCCCGTCGAGAGCTCGTCGTCCGAGTCGCGCCCCATCAGCGTCGGCAGGTCGAAAGCCGTCGAGAGCCCCGTGTTCGCCTTCGTGCTGGTCTTGGCCGCCTCAAGCAGGTACTTGAACCGCTGGTTCGTGTCGTCCGCCGAGCCGAAGCCCGCGAACTGCCGCATCGTCCACAGCCGCGTGCGGTAGCCCTGCGGGAACAGCCCACGCGTGTACGGGTACTGCCCCGGAGACGCGATGTCCCGATCGATGTTCGTCAGCGAGGCAGGGGGTGCGTCCGGCCCGTACAGCGGATCCAGCACCAGACCCGAGATCGTCACGGCGTGGGGATCCACACCCTCGAGCCCCGGGCCAGTGATGGCGCTCGTGAGAAGCGGGTCGGCTTTGGTCGCATCAGCAGTGGTACCAGGGGTCGTGCTCATCGGGACGCTCCGTCTCAAATCAAACAGCCCCAATGGGGGGTGTATACAAGTATATCGGCCGGGTTTCCCGACTTCTTGCGGTGATCCCCGCCGGCGTTCCCGGACCTCTGGTCACTCGGCCGAGGGCTCTGAAGCGTTGATGACGAAGTCTGTGCCTTCGTTGCCCGGACGCAGCGCGGCGAATCGGACATCTTGCGCCTGCACCCCACCATCGTCCGTCCGATCCAGACCGACCGAATACAGCAGGTACCGCCGGTCGACCGCATCGGGCTCATCCAAGACCACGTACCGCAGCGGCGTGCCATCGGGATCCGCCAAAGGATCGATCGGGACAGCGTCCAGATAGGTCGGCACGAGGTCGTCGAGCGTCGCCGGCAACGAGCCGGTCTCGAGCCTGCATCGTTCCATCGCAATGAGCGTGCGCACTCCGATGCTGTCGAGCTCGTGCTGCCGAACCGACATGTAAAACGAACCGAAAGCCGGCAGGAGCGCGCCGAACAAGCTGCTCGAGTCCGCAAACGTTTCGAACGCCTCCGATCGAGAGCCTGCTCGCCACTGCTCGCTGGCAGGCCGTTCGATATCCTGAATCGCAAGATCAAAGTAGCCTTCGGCCGCACGCTCGGCCTCAACACGCCTGGGTACGAACACAGAGATCATGTTCAGGATGCGCGGCACACCCTGATCATCCGGGCTCAGCCCTCGCAAAATCCGCTGCTGCTCTGCAACGATCGCCCGACCACGCGTATCGTGCGTGTGCTGGATCGCGTCCATCACCCAGAGACGCTCGCCATGCAAGGCATGCGCCGGGCCAACAATCGGCCACCGTCCAAGACAAGCGTGTACTTCGGCGAGCACGTCGGCTGGCAGCAGCCCATCCATGAGCGGTCGGCGTACGAGGTGCTCCAGCATCAGAGATCGAATCGCCGTCGCCACGAGATGGTGAATCAGCGTCGGCTGGTACGAAATCGCGCTCGAGAGCCACAACGAAGACTCGACCGTCTCCAGATAAGCGGCCCAGTCTGCCGAATCGATCGCGAGCACGCCCGCAGCACCGAGGCCCCGTGCCACTTCGCGGGCCGCACCCAGATCCATGAACAGGGCCTGTTCAATCAGCATCCCCTCTCTGGGCCACGGGGAAACAAACCGCGCATCCGACGAACGCAGCGCCATCACCCTGCCCAGTGCTCTGCCGCCCTCGCCGCGCAGCCACGCAATATAGCTGTCGCGCGCTGCTTCGATTGCAGCCAGCGCGTCCTCAGTCTGCATCCCGCGATAGCTCTCGGACCGGATCGCGTTCCGCGACCAAAACTCGGCGTCGTATACAACCGATAGGTCCAAGCTTAACTCAGCCCATCCGGTGGGCATGGCCGACTCAGCGGCCTTTAGCTCCGTCCGGAACGACTCTACTGCTTCCTCGTACGCCCACCACCGGTCCGGCCCGTCAGGCTGCACCGACGCCGCGAGCGCCTCGAGCTGCGCGCCATAGTCCGTGTCGACGTTCGGCCGGGCTGTCAGAGCGAAGTACGCCTCGACAACGAGCCATCCAGCCAAGAGGAGCAGAACAACAATGACCGTTGTCAGGATCGGCCGGAACCGGCCCGGATGTGCGCGCATCGGATGCCTCCCGAGAAGACCTGCCCCTCAATAGTCGTAGACACCGCGCCCAGCCTTGCGTCCGAAACGGCCGGCCGTCACCAGCTGCTCCAGCTTCGGGCATGGCCGGTACCGCTCGCTGTGCATCCCATCCGCCAGGACGTTCATAATGTGCGCGCACGTGTCGAGCCCGATAAAGTCCGCCAGCTCCAGCGGGCCCATCGGGTGGTTGCAGCCGAGCTTCATGATCCCATCGATGTCCGACGGCTCCGCCACGCCCTCCATCCAGGCGTAGAACGCCTCGTTGATCATCGGCATCAGCACCCGGTTGCTCACGAACCCCGCCCGATCGTTGGCCGGCAACGCCGTCTTGCCCATCGCCTCGGCCAGCGCGATCGTCCGGTGCGTGACCGATGCATCCGTCGCAAGGCCATTGATCACCTCGACGAGCTTCATCACCGGCACCGGATAGAAGAAGTGCATCCCGATCACACGCTGGGGACAATCGGTCGCCGCCGCGATCTCGGTGATGCTGATCGAGCTCGTATTGGTTGCGAGGATCTCGTCGCCAGTGAACCGCGTAGCAAGCTCGCCGAAGATCGCCTTCTTGACCTCCGCGTTCTCGACCACCGCTTCGACGACGATGTCCGAGCCCGCCAGCGCGGCTGTATCCGTCACGTAGCTCAGGCGTCCCTTGGCGTCCTTCGCGTCGCCCTCGGACATCTTGCCCTTCTCAACGGCCCGTGCCAGCAGCTTGTCGTGGGTCTTCTCGCAGGAACCGATCTGATCCGCCGAAAGGTCGCACACCACCGTCTCGAACCCGCTGACAGCGGCAACCTGCGCGATCCCGCCGCCCATCTGCCCACCACCGATGACCCCGACCCGCGTGACGCCGTGCGACATAACATATCTCCCTAATCGATCGCGATATCCCGTTCAACGCTGCATGCTAGCGGTCTTCTGACCGCTTCAGTATCATGCAGCATGCCCACCGTTGAACAGCTCCGCGCGCTGATCGCGTCCGACCCGAACGATCCCTTCGGCCACTACGCACTCGCCCAGGCGCTCGCCAAGCGCGGGGACCACGAGTCCGCCCTCGACGCCTATGACCGATGCCTCGCGCTCGACCCCGAGGACCGCTACGGCTACTACCACAAGGCCGTCGCGCTGATCGCCCTCGACCGCTCCCAAGACGCGCGAGACACCATCGAGCTCGGCCTCACCGCCGCCAAGCGGCACAACGATGCAAAAGCCGGTGCTGAGCTCCGCCAGCTGCTGGGCACCATCGTCAGCCGCGTCTAGGGCCATACACTCACGCCATGACAACCCACACCCGACGCAGTCTCGCGATCATCGCCGCAGCAGCCACGGGCGCCATGCTCACGGCTTGCGCTTCCGACGACAACCGCAGGCTGACCATCGGCGACGACGTAACGCTGCGCTCGCTCCCACCGACCGTGCCTGAGCCGATCCTCGACCACCGCGGCGAGCCAGTCGCCAGGCCAGCGCCGGCCGACGACCAGCCATCGCTCGCCGGGCTCGACCGGTCCAACTTTGAGCCCATCGTCTTCGCCGTCCCGATCGACGGCTCACGCCACCAGCCCGAAGTCACCGAGCCGTTCCGGCTTACCGACGAGACCCCTCGTCACCGCGGCGAGTTCCCGACCGCCACATCCGCGCTCATCGAGCCGAGCAGCTCAGGCTGGACAACGGCCGGCGAGGTCTTGATCGCGCCGCTCTGGGCCTTTGGAGACGCAGCACTCTTGCCGGGCAAGCTCGTCATCGACCCCTTCTTCGAGACCGTCGGCAGCCCCGACGAGCGAACCGGACGCACACCCGAATTCGACCACGAACGCCCCACCGGCATCCGGTTCGTGACCGATCCCGTGCCCGCCGGGCAAACGCCCGCCAGCGATCCCGATGCAACCAACGATGGGTAACAGCCCACTCGACAGCCGCGGCCTGCCCGAGGGCTACGAGTTCCGTGAGGGCGACGAGATCACGCCGGGCGAATGCCTGGATCGCCTGAACGACCCGAGCGATCCGACGGTCCTGCTCGATGTCCGAGAGGACGACGAGCTCCGAATCGCGTCCATCGACGGCGCGATCCACCGACCGCTGGGAACACTCATGGAACACCACGAGGACCTAGCAGACGACCTCGAGAGCGGCCGGGACACCCCGATCGCCGTCATCTGCCATCACGGCGTGCGATCGCTCCGTGCCACGCTCGCACTGCGGGCCCTCGGGTTCGCGGATGTCGTCTCTGTCGCCGGCGGGATCGACCTCTGGTCTCGCGGCATCGATCCATCCGTCCCTCGGTACTAGACCGCGATCGCAACGCAACAGCAGAACCACTCCATCCGCGATCGGGCCGGATCAGATAAGAAACCGGCCCCGCGCTGAGGCGGGGCCGGATCGTGGTTTCATGCATCGGTTTGTCAACCGATATTTGTAGCCGTCATCGTCCATCCCGCGGAGCGGGAAGCGATTACGGGATGGCCGGGCAATCGGTCAGCACGCCGCCGCTGCCAGCATTGATGAACTCGGTCACCCAGGCGAAGAAGTCCGAGTCGTTGCAGTCGCCGTCGTTGTTGACGTCACAGGCAACGAGATCGGCCGGGCTGGGCGGGCTGGCGATGAACGCCGTAACCCAGGCGAAGAAGTCGGAGTCATCGACCGTGCCGTCGTCGTTGACGTCGCCGCAGAGACGCGAAGGCGCGGCAGACCCGAAAGCCCAGAGCGTCGTGGCAGGACCGTCGTAGGAGGACGGGCAGCCGCTGGCGTCGCCGGCGAAGAACTTGACGTCGCCGTTACCCGGCTCGTACACGTTCAGGTCGGTGGTCACAGCACCCTCATCCGACCAGCCCGGCTCCGTGGCGGCATCGCCGCACTGGTTGAAGCCGCGACCCCAGATACCGTCCGAAGACGAGCCGGTTGCTGCGCGGCAGCCGCTGGTGTCGAGTATACCGCTCGAACCGAGACCGACGAATGCCTCCGTGCTGATCACGAAGCCACCCTGCGTGAAGACGTACTCCTGCGTGAAGTCGATCGAGCCGTCGGCAGAACCGTCATGGTTCGTCGAGGGGACGACCGGTGCAATACCGGCGGCGACCAGGCCATCAATGTCGAAGCGGAATGCACCCTGATCGACCGGCAGCGGATCGCCAGTAACCGGATCTGGGTTGAAGGTGATCCGAACACCGGTCAAGAACGTGCCGTCCTCGAACGGGTTGCGGAACGTGGTGCTGCCTGGGGCATTCGGATCTTCGAAGCCGTCAGTGCCATCCCCATTGAGAGTCAGGTCCGCGCTGTCGAACCAGAATGCAACAAGCGAGAAAGGCTCCATGTCGCCGGGCATGCCGATCGGATCGATGGGATCGGGCTCAACGCAACCGCCCAAAACCACATCAAGCGAGAAGCCGTCGATCTCGGTACCGGCCAACGAGGAATCGACTGAATAGGCATCAAAAACGCTGAAGACGGGGAACGGGGCAACGGTCAGCGTAGCTGTGCCAGCGACGAAATCGTAAGAGTTCTGACCAGCGCAGGAAACTGAGCAATCGATAGCATCCTCGAACTCGATCACGCCGTCACCATCGGTGGTCGAGCGGCCGACCAGGTCGAGAATGGGGGTAAGGGCCGAGCCGCGTGAGGCGTTAGCAGAGACACCCTCATCAACGTAGATCTTCTCACCGAAGATCGGCTGGCCATCGGCATCGAAACCGAGAACCTTCTCGTAGGAGGCTATCGACAGCGGAAACGGCCGAACGGTCATCTGCATCAGCTCGTCCGATTGCACAATCTGCTGGGCGTTCGCCGAGCTACAGACTGCCAGACCCGCACACGCGAGCATCATCTTGGACTTCATTGGAGACTCCTCTGAATGGATACGGAAACCACAACCTGATCGAACGGCGGGCAACGCCGCTCACACTCTGAGCCGGCCTCGGAATCGGCCGATCCAATCCCTGCCGGCCAGACCCGACAGAACCTCTCACACTCCCTCGCACGGCATGCGGCGAACTCGAATGGAACGACGCCCGTGCAGCCCCCACGACGGGACCAAGCCCGATGATACACGATCACGCCGTCCGTGCAAGCACAATCCGCATGATCCGAACCGGTCACCCGAGACCGAGAACCCATTCTTGGGACCCTGCAAGCCGAATCAGCGGCTCGGATCACACACGAAAAGCCCCCAAATTGACGGGCTGAATCAGCGAGCCGCCGACGCAAGCGACGCCCGACAGGCCTCCACGAACGCATCGAACAGATACCCAGAATCGTGCGGCCCGGGCGACGCCTCGGGGTGGTACTGCACCGCGAACACCGGACGATCCAGGAGTCGGAACCCAGCGAGCGTCCCATCGTTCAGGTGCACGTGCGTCGCCTCGGCCCGGGCCGGATCCAGCGACGCCGGGTCGACCGCGAACCCGTGGTTCTGGCTCGTGATCTCGACACGCCCGGTGGCCTCGTGACGCACCGGCTGGTTCGCGCCACGGTGGCCGAACGGCAGCTTGAAGGACCGTGCCCCGCTGGCGATCGCCAAGAGCTGATGCCCGAGGCAGATCCCGAAGATCGGCATCGGCGGCGCCTCCGCCACCACCAGCCGGCGAAGCGACGCGATCGTCCCCTCCACCGCCGACGGGTCGCCCGGGCCGTTCGAAACGAACAGCCCCGCGATCTCACCCGCTTCATACCGGCGAAGGGCCTCGTCCGCGTCGAAGCCGTGCGGGACGATCTCGACCTCGCACCCGCGGGCTGTAAGGTGTCGGAGGATGTTCCGCTTCGCGCCGCAATCAACCGCCAGCACACGGATCGGCCCATCGGCCGGGTCTCGGTCGATCCAGAGGCCCGCGCCCTCACCCTCACGCGTGCCCCAGGCGCCGGTGGGGATCGACGCGACCTCGCGCACCAGGTTCTGCCCCGCCATCGTGGGCACCCCTCGGGCACGCTCGATCAACGCGTCGTCGGACAGACCCGCATCGTCGGTCATCACGCCCGGCATCGCGCCATCAGTCCGGACCAGCCGAGTCAGAGCGCGGGTATCAACACCATCCAGCCCCAGCACGCCCGCCTCGGCCAGGTACGCCGACAGCTCGCCCGTCGCCCGGTAGCTCGAGGGACGCCTGGCCAGCTCGCGGACCACCAGCCCGGCGATCTGCACCCGTTCAGATTCGACATCCACGCGGTTCACGCCCGTATTGCCGATCAGCGGCGCGGTCAGCACCAGGATCTGCCCGGCGTAGCTCGGGTCCGTCAGACACTCCTGGTAGCCAGTGATGGCCGTGTTGAACACGACCTCCGCGTCCTGGACGATGCCCCGGCCCACGGCCCCGAACGCTCGCCCCCGGAACACGGCACCGTTGGCCAGAGCGAGTCTTCCTGCGGCTCGATCGGCGTGTGCGTCCTGCATCAGCGGTAGTGTACCCCGAGCCGTGAGCGCGTTCGCCGATCAAACCTCGCTCTTCGGGCCCGATCCCGCGGGCAGCCGGTTCGACCCGAGCCGCGCCGTGGGGTTCGTCCGCGTCGCCGTCGAGCGCGGCTATGACCGCGGCACGTCGGACGCCGCCCTGACCTACGCCCTCACCGAGTCGGACAACCACGCCGAGAACCACGCTGACATCCGGCCCGGCGATCTCGTCGAGGTCCCCCTCGGCCGCGGCAATACGCCAACGCGGGGCATCGTCATCGACGCCGGAGGTCCGGAGCTGCTCGGCGACGTCCAAGCAAGGGCCGTCAAGCCGATCACCCGCCTGCTCGGATCGCCGCTTACGCCCGAGCTGGTCGACCTCGCGCGATGGATGAGCCGCTACTACCTGTGCCCGCTGGGCATGACGCTCGGCTCGATGATCCCCGCCGCGGTCAAGCAGGACATCGGCCGCCGGCGCAAAACGGTCCTGCACGCGGCCCGCCCGCTCCACGACCCGGCCGAAGACGCCGAGCTCACCCCAACCGCCCGCCGCGCCTGGCTCGCCCTGGGTGCGCTGGCCGATCCTGTCCTTCCAGCGACGGCGCGGGACATCGCCGATGCTATCGGCGAGCGATCCGTCGCCGCGGTCAACCGGCTCGTCAAGGCCGGACTGCTCTCGCCGGCGCCCGCCACGTTTGTTCGCGCCCGAGAGGACGATGCCGACAGCGTGTTCGATCTCGCCGAGGCCCCCAAGCCCACCCCTGACCAAGCCGGCGCCGTGGCCGCAGTCGAAGCAACGCTCGGCGCATTCCACCGTCACCTGCTCTTCGGCGTCACCGGCTCCGGCAAGACCGAGGTCTACCTGCGCCTGCTCCGGGCCGTGCTCGACCGGGGGCAGAGCGCCGTGATGCTGGTGCCCGAGATCGCGCTGACGCCGCAGACCGCCGGCCGGGTCCAGAGCCGGCTGGGACGCGACGCCGTCGCCGTGCTGCACTCTGGCCTGACCGCGGCTCAGCGGAACCGGGCCTGGTCGCGCGTCATCGAGGGGCGGTGCCGCGTCGTCGTCGGCGCACGTTCCGCCGTCTTCGCCCCCGTCACAGACCTCGGGCTGGTCATCGTCGACGAGGAGCACGACGGCTCGTACAAGCAGGACCAGCTGCCACGCTACCACGCACGCGATGTCGCCGTCACCCGCGCGCACCGCGCCGGCTGCCCCGTCGTCCTCGGCTCGGCCACGCCGTCGCTCGAATCCTGGCGCCTTGCGCGAACCGAAGGCTCCTCGCTGCTTGAGCTCCCCAGCCGCGTCGGCAATGCACGCCTGCCCGAGGTCCGCGTCGTCGACATGGTCCGCGAGTCGGCCCAAGCCGCGGTCGGCAACAGGCCGAGCGATCCGCTGATCGGCCCGACGCTCGAGCATGCGCTGCGCGCGACGCTTACCGAGGGCGGACAGGCCGTCATGCTGCTCAACCGACGCGGATACGCCGGCGTCCTCGCCTGCCCATCATCGGGCTGCGACTACCGCGCCGCCTGCGACCACTGCGATGCCAACCTCGTTCTGCACACGCTCGCCGGAGACGCCACCGACCGTCCCGTCGGCGGCTATGTACGCTGCCACCACTGCCAGGCGGAGCAGCGCGTGCCCCGCGACTGCCCGATCTGCGGCAAGCGCTTGCGCAGGCTCGGCCACGGAACGCAGCGTGCCGAACGCGTGCTCGAAGCGATCACCGCCGACCTGGACGACCCTCACCGGCTCGAGGTCGGCCGCACCCTCGCCCGCGTCGACGCCGACACCATGCGTTCAGCCCGCGACTACGCCGAGACCCTTGCCCGCTTCGCACGCGGCGAGCTCCGCGTCCTGCTCGGCACCCAGATGATCGCCAAAGGGCTCGACGTGCCGGGCGTGCGCCTTGTGGGCGTGATCAGCGCCGACACGGCCCTGACCCTGCCCGACTTCCGCGCCTCAGAGCGGACCTATCAGCTCGTCAGCCAGGTCGCCGGGCGTGCCGGGCGCGGCGAGCACCCCGGCCGCGTCATCGTCCAGACCTACGAGCCCGACGCCGAGGCGATCCGCCTGGCGTCGCGGCACGACTACACCGGCTTCGCTGATGCCGAGCTCAGGCTCCGTGACAGCGTCAAGCTGCCGCCGGTCTGGCGTATGGCAAGGGTTGTCTGCCGCGACCGCGACGAGCGGCGGGCCGAGGGCGCCTGCAGCGCGATCGCCGACGCTGCCCGCCCGATCCTCACCGAGCTCGGCGGTACGCTCGACGGTCCGATGCGCTGCCCGATCGCCCGCATCGCGGACCACTGGCGCTACGCGGCCGAGCTACGCGCCCCCACCGCCGACGCGATACAGCGGACGCTTCGGGCCCTCCGCGACCGCGGGCTGGTCAAGGCGGACGCATCGACCGCCGTCGATGTCGATCCCGTCTCGCTGATGTAGAACGAGGAGCCTCGCCCGCATGCCACGACGCGCGGTCATCCTGGGCCTCGGCACGTTCGGCGGGGGCGCCGGCGCAGCACGGTTCCTCGCCACCCGATGCGACGACGTGCTCGTCACCGATCTCCGGGGTCCCGACGAACTCGCCGACACGCTCGAGACGCTCCGGCCGCTGATCGACCGCGGCGATATCCAGCTCCGCTTGGGCGAGCACAACGTCAGCGACATCACCACCGCTGACCTGCTCGTCGTCAACCCGGCGATCAGGCGGCCCTGGGACAACCGCTTCGTCCGCGCCGCCACGGCCGCGGGCGTCCGGTGCACGACCGAGATCGGGCTCCTGCTCGACGCCCTTCCGACCGGCGTGCGCATCGCCGCGATCACCGGAAGCGCTGGCAAGAGCACCACCACCGCCATGACCCACGCCGGGCTGGATGGGGCGGGGCTCGACCCGATCGCGGGCGGCAACCTCGGCGGCTCGCTGCTCGACCGGCTCGGCGACATCCACGCCGACAGCACGCTCGTTCTCGAACTCTCGAGCGCCATGCTCTGGTGGCTCGCCCAGCCCGGCTGCGTCGAGGCTGCCGCACGATGGCGCGCCGCCGCGATCACCAGCCTCAGCCCGAACCACCTCGACTGGCACGGCGAACTCGATCACTACTACCACGCCAAGCGCTCCATCGCCGACCGCCTCGTGGATGATGCACCCCTGGTGCTCGGGCCCGACGTCGAGGCGTGGGATGCCGCGCCGACTCGTGTGCACGCCGACCCGAACGCGCTCGGCGGCGATCCGGCGTGCCCCGGATGGCACAACCGGGCCAACGCCGCAGTTGCCCTCGATCTCTGCAAAGCTCTCGGCGCGGATCCCGCAAAGGCCGAGCGCGGCATCCTCGGCTTCCCGGGCCTGCCCCACCGGCTTGAGCTCGTCCGCGAGCGCCGCCGCGTCCGCTGGTACAACGACTCGAAGTCCACAACGCCCGAGGCGACCCTGCTCGCCATCGACGCGCTCGGCGAAGCGCCCGTCCACCTGATCGTCGGCGGATCGGACAAGGGCTCAGACCTGACGCCGCTGGCCGACGCCGCCGAGCGTGTCCGGACGCTGCTGCCGATCGGCGCGACCGGCATCGAAATCGCCAAGCGAGCCGGCGTGCCCCATGCCGAATCGCTCGAAAGGGCCGTCGCCAAAGCCGCCGACCGCGCCCGCCCGGGAGACGCCGTCCTGCTCAGCCCGGGCTGCGCCTCGTTCGATCAGTTCCGGCATTTTGAGGATCGCGGCGAATTGTTCCGAGCCCTGGTCCACGCCTTGTCCTGATCCGGCGAGCACTCGCGTCTCTATAATCAAGCGGAGGCAACCATGCGCTTGATCCACGCCCTGCCTTGCTTGCTTGTCGCGTTGGCGGCCGCCGGACAGCCCGGCGATCAGGCCGCGGCGGGCCGGGCCGACGAGAAGCCCGAACGCATCCAGCCCTTCCCGGGCGTCACCGTCGACCATGCACTCCGACAGGTCGAGATCGAGGGCTTTGTGCCCGTCGATGTCAACCAGTCCGAGACGCCCGAGGTCATCATCGAGGTCATCGGCGAGTCCGGCGGCGTGCGCGACTTCGAGGCGCTCGTCGGCCTCCACGCCGAAGCCACGCATGTCCACGCCGCGCTGCTCCTGCTCGGCCTCCAGCCGGGCCAACCCGGCGCGATCAGGATCGAAGGCCAACGGATCGAACCGACCGGACCTGCGATCGAGGTCCGCGTCGTGTACGAGCGGGACGGCGACATGATCGAAGAAGACCCCGCAGAGTGGGTCGTCCCACGCGATCCGGAGTGTGCGGGCCTTGCCGATCGCTCACCTCGCTTCGTCTTCGCAGGATCGACGACCCAGTCGTTCGGCCAGCAGTCCGTGTACATGGCCGCGGCCGAGGGCGTCGTCGTTGGGCTGTGCACGTTCGGAACCGAGCCCGGGCGCGGCGTAGAGACCGTCGGGATGGTCCCCGTGCTCAGCCCGGACACCGCCTCCGGCGACCCGATCTGGCTCGCCGATCCCGACCGCGTCCCGCCGTTTGATACGCCTGTGACGCTGTTGCTGCGTGCAACCGACCCCGACGAAACCAGCGGATCAGGGGCTGATCGCCAGGGAAAGTAAGACTGTCTCCTCGCCGCGCTCGACATCGACCCTGACGCGCCGACCGCGCAGCAGATCCGCATCGCCGAGCGCCGAGTAGAAGCTATCCAGCCCTTCGATGGGCTCGCCAGCGACACCGACGATCCGGTCGCCCCGGCGGAAACCCGCCTCCCCGGCATCACGCCGAGGATCGAGCCACTCGATCACGACCGACCGACCACCACCGCGAACAGACTGCTCCTCGACGCCCATGCCGATCCGCCAGAGAGCCGGCCTGATCGCATCTTGCTGGAGCACGGCGTTCGGGAACTCGGCCAGACGCACGGTCAGCCCGACAGCCTCGCCATCACGGAAGACCTCGACAGGGATCGCCTCGCCCGGGCGGGCCGCGGTGACAACCGAGCGGAGGTGGTGCCACTCGCGGATCTCATTGCCGTCGATCTGGGTGATGATGTCGCCCGCCTGCATCCCGGCGCGGTCGGCCGCCTCGCCATCGGTCACACTCTGGACCAGCACGCCCCGGCCGAGGTACGCGCCGTCCTGGCCCAGCACTGGCACCGCCCCTGAGCCGAAGCGGCTCCGCGTGATGCCGAGAAAGCCCCGGCGGACCTCGCCCGTGTCGATGATCTGATCCACCACCGATTCGATCACGCCCAGCGGGATCGCGAAGCTAATGCCCGCCGACTGACCCTGCCGATCCGAGCGGGCCGGCTCGCGCCCCGTGGCGATCGCGACGTTCATGCCGATCAGCTCGCCGCGCACGTTGACGAGCGCACCGCCCGAGTTGCCGGGGTTCACCGCCGCATCGGTCTGGATGTAATTCGTAAAGGCGTTGGCGGTCGAGCCCGTACGCGGGTTCCGGCCGAGCCCGGAGACGATGCCCTCGCTCATGCTGAACTTGAAGTTAAACGGAGAACCGAACGCGAACACGCGCTCGCCGACGTACACGGGCGCATCGCTCGCCCGCATCATCGGGATCACTCCAATGCCCGGATCCACACGCACCACAGCGATGTCCGTGAACGCATCGGCCTCGACCACCTTCCCCATCACGGTCCGACCGTTGGCGAACTCCACCTGCACGTTCTCGGCAGCGCCAACCACATGCGCGTTGGTCACGATGTGACCCGCCGCGTCGTAGACCCAGCCGGATCCGGACGAGCTCGAGGACTGAGCCTCGCCGTCCTCGCCGAACCGCAGCGCCACGTCAACGTGCACGACCGAGGGCTCGACGATCTGCGCGATCCGTCGCGTCGCCGCGTCGATCCGCTCAAGGATGTCGTCCTCTTGGAGCGCCTGTCTGGCGAGCACCACGCGGGCCTCGCTCTGGACAAATGCCATCTGCCGGACCAGCCTGGGCCCGATGACCGCCACCGCCGCCATGCTCAGCAGCACCACCAACGCCGGCCCGTACGCCACGATCTTCCGCATCGGCAGCTCCTCTGCCCCTGGCCCGAGCGTGCCGTGCTGGCAGGACCTTCGGGTCTATCGGCTCATACGGGTCTTCGCTCCCGAGCAGCGCCGGTTGCAAGCGATCCGATCGGGCCGCACACTTCGCCGACCCCGCAGACACGCCATCAACCGCCGAGCCTACCGCCGCTGAGCACTCTACAGGCCGCAAAACCCGCCGCCGGCGAACATATTCCGATCTTCGGCTTAGCCGCGCTCGGGTGCCGCCTCCCCCTCACGCATCCGGTACCGCTCGCCGCCGATCTCGCGCCGAGCCACCCGCGCGACCCAGTCCCGCCCGGCCGCCACGAGCTCGCCCCCAAGGTCCGCCGAGCGTGCCGCGAAACGCGGCGGCGCATCCGTGAGACCGACAAGATCGTGCAGCACCAGGATCTGCCCGTGGCACGCCGTGCCGGCGCCGATGCCGATCACCGGCACGCTCGTCCGCGCAAGCACGGCCTCGGTGACCTCATCCGGAACCGCCTCGATCAGCAGCAGCACCGCGCCCGCCTGCTCGAGCGCCACAGCGTCCTCCACGATCCGAGCCGCCTCCGAAGACGTCCGTCCAGCCGAGCCGTACCCACCCGTGAGCGCCGCGGTCTGCGGCCTCGACCCGACGTGCCCGCACACCGCGATACCGACGCGCGCCATCCGCTCAACCAACCGAGCGTGCGATGCGTCAGCCTCAAGCTTGACAACCTCGGCGCCACCTTCGGCCATCATCCGCCCCGCGTTGGCGACCGCCTCGTCCTCCCCCAGCCCATAGGAAAGAAACGGCATGTCGCCCATGACCAGCGACCGCGCGGCACCCCGACGAACCGCTGCAGTCAGCGTCACCGCCACATCGAGCGGCATCCGGATCGTGCGGTCGTAGCCCAGAACGATCTCGGCCGCGGTATCGCCCACCAGTAGCACAGGCACCCCCGCCCGGTCCAGCCACCGAGCCGACGTCGCGTCGTAGGCGGTCAGGCAGGCAAACGGCTCGCCCTCACGCGCCATCCGACGCAGCGTGCGGAGCGTCACGCGCTCCGATCCGGCCCCGCCGCCGCTGCCAGCAACACTCCCGTTCGTACTCATCGGCGCTCCACCCGGGCCGGGCATGACATCCCTCGGCCCATCGGCAAGGATACACATCCGTATGCGACGACGACTCTCCCCAGAGCTCATGGACGACCCGGCAGCCGATCGCGGCCAGCTCGACCGTGCGCTCGGCTACATCCGGGCCGTCAACAAACGCCTCGGCGGCGTCCGAGCCCTCATCGGCAGGCTCGAACGGTGGTGCCAACGCTGGCCGACCGACAGGCCGATCACACTGCTCGACATCGGCACCGGCTCGGCCGACCTCCCGCTCGAGACCGTCCGCTGGGCCCGACGCCGCGGCTTCGACGTACGCGTCACCGGCATCGACGTCCACGCGACGACGCTCGAGCTCGCCCGCGAGCACATCGGCCGCGAGCCGGACCTCGCCGAACGAATCGAGCTCGTCCGCGCCGATGCGCTCGAGCTCGGCGAGCGTTTCCACGCCGGCTCGTTCGACTACGTCCACGCAGGGCTGTTCCTGCACCATCTCAGCGAGGTCCGCGTCATGACCGTCCTGAGCATCATGGACCGGCTCGCCTCACGCGGCATCGTGTGGAACGATCTCGTGCGCTCGCCCGCGGCCCGCGGCGTGATCCACCTGCTGACCATCGGGCGAGAACCGATGGTCAGGCACGACGCACGCGTCTCCGTCGAAGCGGGATTCACCCGAGCTGAAGCCCTCGATCTGGCCAGGCGCCTCGACCTCGGCTACTGCACCTACGAGTGGTCGCTGCTGACCCACCGCTTCACACTCGCCGGCGAGAAGCCCGGTGCCTGAGCGCGCAGACAGACCGTCCGTCGTCGTCATCGGCGGCGCTGTCGCGGGCGCAGCCGCCGCAACGCACCTTGCTCGGCGGGGCGCACGCGTCACGGTCGTCGAGTCCGCAGCCTTCCCGCGTGCCAAGGTCTGCGGCGAGTTCGTCTCACCCGCAGCGACCGGCATGCTCGAAACCATCCTGCCGCCCGACCAGCTCCGCTCGCTCGGCGCCCGCACCGTCGAAACGCTCACGATCAGGCTCGGCAACCGCACGCGCAGCATGCCCATGCCCATGCCCGCATGGGCGCTCGGCCGGCGGACGCTCGACGGCGCCCTGCTCGACGCCGCCCGCTGCGCCGGCGCGACTATCAAACAGCCGGAGCGTGTGACCGATGTCTGCTACAGGCCCGATGGCGTCCGCGTTGACTTGGCATCGGGAGCGACGCTCGAGGCGGACATGGTCATCCACGCCGACGGCAAGGGCCGGTACGACCCCGCCGGGCCCACACCCCAAGCAGCGAACCTCGTCGGCCTCAAGTGCCACGCGCGCCTCGACGAGCCCGTCGTGGGCATCCGGCTCCACGCCGGGCAGGGCATCTACTGCGGCGGGATCGCCATCGAAGACGGCCTGACCACGCTCGCGCTCTGCGTCACGCCCAACCGACTCGCGCAGTTCGACCGCGATAAGGACGCCCTGCTCGCAGATGTCTGGCCGGGATTCTCAGCCGCGCACCGCGTCGGCCCCTGGCTGGCGACCGGCGTAGCGAGGTCGGACGTCATACGCCCTGGGCACGCCCGGTCATGGCGCATCGGCAACGCCGGTGCCGCCGTGGACCCGGTCGGCGGCGAGGGCATGGGCCTGGCGCTCTGGTCGGCGCACGCCTGCGCAGAGGCCATCGGCCAGGCGATCACCCCACGCGGATACAGAGGCGTGTCACTCCGCCGCGCCAAGCGGCGCTACCTGGGCTTGGCCGATGCACGCTACCGCTGGCGTCGCCCGGCCTGCCGGCTCGCGGCCTGGGCCCTGATGACGCCCGCCGCCTGGCGCACGCTCAGCCCGGCGCTCGCAAGCCCCAGGCTGGTCATGGCCCCGTGGTACCGCCTGACGGGCAAGCCGATCCTCAGCCGCCCATCGCCTTCTTGAAGGTCTCGAGAGCCGACTCGTACGCCTCGCGTTCCTGGGGGTCCGGGATCAGCTCGACCGCCATGGTCTGCACCCGGACCGCCTCGGCGTGGTTGCCGAGCCGGTGCTCTGCCCACGCGAGCGTGTCGAGCACAGGCGCGTCCTTCCAGCCCAGCTGCTCGAGCGCTTCGGTCGCCATCGCCTTGGCTACCGCGACAGCAGGGGCATCCCAGCCCTCGCCCTCGACGATCGCCCATGCCATCGCGTTCAGCGCCTGCGGATCGGTCACCTTGCCTTCCGTGAAGAGCGCCGCGGCGAGACGGGCGGCCTGATCCCGCTCGCCCGAGGCGGCCAGCGTCGAGAACCGCTCGTACCACGGCATAAACGCGGTATGCGCCCTCTCGGCCTGGATGGCGCTCTCGCGATCGGTCTTCGCCGCGGCGTTGTCCCACGTTCCTTCGACCACGGCCTTCACTGCCTCGTCCATCGCAGGGTCGTTGCCGTAGCCGATCCAGGCGATCTCCCCGGCGCGGTCGACCAGCATCGCCGTTGGGATGCCCTGCTGGCCCGAAGCGTCCATCCACGAGGCGGCCATCGCCCCGTTGTCGTCGATCGCCACGGTGTACCGCATCACATCGTCGCGCCGATCGACGAACTTGGTGACGTGGTCAACCAGCGCATCGCCGCTGGGACGCTCCCAGATCGATACGCCCACGAGGCGGAAGTTGTCGTCCGCGTACTCGTCCTGCAGCGACGACAGGTGCGGCATCGACTGGATGCACGGCCCGCACCACGTCGCCCAGAAGTCGACAAGGTAGACCGTGCCCTCCTCAAACTCCGAGATCGGCGCTCCCTTGACGAATGTCGCCACCGCGAGCTCGGGCGCCTCGTCACCTGGCATGAGGCTCGGCATCGGCGCATCTTCGACCGCGTCAACGAACCTGGACTCTGCCTTGAGCACCGCCTTGGGCGAAGCGCCTCCCAGCGCCCGCTCCGCGACGGGATCGAGCTGGCCCACGGCCGAACCTGCCGACGCGAGGATCGAGAAAAGTGCCGCCGCCATCATCGTCCGCTTCGTGCTTGTCATGCCTGTCATGCTTGGTCCTCCGGGCTGGCTCGCAGCCGTGGTTCGTATCCGCCCTGGGATTCGTGGTAGGCCAACGTGCCCGCCCATCGCCCGATGGTGCATGCTACCACCCGTCCACAGGCCGGTTCTCCGTGAGCCTCAACCCGTTCGGGGAAGATCGCATTCCCCGAACAGCCGATACTCTTTGCGCCGCAGGATCTGACCGGCCAGGGTCATGTCATCGACCGCGATCGCGATCGTCGGGGTCCCGTTGGGCCGGAGCATCAGCGGATAGGCGAACCGGATGTTCAGCTCCGCCCCGAGCAGGTGCAGGCACAGCGAGCTGAGGCTGTGGGCCTTGCCAAGCTCGACCACAAGCACATCAAGCTCGCTGAATGGCAGCGCCTCGGCGCGGAGCAGGTCACGCGCCACGCGGTTGTTGTTGGTGATGATCCGGACGACGGCGTGATCCGAGGCCTCGTGGACGCTGATCGCGCAGATCTCGCAGAGCGATCCGTCGAACGCCTCGACCATGTCGTGCAGCTTGCCGACCTTGTTGTCGAGGAACACGCTGAATTGCGTGACAATGGGCGGTGCATAGCCGCGCATGGTTTCAAGCGGAACTGGCGTCTGGCTCATGCACCCGTCCGTGTGCCACGAGTCGTTCGGTCGCGGGCAGAAAACCCTTCGCCCGATAGCTTACAGCCGACACACTGGTGCACGCAAGGTTTTTGGACCTGCGAGGGCCTGGGTTCAGGGCGATGCCAGGACCGGTCGAGACACGCTCAGGAGGTGCCAGAAGGTGCTCAGGAGGCAAAGCTCGAGCCGCAGCCACAGGAAGATGTCGCGTTCGGGTTCTGGAAGACGAAGCCGCGGCCCATCAGCTCGTCCTTGAAATCGACCGTCGTGCCGTTCAAGTAGAGCAGGCTCTTGGGATCGCATACGACGCGGATACCGTGCTGCTCAAAGACCTCGTCGGTCTCCTTGGTCGTCTCGGTCAGGTCGAGGACGTACGTGAAGCCGCTGCAGCCGCCGCCCTTGACACCAACGCGGAGCGCAACCTTGTCGCGGTCGAGCTCCTGCTGCTCGATGATCGTGTTGATCTCGCGGGCCGCGGTCTCGGTGATGATGACGCCGGCCTGCTCAACGCTCTGGGTTTCGGTCGTGCTCACGTGGATGGCTCCTGGGTCGTCCTGATGTCATTGTATCGGCCCGAACCGCCCAGCGGTTCGCCGAAGGACCGGATCCGGCCGCCAACGGCCCGAGAACCCGGAACAAACAGGGCCGGCTCAGTGCGCGGCAGCCTGCTCGGCCTCGAGCCCATTCTTGACTTTGTAGTCCTTGATCGCGGCCCGGATCGCGTCCTCAGCCAGCACCGAGCAGTGGATCTTCACCGGCGGGAGGCTCAGCTCCTCGACGATCTCGGTGTTCTTGATCGCCAGGCCCTCATCGAGCGTCCTGCCCTTGAGCCACTCGGTCGCCAGGCTGGACGAAGCGATCGCCGAGCCGCAGCCGAAGCACTTGAACTTGGCGTCCTCGATCTTGCCGCTGTCGTCGACCTTGATCTGGAGCTGCATGACGTCGCCGCACTCGGGCGCACCGACGAGCCCGACCCCGACGTCCTGGCGTTCCTTGATCTCTTTTTGCGTGCCGAAGCTGCCGACGTTGCGTGGGTTCTCGTAGTGATCGATGACCTTGTCGCCGTATGCCATGGTGTGTTCCTCTCGTTCGCAGACTGTTGCTGCGGCGTGAACCTGTGTTGCAGCCCGGATCGTCACACCCGCGGGTGTGACCGGGTCAGTGCGCCTGCCACTCGATCTTCGTGATGTCGATGCCTTCCTGGTGCATGTCGTACAGGGGGCTGAGGATGCGGAGCTTCTCGACGGATTCGACGATCTTGTCGGCCGCGTAGTCCACCTCTTGCTCGGTCGTGAACCGCCCGAGGCTCAGCCGCAGGGAGCTGTGAGCCAGGTCGTCGCCCACGCCGAGACCCTTGAGCACGTAGCTCGGCTCAAGGCTAGCGCTGGTGCATGCGGAGCCCGAGCTCATCGCGATGTCCTTGCAGGCCATCATCAGGCTCTCGCCCTCGACGAAGCCGAAGGAGATGTTCGTCAGGTGCGGGAGGCGCTTCTCCGCGTGCCCGTTGATCTGGACGGTGTCGAGCCGGCTGGTGATCGAGGTCTCGAGCTTCTGGCGCAGCTTGAGCAGCCGCTCGCGTTCGCTGTCCATCTCGCTCGCGGCGATCTCGCACGCTGCGCCGAGACCGACGATGCCCGAGACGTTCAGCGTGCCGGAGCGGAAGCCCCGCTCCTGCCCGCCGCCTTCCTGGATCGCGGTCAGCCGGACGCGGGGCCTGCGCCGGCGGACGTAGAGCGCGCCCACACCCTTCGGGCCGTAGAGCTTGTGCCCGCTCAGCGAGAGCAGGTCGATGTTGTCACGCGCGACATCTGTGGGCATCTTGCCCACCCACTGCGTCGCGTCGGTGTGCAGCAGGATGCCGCGGTCGTGGCAGAGCTCGCCGATCTGCGGGATCTCGTTGATCACGCCGATCTCGTTGTTCGCCCACATCAGGGTCACGAGGATGGTGTCGTCTCGGATCGCATCCTCGACCATCTGCCGCGTAAAGACGCCGTCGGGCCCCGGCTCGAGGAACGTGACATCGAAGCCCTCCTTTTGGAGCCGCTTGCACGGGTCGAGCACGGCTTTGTGCTCGATGTTGCCCGAGATGATGTGGCCCCGAGGCCGGCCGGAGTTCGCGGGCGCCTTCTCGTACATCGAGGCCGCACCCTTGATGGCCAGGTTGTTCGACTCGGTCGCCCCGGAGGTGAAGATCACCTCCTTGCGGTCGGCGCCCAGGATCGAAGCGACCTGCTTGCGCGCTTTGTCGACCAGCGACTCGCTCTCCCAGCCGAATGCGTGGTTGCGGCTGCCCGGGTTGCCGTAGACCTCGGTGAAGCTGGGCAGCATCGCCTCGACGACGCGCGGGTCGGTCCGAGTGGTCGCGGCGTTGTCGAGGTAGATCGGGAATTTCAGGGCCATGGTCGGGTCTCCCCCTCGGCCGCGGTTCTGGGCCGCACGCCGGCTGTCTGCACGCTCTACACACCGGTCCGTAAGAGGCCGGAGTGATTTAGAATCATTCCATTCTAGGAATCATGAGCCGCTATGTCGTTCGCTCAGGGCCCAGAATCGGATGCAACTATCGGATAGACGCGTCGGTTGGCGACAGATGCCCCCACGATCAGGTAGGTTCCGTGAGCTTTCGGAGCTGGGTCAG
Organism: Planctomycetota bacterium; assembly: GCA_039187315.1. Taxonomy (GTDB): domain Bacteria; phylum Planctomycetota; class Phycisphaerae; order Phycisphaerales; family UBA1924; genus JANQQZ01. The sequence goes on along the minus strand of JBCCZQ010000011.1, from coordinate 27,192 downwards.
GCGGAATCGGCCTCGGCCGGCTTGTCGTACCGCATCTCGATCCGGTTGCCCCGATCGTTGTGGCGTACCTCGGTCATGTAGGAGCGTACGAGCAGCAGGCCGCGTCCGCTGGTCTTGGTGATGTTCTCTGGCGCAGTCGGGTCCGGGACATCCTCGGGCGAGAAACCCGGCCCCTGATCCTCGACAGAGACACGGATCGATCGCCGCTCGACCTCGTACTCGACCGAGACGGGTGTGCAGGGATCCAGATCGCGATGGCCGTGGCGGAACGCGTTGGCGAGCGCCTCCTCCACAGCCAGACGGATCGCGAAGCAGGATGCGTCGCTGTAGGCGGCCTGTTCCGCGGCCGCGATCACGCGCTGTCCGGTCGAGCGGATGGCGGTGCGCTCGTTGACGACCGACAACCTGTCGCGCATCGGCACGCTGCCGGCGGCTCGGTTGGACGGGTCGGAGGCCATGGTCCGCGGCTGCTCGGGGCCGGTCAGTCGAGGCTGCCGACCGCCTCCTCGGTGGTGCCGTGAATCTCAAAGATCTTGTTGAGCTTTGTGATGGCGAAGACCTCATAGATCTGCGGATCGATGTCAGCCAGCCGCAGCTGCCCTTCACGGTCGCGCACCTTGTTGTTAATCGTGATCAACTGGCCGAGCGCGGCCGAGGAGAGATGATCGACGTTCGCGAAGCTGATAACCAGCTTGGGCGATGGCCCTGCCTCGATCACGCGCCCGATTTCCTCGCCGATCGCCTGGATATTGGCCTCATCGAGGATGTTGCGATCGATGAACTCGATCCGCGTCACCCCCTCCGCCGCCGAGATGCGCAGCCGAGATTCCCCTGCCATCGGCACAGCTCCTTGCGTGGTTGTTCCCCGCCCGCCGGCTGCACACCGGCGCAACCGGGCATCCTAGCCGGGCAGAATGGCTCAGCCGCCGAAGCTATTCCGGATGGTGTCGTCAAGGCCCGGGAAGTTCCGCTCTTCTTCCTCGGACTGGATGAGGATCGTGGGCTTGAGCAGGACGAGCAGGGTCTGCTCCTCCTTGCTCTCGACGCGGTTCGTGAAGAAGCGGTTGACGACGGGGATCTTGCTGACCACCGGTACGCCGGTCTCGATCTCGAACTCCGTGATCAGCCGCTGACCGCCCAGCAGGACGGTGCCCTGGTCGGGCACGGTCACGGTGGTCTGGACCTGGGTCACGGTGACCGTGGGCAGCTGGATGAAGGACTGGACATCCTCCGAGCTGACCAGCTGGCCGCCCGCGACCGCGGTGACGGGCTGCTGGGCGAAGCCGTCGATCCGGCTCAGGCCGGTCGAGATGTTCATGGTGACGTAGCGGCGGTCGGCGCTGACCGTGCCCTCGACCTCGAGCGTCACACCCTCCGAGACCACGCTGATCTCGGGGTCGAAGCCGACGGCCGAGGTCGCGACGACCGGAGTGAGCTGTGAGACGAACGCGGTCTGCGTCGCGACGACGATGTTGGCGATCTGGCCGTTGGTGAACGTCAGGCGGGGCGCCGTCAGCTGCACCGATCGCCGGTCGGCCTGCGTCGCCTTGACGAGGAAATCGACCTGGATGTCGTTGAGGAACTGGCCCGCCACGCCGAGCGCAGGCGCGGCGCCCAGGATCGAGGTCGCAAAGTCACCGATCGCCAGGCCCTCGGCGAGGCCCAGCGAGTTCGAACCGACGCCGATCGGCGAGAACTCGTCGGGGTTGACCACGCCCTGCGCAAGCGGCGCGCCGCCGCCGACGACCGCCGGGTTCGCGGCTCCGGTGACGGATCGCTGCAGGCCCTGGCTGGAGTCGGGCGACTGCGCGTCGGGGTTGAAGCTGAAGAAGTCAGATGCCTGGATCGTCGGGTCGTTGCCGCGGGCGAATTCGACCTGGTTGTTGTTGGCACCGAAGTAGACGTCGATGTCGAAGCCGATCTCCTCGAAGAAGTCCTGGTTGACCAGCAGGAAGCGGGTCTCGACGTTGATCTGCATGGCCCGCTGCTCGCGGAGCTGGCTGAGCAGGCCCTGGATCTCGCGGTGGTTCTTGGGTGTGTTGCGGATGATCAGGTTGCCGTTGAGCTCCTGGATGAAGCCGGTGTCGCCGCCGTTGGCCTGCCAGCCCTCGAAGTCGACGTTGTTCTGGATGATGTCGATGACCTGATCGATGCGCTGCTGGCGGTCGCGCTCCTCGTCGTCGTCGCCGCCGGCATCGTCGAAGGGCGACTGACCGCCGCCGCCGCCCTGCGAGCTCTGCAGCACGCTCTGGAGGTCGATCTCGGGCGCGTCCTCGTAGTCGGGCACCTCGATCAAGAGATCGCGGATGTCGTAGATCACCAGGGCCGTATTCCGGCGGAGGACCTCATCCGAGGCAATCTGAACGATGCCGTCGTTGATCGCCCAGCCGGCCGGCGCAAGCGGGTCGGAGACCTTCTCGACCAGGCGGTCGAGCACGGTCTTGACCGAGACGTTGTTCAGGCGGAGCTGCACGGGGGTCTGCTCGTCGATAGAAAGCAGCTCGAGGCTCTGCCAGTCGACATCGAAGTTCTGTTGCGTGACGGTCTCCAGGAAGCCGACGACATCGCCCAGCGGGTTGTCGAACTGGACGTTGGGCAGCCGCTGCGTCTCGAGGTCGGCCAGCACACGGCGGTTCTCGGCGCTGGTCGCGATCGACACAGGCTCGCCACGCTGGAGGCTGATCCGCGGCCAGTCATCGGGGTAGCTGATCAGGTCCGTGACGGGCACACTCGCCTCGGCGTTGTCGATCGCGAGGTTGCCGAATGCCTTGCCCCGACGCTCGATGATGTCGTTGTAGTTGCGGACGAGCGCGATGTCGTAGATGATGTCTTTCATCAGCAGCGCGGCCGGGTTGTTCGGGTCCAGGAAGAGGACCTGATCGAGCACCTGCAGCGCTTCCTCGTACTTCATCTCCTGCTGGAGCGCACGGGCTCGGTCGAGCTGCTCGTTGATCCGAGCCTGGCGGTCGCGCCCGGCCTGCGTCTCACGCTCGCTCTGCTGCTGCTGGAGCCGCTCGGTCTGCCGGATCGCTTCGGCCTCTTGGATCCGGATCTCCTCTCGGCTGATCCGTTCTTCAAGGTCGACCGTCTCGTCGTAGAGGGCCTCATACTCGCTGGGCGTGAAGACGTTCCGCGAGCTGTTCAGTGTCAGCCTGGCGTTGGCAACGATGCCTCGGGCGGTCTGCGTGTCCTCCTGCCGGAGCGACTCTTCGGCCGACTGGATCAGGTTGCTGAACTCGGCACGCGTGCGGTCGCGTTGGGCGGCCAGCTGGGCAGCGGTATCCCCGAGCAGGGCGTCGCCGTCGGGTTGGTCGATGGCGATCTGGGAGTCGAGTAGGCGGTCCTCGGCCTCGGTGATCTGCTCGGCCGACAGGTAGTCGCGGCTCTGATCGAGCAGCTCCGTGTAGAGCCGGATGGCGGTGCCGAACTCCGCGTCCGCGTAGGCCCGGTTCGCCTGCGCCAGCTTCGACTGGGCCCCCGCACGCAGCGAGCGTTCGAGGATGTCATCGGGATCCGGCTCGGGCTGGCCGTCGCCGGCCGGGGCACCCTCGCCATCGGGCTGGCCGTTGTCGCGGCGGATCACGCCGGGCTGGGCCGCATCGGCGGGTATGGCGTCGTCGAAGCGGACGTCGCCGAACAGCGCGATGGCTGGGAGATCATCCTCGTCGCCGTTGAGCCGCTCGAGCACGCCCGGCTGGAACAGGCCCGCGGCCACGGCCGACTGGAACGGTGCGCCGCGGTCGAGTTCCATCTCAAAAATCGATCGGCGGACCGCGTCGGACTCGGGCGAGAGCTCGACGCCAGCCCGGGTCAGGATCATCAGCGTGCTCTTGGCTCGGGCGAAGCGACCGGCCTGGAAGTCATCGGCGGCCTGCGCCTCGAAGTCGGCGGCGAAGGCCTGAACCGACGAACGGACCGACTCGGCCTGGGCATGCATGGACTCCACGAGCCGCTCTTGCGTTGCCGAGAGCGTGCCGCGTGCCGAGGCGCTGCTGATGTGTCGCCGCATCTGCGCCAGCTCACCCAGGCTCAGGGCCATCTCGGCCTTCTGGAGGCTCAGTTCGACAGGGTCGGCTGTCTTGAGCCGACGCTCGAGCGACGAAACGAGCTCGACGAGCCGTTCTGTCTGATCGGCCGACAGCGACTCGGTCTGGCCCAGGAGGTCCAGGGCGGCGCCGGCTTCAACGAGCCGGCCGCGGGTGAGCAGATCCGCGGCCTGTCGCAGGGCGGTGTCGACTCCGACGTGAACAGCGACGCGTTGGTCCCGAGTGTCTTCTGTATGTGCGGTCGGTGCCAGGCCCGAAGCCAACCCAGCGGTCAGCACGACGGTGGCTGCGGCCGCGGGACCGAGCACGAAGGCCGAACGGATGCTCTTGCTGCTCATGCTGCTCTCCGGTTCTGGAACGCGTGCGGCGGCGCGAGCGTCAGTGCTGGCGCGGGATCGCACGATCCGGGTGCTCCTCGGCGGGGCCACGCAAGCCCTGCCGGCCGAGCCGGATCAGTCCATTGACCCTGGCGGCGGTGGTGTCGTGTGTCGGCCTCGGTGTGCGGCGCTACCCCCGCCCGCACCCTTAACCGTCTGGCTGCCGCCGGTCGTTCCGGTGGCTGCCGACGCGGACCGGGCCTCGCTGCCTGATCCCGCCGACGAGGAAGATACACCTGTTGGTCGCGCCATGCAAATCGGCAGGCACAAGATCTTCCCCTGCCCGGGCACCGTTGCCGCACTCTGTTTGGCAGCGCCAGGGCGGCGTCGCGTCATCGGGATCCGGGATCCGCGTTGGGTCAAGCGGCGGGGTTTACTCGGCCGAATCCAGCCAACGCCTCGCCCACAGCTTGACCTCGCTGAATCCATCCGCATCCCCTCTCACGGAGCCTTTGCCCGCTCTGGCGGATCCCTTCGGACCGGGTCTGGTCTGGGGCCTCGGGTCGGGCTTGAGCCCCAATTCCCGACCGAAATCGATCGGGCCCAGCCGGTCCGCCGCCACAACCAGCGGCTCGGCTCCGACGGGCATCGAAGGCGCATCGGCGAGGACCGCGTCGAGGGCCATGTCCTCGGCCTCGCGCAGGCAGGTCGCCGTCAGCATCACCTCGGCGTATCGCACCGCCGAGCCGTCGTCGCCCACCCTCACCAGACAGCGCCAGGGGGTCACCCCCAGATCACGTCCCCGGTCGTCGAGGTTGGCTTCCGGGTCGACGTTCAGCAGCAGCCGCCACTCATCGCGTAGCCGCTCGATGATCTCATCGAGCGACAGCAATCCCGGATCGTCGACCGGTGATCGGAGCACCCCGCGGTGCTCGTGGGCCACCGCGTCCGCTCCGGCCGGGTCGTCCCGCTCGGCCAGATCGAACGATTGCACGATCCGTTCGACGCGGTCTTTCAGTTCCGGCTCGGCCCGGATCGTCACGATTTTGTGCTCATCAACGAAGACATAGAAGAAAGGCGCATCCGACATCGCCCCGAATCCCACCAGGCCGTCTTCGAGAAAGACGGGCCGATAGGCGATCAGCGAGTCGAGCAGCTGGTCGAGCCCGAGCAGGTCGTAGCTGATGTACGGATCGATCTCGCGGTGGGCGTCCCGGCCGAGAACGTCGAGGATCGGGTAGACCCTGGCGGGCATCAGGCTGAGCAGGCTGTGGAGCAGCGCGGGCAGGCGTTCGGCGGATATGACCACGTCAAAGACGTAGCGGTCGGGCCATTCCTCCCACTCGCCGGCGCCGTCGTCGCCGTCAGACGACTCGAAGTCCAGCGTGTAGCCCTGTCGCGGCTCGATGGGCTCGATCGGGTAGACGCCCAGCGGGAAGGCCATCTCGTCAACGACGACTCGTTCGATGGCCGGGTCGATCTCGCATCGTGCGACGGTCGTGGGCATGCGTGGTCCTGTGCCGAGCGGCTCCGCTGACGCGGCACGGCGGCCGCCGAGGTAGCGTATCGTCGGCAGACTGGAGGCGTGGCGGATGATGGACGCGGACGGAGGCGATGGCAACGAGGGGAGCCCTTGGGACGAGTTGAGCCCGCCCGAGGGCACCGCTCTGGCGGTCTGCGTGGGCAATACATCGATTGCCGTCGGGCGGATCGAGGGCCTGAGCATCCAGGGCGTGACGCGATTTCCGGCAGACGATGCCGACGCCGTTGCTCAGGCAGCCGCTGCGCTCGCCAACGCCTTGGATGAACCTCCGGACACCGCGCTGCTCGCGGGCGTGCATCGGGGCCACGCTCGAACGGTCGCCCGGGCGCTGACGGACCGGGGCCTGGTCGTCGTGCCGTTCGGCCCGGCGATGCCTGTTCCCATCGCCACGGAGGTGGACGACGCGGCGCAGGTGGGCCAGGACCGGCTGCTTACGGCGCTCGGCGCTTTCCAGCGCGTGCGGCAAGCATGCATCGTTGTCGACGCAGGGACGGCGGTCACGGTCGATTTCATCGATGGGGCTGGCGTGTTCCACGGCGGGGCGATCCTTCCCGGCGCGGGCATGATGCTGCGGGCGCTTCACCAGGGCGCCGATGCCCTTCCCATCGCCGAGCTGGCCGACATGCCCGATCCCCTTGAGCCGTTCGGCCGGAACACGGCACACGCGATGCTGCTTGGGGTGCGGGCGGCGATCGCCGGAGCGGTCCGCACGCTCGCGGAACGCTACGCGGAGTTCTACGAGGCGTATCCCCAGATCATCGCGACCGGTGGGGACGCGCCGACGCTGCTGGGCGACGACGAGCTGATCGAGGCGGTGGTGCCCGAGCTCGAGCTGCTCGGCGTCGCGGTCGCTCGGGCGCGGCTGACCGCCGAACTGGGCTGATCGCGTGGGCACCGGTGTGCGCTACGCCATCACGACGGCGCGTACCAGACCCGCGGCACTCGCGACGATCGATCTGGTTGCGGACGAACCGAGGGCGCTCGAGGCCTTTTTGGCCGCTTGTGTCGGCGATGTGCCGGCCGTCGGGGGCACGCCGCTGAGACGGCTCGCGGGCATCGACGAGGGGCTTGTGCTGCGGATCGGTCCCGGCCATGCGATCCTGATGCCCCACGGCGGGCCAGCGGTGCTGGCGGAGCTCGGGGCGTGGCTCGAGTCGCGGGGCGCGGTGCAGGGCGACGCGGCGTGCGCCCACCCGGAGCCATCCGACCCGTTCGAGCGCGCGGTGCTGCGGACGCTGTCGCGCGCCGCCAGCCCTCTCGCGGTCGGGATCCTGCTCGCACAGCCGGCGCTTTGGAAGTCGGAGCGGCCCGCCCGTCTGACCGACCGCGACCGCCGGCTCCGGCGGCTGATCGACCCGCCAACGGTCGCGGCGGTGGGCGCGCCCAACGTGGGCAAGTCCAGCCTGCTCAACGCGCTGCTCGGTCGGGAGGCGGCGACCGTCCGCGACGAGGCCGGCACGACGCGCGACTACATCGGTGCGAGCGTCAACCTCGGTGGGCTGGTCGTCCGCTGGGTCGATACGCCCGGTATCCGGCCCAAGCGTGGACCCGAGACCGAGGCCCAACGCCTCGCGACGGAGCTGATCGCCCGGGCCGATCTGGTCCTGCGTTGCATCGATGCGGCCTCGGATAGCTCCGCGTCTACCGATCCACCTTGCAGCGACTTCCTCGTCGCGACCCGCTGCGATCTATCGGAGCCTGGGTTCCATCACGACGCGGCCGTGTCCGCCAAGACGGGCGACGGGCTGGCGGCTCTCGTGGGGCAGGTGCGGGATCGGCTCGTCCTGCCGGAGGATCTGGCCGACGCCTCGCCGTGGGTCTTCGACGACGGTCTGCTGGGAGGGCGGAGCATTCCCTAGAATGGATCTCGCACGCATCCAGACGCAGGCAGGGCACAATGGACGACCGCACGACGCAGATCAAAGAAGGCGCCGGCCTCGAGGAAAGCCGGATCAACAAGGAGTTCGTCGACCTGCTCCAGAAATGGAGCTCGCCGGCGCTGCTGATCATGGCGTTGATCGTTGGGGCGTACGCTGGCAACAACTGGCTGAAGCAGCGCCAGAACAACACTGTCAACGAGGCGTTCGGTCGCCACACCGAGATCACCGAGACCGCCAGCCCGGCGCCCGCTTCGCTGCGGGCCGTGGCGACGCAGTACGGTGACATCCGGGGCGTCGGCACGCTCGCGGAGCTCCGGCTGGCCGACATGCTGGTTCAGAGCGTGCTCACGGGCGCGAAACCGGGCGCGGTCTCCGAGCTCGACGAGGACGGCAGGCCAACGGGCACGCTGGCAGAGGCTGACCGGATGACCGACGCGGATCGCGACCAGGCGCTCAGCGAGGCACAGTCGCTCTACGAAGGCGTGCTTGATGCAACGGGCGGATCGCTGGGTGAGCAGATCCACGCGGTGCGCGCCGCGTTCGGGCTGGCGAGCGTGGCCGAGACTCGGGGCGATGGCGATGCGGCCCGCGCGGCCTATGAACGTGCGGTGGAAGTGGCCGAGTTGGGCGGCCTCGTCGTCTACCGCGAATTGGCGCATGCCAGGATCGCCACGGTTGATCGGTCGCTTGTCACGCAGGCGATGCTGACACGCGACCAGATTCCCGAGATCCCGGAACCCGAACCGGAGCCCGTGGCACTGCCCGCTGAGGGCGCGAACGACGGATCCCTCGGACCGGGCGTTGGGCCGATCGCACCCGAAGACGATGCGACGACCGCGGCGACAGACGCCGGGGACGAGAGCGAAGGCCCGGCCGAGCCCGAACCCGGCACGGAGCCCGGCACAGAGCCTGGGACGGAGCCGGGGAGGGGCGAGGGCGACTCGGAGGAGCCCGGTGGCGGGTGACACGCGCGGCACCGGGCCCGGCGGAGCGCCGTTCGGGGCTGAGGCCGATGCGCCGATCATCGACGCGGACTGCCTGGTCCAGCCGGGTGGCAAGGTCGACCCGGATCGTCTGAGGGAGGCCATCGAGTCGGCGCGTGCCGGGGGCGGGGCCATGCCGCGGGTCCAGTTCACGCTCCAGCGTGACCTGAACGAGCCGCGTCTTGACAAGTACCTGACCAGCCGCGTCACGTTCCTTAGCCGGAGCCAGCTGCAGACGCTTATCGATTCCGGCGGTGCGACGGTCGGGGGTGCGCCCGCGAAGCGTTCGGCCAAGCTGCGACGGGGCGACGTTGTCCGGCTGGTCATCCCCCCACCGCCGAGCTCTGAGATCCTGCCGCAGGAGATCGACATCGAGGTGCTCTTCGAGGACGAGCATCTGATCGTGCTGAACAAGCACGACGGCATCCTCGTCCACCCGGGCCGATCGGAGCCAGACGGCACGCTGATCAACGCGCTGGCGTGGCGCTTCGCGCACGTTTCGGGCGGCGCGCTCTCGGGCGTAGGCCGCGAGGATGCGCGGCCCGGCGTCGTGCACCGCCTCGACCGGCACACGACCGGCTGCATCGTCTTCGCCAAGACCGACCAGGCCCACTGGAAGCTGGGCGCCCAGTTCGAGCGCCGCACCGCGGACAAGCGGTATCTGGCAGTTGTCCACGCGAGCGTGGAGCCAGACACGCAGACGATCGACCGCCCGATCGGCCCGCACCCATCGAAGGTCAAGGGGTTCCGGGAGAGGCAGGTCGTGCGGTACGACGACCTGGGCAAGCCGAGCGTGACCGTCTGCCGGGTGCGCGAGAGGTATCGGCTGCACACCCGGTCCGTGGGCGACCAGGCGTTCTCGCTGGTCGAGCTCGAGCTCAAGACGGGCCGGACGCATCAGATCCGGGTGCACATGGCCGACGCGGGATGGGCGCTGGTGGGCGACGACATGTACGGCGGGATCGCGTACGGGGACAGCAAGGGCTTCGCGTTCGCGCGGCCGGCGCTCCATGCGGCGCTGCTGGCGATCGAGCACCCAATGACGGGTGAGCCGCTGGTCTTCACCGCGTCGCCCCCGGACGATCTGCTCGGGCTGGTGGCCTCGCTTCGAGGCTCGGGCGTGACGGAGCACGTGGACGCGCCCGGGACTGTACCTCTCAGAAGGCTCGGGTTTGCGGGCAGTACTCCCGGAGATGCCGGATAAGCGCGGCCGCGTCCGGCCGGTCACAGGCACCGAATAGCGATCCACCGGATGGGGTTGGCCCACCGGCATCGGCTGGCCGCGGGTCGTCGATCGTTGCGGAGAGCGTGGAAAGGATGTCATATGCACAGGCTGACGCGCGGCGCACTGGCGCTGCTGCTCGGGGCGTTCATCGCGGGGGTGAGCATGTTCCTCGTGCCGGGTGTGCTCTCGCCGCTGACGGGCCACGCCCAAGGACAGATCGTGGCTCCGGAGCTCTCGCCCAACCTCGGCTGGCTGAACACGGACCGCCCGCTTCGCTTCGATGAGGAGCTCAAGGGGCATGTGGTCCTTCTGGATTTCTGGACCTACTGCTGCATCAACTGCATCCACGTGCTGCCGGACCTGGAGTACCTTGAGCACAAGTACGCCGACGAACCCTTCGTGGCGATCGGCGTGCACTCGGCGAAGTTCACCAACGAGGGCGAGCGCGAGTCGATCAGGCAGGCGATGTTCCGGTACGACATCGAGCATCCTGTGGTCATCGACTCCGGGATGAACATCTGGCAGAAGTACGGCATCCGGGGCTGGCCGGGCTTTGTGGTGATCGGGACCGATGGCCGCGTCGTCGGCGTGACAGGCGGCGAGGGCCAGCGGGCTGTGCTCGACCAGGCCATCAGCGACGCGCTCGCGGCCGGCCGTGAGCGGGGCGACATCGCCGAGACAAGGGTCACCTACGAGCTCGACGCCATGGTGACTCCGGCCACGGGGCTGACCTTCCCTGGCAAGGTGCTGGCCGACAGTGAGCTCGGCTACGTGATGATCGCCGACTCGTCCGCCGACCGGGTCGTCGTGACGAGCTATCCAGACTCGGACGGCCGGTCGGAGCTTGTGCAGATCGTTGGCAGCGGCGAACGCGGTCTCGAGGACGGCCTCGGTGAGGCGGCGGCTCTGCACGACCCGCAGGGCATGGTGCTCGACCGCGCGCGAGGGCTCGTGTACATCGCGGACACCAAGAACCATGCGATCCGGGCGCTGGACCTGGCAAGCTGGTCGCTGACGACCATCGCGGGCACAGGCGTGCAGTCCTACGACCGTCGCGGCGGCGGCATAGGGACCTCGCAGGCGATCAGCTCTCCATGGGACCTCGAGCTCTCGCCGGACGGGCGGACGCTCTACATCGCGATGGCCGGGCCGCACCAGATCTGGCACATGGACCTCGAGTCGCGCGTCGTCGAGCGGCTTGCGGGCTCGGGGCGCGAGAACGCGCTGGACGGGCCGCTCGAGGACGCCGCGCTCGCGCAGCCGTCCGGGCTCTCGCTGTCGTCCGATGGCCGGAGGCTCTACTTCGCCGACAGCGAGTCGAGCTCGGTGCGCGTCGTGGACCTCGACGCACGCGAGGTGCGCACGGTCGTGGGGCACACCGTCGCGAGCTTGCTCGAGAACGGTCTCTTCGAGTTCGGCGACATCGACGGCGCCTTCCCGACCGCGAGGCTGCAGCACGTGCTCGGCGTCGCGCGGCTGCCCGATGCCGATGGCGGCGGGGACCGCGTGCTTGTCGCCGACACGTACAACCACAAGCTCAAGGTCGTCGAAGCGTCCGCCCAGCGGATCACGACTCTCGCGGGCGGGCGCGACGGCGAGGCGGGCGGGCCAGCGCTCGACGAACCGGGCGGCGTGGAGTACGACGCCGCGACCGGGCTGGCCTTTGTCGCGGATACCAACAACCACCGCGTGGTGATCTACGACATCGAGACCGGCGGCTCGAACGAGATGACGATCAGCGGGCTGGGGGCTTCCGGCGAGCCGGCGATCGACGCATCTGGCGCGGAGGCGGTCTCGGTCGCGTTCGATGTCTCCGCAGCCGCGACGATCGAGCTCACGCCGAATCTGCCTGAGGGCGCCACGCTCAACGGCGAGTTCCCGATCACGGTGCGGATCGCTCGGCCCGAGGATCAGACCGTGCTTGCGCAGCGCACGCTCCGCACGACGGACAAGCCGCTGGCGATCGAGTTGGCTGCGGGCACGGCCTCGGCGGGTGATGCGCTGCTGGTCGAGCTGAGCCTTGCCTGGTGCGCGTACGGCGACAACGGCACGTGCCGGCCGGCCAACCTCGCCTGGCTGGCGACGGTTGAGGCGGGCGAGGGCGGTCTGGTGGCGCTGTCAGCGCCGGTCGAATAGGCCGAAGCGCAGGATCGCCCAGAGCGCGTGCAGGCCGTCGAGAACGCCGATCTTTTTGCCGTCGGCGCGGGTCCGGCCGTGGTACGAGATCGGGACCTCGTAGATACGCAGGTCGTGGCGGGCCAGGCGCATCGTCAGCTCGACCTCGAGCTCGAAGCGGGTGCTGACGAGCGGGACAGCGCCGAGCACATCGGCGCGGACAGCCTTGTAGCAGGTCTCCATGTCGGTCAGGCTCAGCCCGCTGAGCATGTTGCACAGCAGGGTGAGCAAGCGGTTGGCCTGCATGTGCCAGAAGCGGTGGACCTGGCGCCGGCCGCCCCTAGCGAAGCGTGTGCCGAAGACAGCGTCTGCCTCGCCCGAGAGCAGCGGTCCGAGCAGCGCGGGGTAGTCGGCGGGGTCGTACTCGAGGTCGGCGTCCTGGATGATCGCGGCCTGGCCGGCGATGGCTTTGATCGCGGTCCTGATCGCGGCGCCCTTGCCGCGGGCCCGATCGTGGTGGATCGCCCTAACACGGTCGTCGGCAGCGGCCAGTTCGTCGATTAGCTCCGATGAGCCGTCGGTCGAGCCGTCGTCGACGATGATCAGGTCGATGCGCTGCTCGATGGGCGCGGCGAGGACTCGGCGAACGATCTCGCGGAGGGTGCGGGCCTCGTTGTGCACGGGCATCAGCACGCTGAGCGTGCGGATGGTGCCGGTGGCGCGGGTTTCGGCCGAGCGATCGCCTGCCATCGCTAGCCGCTGACGAACTCGCGTCCGCCCATGTGCGGGCGGAGCGGCTCGGGGATGCGCACCCGCCCGTCCTGGGTCTGGTGCATCTCGATGAGCGGGATCAGGAACCTCGGGCTAGCCAGGACCGTGTTGTTCAGGCTGTGGCAGAAGACCGTTGGTCCCTTTCCGGCCTCCGCGCCGGCGCGGTAACGCATGTTGAGCCGTCGGCACTGGAAGTCGTAGAGCCGGCTGGCCGAGTGGGTCTCGCCCCAGTCGCCGGCGGGGGTGCCTTCGGCGTCGATCTCGCCCCGGCCGGGCATCCAGCACTCGATGTCGATCATGTCGGCGTTCTTCGGGCCCAGGTCGCCGGTGCAGCACTGGAGCAATCGGTAGGGCAGGCCGAGGCGTTGCAGGAGCGTCTCGACGTAGCCGATCATCGTCTTGTGCCACGCGCGGCTCTCGGCCTCGTCGGCACGGGCAATGACGACCTGCTCGACCTTATCGAACTGGTGGACGCGATAGAACCCTGCGGTGTCCTTGCCGGCGGCCCCGGCCTCGCGACGGAAGCAGGTGCTGACCGTGACCATCTTCAGCGGCAGGTCGGCCTCGTCGAGGATCTCGCCCTGGTGCAGACCCATGAGCCCGACCTCGCCCGTGCCGGTGAGGTAGAGGTCGTGCCCACCGCCGCGATCCGTCTCGCCGATGTGATAGGACTGGTCCTTGCCGTGCGGGAAGAACCCGGTGCCGAGCATCGCCTCCTCCCGGACGAGCACCGGGACCGACCGCGGCGCGAAGCCGTGCTCGTCGACCATGAAGTCGAACGCGTAGCGCAGCACGGCCTGGTGCAGGCGCATGCCGTCGCCCGTGAGGGCATAGTTCCGTGCGCCGGCGATCTTCACGCCGCGCTCGAAGTCGACCAGCTTCAGATCGCGGATCAGCTCGGTGTGCGGCTTGGGCTTGAAGCCCCGGTTTTGTTCGAAGGTCTTGGCCGGATCCCAGCCCTCGGGTGCCCAGACGGACAGCTCGATGTTGTCCGCGGCAGAGGCCCCCACCGGTACGTCGGCGTCGGGCGGGAGCGGGATTTCGAGCAGCAGGGCGTCGAGCTCGGTGCCGACTGTTGCCAGTTCCGCATCGAACGCCGCGATCTGGTTCTTCAGGGCAGCGGGCTTGGCGCGGAGGGCTTCGACCTCGGCTTCGATCGAGGCCTTCTCTTGGCCCGAGGCGGATTTCAGGCGTCCGATCAGCTGGCCGATCGCGGGACCGGATTCCTTGGCGAGCTTTTTCTGGTCCGCGCGGAGTGTCTCCTGCTGGGTGATCAGTTCCCGCCGACGGGTGTCGAGAGCGAGCACGCGATCGATATCGACCGCCATCTGCTTGGCGGCAACGCCGGCCTTGAACCGGTCGGGGTCGTCTCTGAGAGCCTTGAGGTCGATCATGGGCCGGATGTTAGCCTGGGGCGTCTCCAGCGACGGGAACGCCTTGGCCGATCATCCGTCTGACAACGCTCATAAACCAGCCAACGATCCAGCGCTGGGAACCCGCTTCCGGGAATGCCCATAGGAGCCACACGGTGACCGTCGCACGTCTCAAGCCGATGACCGGGCGCGGCCGGCCGATCACCCTGGGCCACGACCCGGTGACGATCGGGCGGCACCCGGACAACACCCTGCGGCTCAAGGACGACCGGGCGAGCCGGTTTCACTGCGTCATCGAGCCGGCCGATGCCGGGGGCTACCGCGTCCGGGATCTCGGCTCGCGCAACGGCACCAAGCTCAACAAGAAGCGGATCACGGAGAAGCTGATCGAGTCGGGCGACGTGCTCAGAGTCGGCAGCCAGGAGTTCGTGCTTGAGATCCGCGACGCGGCAGAGCTGGAGTCGAGCCCGTGGTCTGCGGAGTTGATCCGGACGCTCGAGGCCGCGGGCGAGACGAGGCTGAGTCACGTCAGGCTCAAGATGATCGACGCCTCGGGCAACGACTCCGATGCGCTGTCGGGCGGGACGCCTGGTGCCGTGGCGACCAAGCTGCTGCTGCTGATCGCGAGCGAGACCGACGCTACGGATATCCATGTGGAGCCGAAGGCCGAGCACTGGTCGGTACGCATGCGTGTCGACGGCCAGCTGGTCTGGATCATCGACCTGCCTTCGGACGTCGGCCAGCTCGTCGCGGGGCTAATCAAGACGGCGACGCAGACGAAGGAGCTGGCCAAGGACGCGGTGGTTGACGGGCATTTTTCGGTTCGCTTCCGGGCCGATGCGGAGGTGTCGCGGCGCGTCGAGTATCGCGCAAGCCTGACGCCCTCGGTCCACGGGCCGAAGCTGGTCGTCCGGGTGCTGGACATGAAGAGCGTGCCGCGCTCGCTCGAGGAGCTGGGCCTTCCGACGTACATGCTCGACCGCGTCCGCCGGTGCTGCGAGCTCGACGCCGGGATGATCCTCTGCTGCGGCCCGACCGGTTCTGGCAAGACGACAACGCTCTACAACGCGCTGCGCGAGGTCGACCGCGAGACGCGGAACGTCATCACCATCGAGGACCCCGTCGAGTACCAGATCGAGGGCGTGACACAGATGCCCATCGACGATGCCAAGGGCCACACGTTCGCCTCGCTGCTTCGTTCTGTCCTCCGTCAGGACCCAGATGTGATCCTCGTCGGTGAGATCCGCGACCCGGAGACGGCGCGTGTGGCGATGCAGGCCGCGATGACCGGGCATGTTGTTTTTTCGACCGTGCACGCCAAGGACACGATCGCCAGCGTCTTCCGGCTGATGGACCTGGAGGTCGAGCCCTACCTGGTGGCCAACAGCCTGCAACTGGTTCTCGCCCAGAGGCTCGTGCGGCTGCTGTGCCCGGCGTGTAAGCGGGCGGTGCCGGTTGCGCCGGGTGAGGCGACGCGCATGGGCCGGTTCCTCGGCGACGCCAAGCATCTCTATGTGCCGACCGGCTGCCAGCGCTGCCTGCGGACGGGCTATCAGGGGCGGGGCGCGATCTATGAGCTGCTCGATTTCACGGATGATCTGCGCGATGTCGTGCTGTCGAACCCGACGATCCACGCGATGAAAAAGGTGATCGAGCACGGGCTGTTCACGACGCTCGAGCAGTCCGGCTGGAAGATGGCCGCGAGCGGGACCACGCCGCTGAGCGAGATCGATCGCGTCACGGGCGGGGGCGGATGAGGCGGATGTCGTCGGCCGCGCGGAACGCCGATCGCCAGTTCCGTACCGCATCGGGATCCACATCGACGCTGAGCACGCCCGGCTGGTGGCCGAGTTCACCCAGGACATCACCCTGTGGACCGACGGCGATCGTGCCGCCGACGTAGTGCAGGTGCGGGTCCGATCCGGTCCGATTGACGGCGAGCACGTAGGCCTGGTTCTCGATCGCTCTGGCAACGGCAAGCGCCCGCCAGTGGTGCTGCCGCGCGTCGGGCCAGTTCGCTCCGAGCACGAAGGCCTCGGCGCCTGCCAGCAGCCCGAACCGGAACAGCTCTGGGAAGCGCAGGTCGTAGCAGACCGCGGGGGAGACTTTCAGCCCGGACCAGTCGTAGGTCCGGATGTCGTTGCCGCCGACAAACGCCTCGCCCTCGCGGCCGAAGCTGAACGGGTGGATCTTGGCGTATTCGCAGAGCACACGCTCGCCGGGGGCGACGACCGTGGCGTGGTTCGTGGCATGCGTGCAGTCGCAATCGCGGACGGTCCGCGAGCCGTGGATGATCACGCCGAGGTCGTCGGCCAGCTCGAGCAGGAAGCTGAGCGTCTCGCCCCGCTTGTCCACGGTTTGGTCCGTATTCAAGCTGAAACCCGAATCGAACAGCTCGGGTAGAACGATCAGGTCGCCCTGATCGATGTCGATACCGTCGGCGGCTTGTTCGACGAGCCGGCAGTTCGCGGCCCGATCCTCCCAGGCAAGATCCAGCTGGAAAAGGTGAGCCCGCACGTACAACCGTAGCGCGTGACTGGGCAGCGCCGGCGTAGACTGAACGGATGGGCCGCCCGACGCTGATCCTCGCGAGCACGAGCCCGCGTCGGCGGTCGATGCTCGACGACGCTGGCATCGCCTACCGCGCCGCCGAGGCCGTCATCGATGATGGTGGGCTTGAACCGGGGGGCGTCGACCCGGCCGGCTGGGTCGCCGCGCTGGCGTACCTGAAGGCGCGCTCGGTCGCCAGCGATCACGGATTCGGCGAGGACGTGGTCGTGCTGGGTGCCGACACCGTGTGCTCGGACGGTGGACGGCTGCTGGGCAAACCCGCGGATGAGGACGAGGCGCTGGCGATGCTGCTGTCGTTCGTCGGCCGATCGCACCGCGTGCTCACGGGCGTCGCGCTGGTGGGCAACGACGGCCGGCGGGAGCTGTTCTCGGATGCTGCGACGGTCCGCTGGCCCGATCTGTCGGAGTCGGAACTGCGCGGCTACATCGCCTCAGGTCGGTGGCGTGGCAAGGCCGGGGGCTACAGCCTCGCCGAGCGACACGCCGACGGGTGGGACATCGCGGTCGAGGGCGATCCCGACACCGTGATGGGCCTGCCGATGCGTCGGCTCCCGGCTCGGCTGCGGGTGTGGGGCATCGAGGCGGCCGCGGCGGGCACGGAGCCGGCGGTATGAGCGGCTTGCTCGCTGCGACCGGCCCGGCGCTTCCGCTCTGGCTCGTCGCCCCGCCGGCGTTCCTGTTGATGCTGTTCCTGGCGGCGTACGTGCTCGCCCTTCGCGAGGCCGATGTGCCCGAATCTCGGCGGCGCATCCGGACGACCGCGAGCATCGTGATGATGGCGCTCCAGCCGCTGCTGGTGTACCTGTTCGCGATCGGCTCGGCGCAGACTCCCAGGCCGTTCGTCTTCACCTGGGTGCTCGTGATGGGCTTGGTCGGCACGCTTGTGATCCTGGCGCTGCTCGACGTGCTCAACAACGCGAAGCTCGCGACACAGAAACGCCAAGAGCTGCGCGAGGAGTTCCGCAAGCTGCGCAAGGAGATCGATGCGTTCCACCGCGAGCGTCGCGACGCCGAACCGACGGGTGCAGGTCCTGAGCTGCGCCTCACAGGGACGGATGACGCGGAACCCGCCGAGGATGGGCGTGGCTGATGTTCCGCCGCGCCCTCGCACCGCTGACCGCGCTCTACCGGCGCGAGATCTCCCGCCGGAACAAACGCTACGACCGCGGCGAGGGCGTGGTGACGTTCGATGTGCCGGTGATCAGCGTGGGGAACCTTTCAGTGGGCGGCACGGGCAAGACGCCGATGGTCCGACGCGTGATCGAGATCCTTCGAGACGCGGGTCGGGATCCTTGTATCGCGATGCGGGGCTACGGCTCGTCGCGTCGCGCGGACGGCAAGAGCGACGAGGCCGAGGAATATGCCGCCGAGTTCATCGATCTCCCGGTCGTGGCGCAGCCGAACCGGACCGAGGGCCTGATCGAGCTGTTCGGGACCGAGCGTGGCGCGCGTGTCGACTGCGTCGTGCTGGACGACGGCTTCCAGCACCGCAGGATCGCGAGGCAACTGGATATCGTTCTCATCGACTCGACGCGCGACCCACGGGAGGACACGCTGCTGCCCGGCGGGCGGCTGCGCGAGCCGATGGCGTCGCTCTCGCGTTCGCACGCGGTCGTGATCACGCACGCCGAGTCAGCAGAGACGCACACGGTTTCTGGGCTCTCGGGCTCGGTCGCGGGCTGGGCCCCGAAGGCGCTCATCGCCGTCGCAGAGCACGCGTGGAACGTGCTTGATGTACTCGAGAACGGCGTGACACGGCCGCAACCGCTTGCGTGGCTGGCTGGCATGCGCGCCGTGCTGACCTGTGGGATCGGCAACCCGAGCGCGTTTATCCAGCAGGCCAGCGAGGCGTGCGGTTCGATCGTGCACACAGACATCCGCCGCGACCACGATCCCTACAAGCCCGCCACGCTCACGCGGCTCCGCTCGGCTTGCGAGAAAGCCGATGTGCTCGTGACCACCGGCAAGGACTGGGTCAAGCTGCACGGCGAACTCGCATCCGGGTGGCCCTGCCCCGTGGCTGTGCCGAGACTCGCGATGCGGTTCCGAGAGGGCGGGCAGGCGTTCGACGCCGCGGTCCTGGCCGCGGCCGAGCCCGAGGGCGGTAGACTCGACGCATGAGCCGGCTGACGGAGTCCATCGCGCAGTTCAAGCCGTTCCGAGCGGTGGTTGTTGGCGACGTGATGCTCGACGATCTTGTCTTCGGCGACGCAGAGCGCCTCAGCCCCGATGCGCCCGTGCCCGTGCTTCGGGCGAGACGCTTCGAGCACCGGCCCGGCGGGGCGGCGAACGTCTGTCTCGACCTGCTCGCGTTGGGCGGCGCCGTGGAACTGCTCGCTGTCATCGGCGACGATGCGGAGGGCGAGACGCTATCGGCCGCTCTGCGAGATGCGGGCGTGGGCACGGCCGGGCTCGTGATCGATGCCTCGCGCCCCACCACCGTCAAGCGCTCGCTGATCGGCCTCGCGCAGCACCGCCACCCGCAGAAGATGTTCCGTGTCGACTACGAATCGAAGGCCCCTGTCGGCGATGAGGTACGCACCGCCATGCTCCGGAGCCTCGACGCGGCCCTTGCGGATGCCGACGTTGTCTGTCTTGAGGACTACGGCAAGGGCGTCTGCACCCCGGAGCTCTGCCAAAGCGTCATCGAACGCTGCGTACGGGCAGGCGTGCCCGTGCTCGTCGATCCTGCACCGATCGAGGATTTCGCGCGCTACCGCGGTGCGACCGCGATCACACCCAACCGGACCGAGGCGGAACGCGCCACGGGACTGGACGCATCGAGCGATGACCCGCTGTCCGCAGCCCCGCTGGCCGAGCGTCTGAAGTCGTCGCTCGACCTCCACGCGGTCGTTCTTACGCTCGACCGGCACGGCGCACTGCTGCTCGTGGGCGACCGGGAGCCGGCGGTCGTGCCGACGACGGCTCGCGAGGTATACGACGTTACGGGCGCGGGCGACATGGTCCTGGCCGGGCTCGCGGCCTCGCTCGCGTGCGGGCTGGGCTGGCCGGAAGCGGTCGGCATCGCCAACGCTGCGGCTGGGCTTGAGGTCGAGGTCTTCGGCGTCGAGCCGATCCCGCTCGCGCGGCTGCGGCACGCGATCATGCTGCAGGAGGGCGCCCTCCAGAGCAAGCTCCGCACGCTCGAGTCGCTTCTGGTCGAGGTCGAGGCGGTCCGCAAGACCGGGGGGACCGTTGTTTTCACGAACGGCTGCTTCGACATCATCCACGCCGGCCACGTCTCGCTCCTTGAAAAGGCAGCCTCGCTCGGCGACATGCTCATCGTGGCCCTGAACACGGACGATTCGGTCGCACGGCTCAAGGGCCCCGAGCGCCCGGTCAACACGCTTGCCGATCGGGCCCGCGTGCTCGGCGCGATCGGAGACGTGGACGCCGTCATCGCGTTCGATGAAGAAACGCCCGTCGAACTCATCGACGCGGTCGTGCCCGACGTGCTGGTCAAGGGCGGCGACTACACGCGCGAACAGGTCGTCGGGCACACGATCGTCGAAGCCGCGGGCGGCAGGGTCGCGCTGATCGATCTGGTCGACGGCAAGAGCACGACCGGCACCATCGAGAAGCTCCGATCGTGAGCCAGGGCGAGCGATGATCCACGTAGCCGTCATCCACCGCCGCTATATCGAGCTGATCCTCGCGGGGAAGAAGACCGCCGAGCTGCGACTGACAAAGACGCGCGGCGCACCGCACGGCCGCATCTCGCCGGGGGAGCGGCTCTACTTCAAGCAGGCATCCGGCGGCGTGCGTGCGACCGCGGTGGTCACCCGCATCGAAACCTGTGACGCGCTGACGCCAGAGCGGATCGAGCGGCTTGAGCGATCAACGGCCGAGACCGTGCTCGCCGGCTGCGAGTTCTTCGCGGCGCGTCGTCACGCGAACTACGCAAGCGTGATCCACTTCGAGCGTGTCGAGGCGTGCCGCTCGGGACCCGATTTCGCCGCCGAGCGCGCCGCCAACCCGCGATCGGCGTGGCTGATCCTGCCCGATGACGCCGATGTCTATCCCGGCTGCGTCGCCTAGGACCTGTTTACAGCCGCACGGCTCAACGCCAGTCGATGACCACCTTGCCGAACTGCTCGCCGGCCTCGAGCCGTGCCCACGCGCTGTCGGCCTGATCGGGCGTGAAGACGCGGTCGACCACCGGGCGCACCCCGCCCGATGCGAACAGCGCCGCCGCCTCCCGGAACTCCGTGTTCGTGCCCATCGTCGAGCCGAGCACGCGGAGCTGGTTCCAGAAGATCCGGGCAAGATCGGTCGTCGCGTCGGGCCCGGTCGTGCAGCCGGGCGTGACATAGGCCCCACCCCTCGCGAGGCTCTTGATGCACGCCAGGTGCGTCGCCTTGCCAACGGAGTCCACGGCCATGTCCACGCCCCGCTTGCCCGTCAGCCTGCGCACCTCGCGTGACCAATCGTCGCCCGCATCGAGCACGCCGTGGTGGGCGCCCAGCGCCGCGGCCGCGTCGAGCTTGGCGCGGTGCCGGCTCGTGACGATGACCGTGCAGCCCAGATGGAGCGCGAGCTTCATCGCGATCGTCGCGACCCCGCCGCCGATCCCCGTGATCAGCACCGTCTCACCCGGGCGGAGGTCTCCCTTGGTGATCATCATCGAATAGGCCGTGAGCGCCGCGAGCCCATAGGCCGCGGCCTCGATCGGGTCGGAGCCGTCTGGCACGTTGACGAGGTTTTCAGCCGGCGCGAGGAACCGTTCCGCGTGCATCCCACGCGGGTCGTGCTCACCGATCAGCTCGTACTCGGGCGCGAGGTGGGAGCCGGGCCCGCTGGCCGGGGGAGAGACGCCGCCGACACGCACCGCCGCGTTGACGATCACTCGGCGTCCCATCCACAAGTCGGGCACGCCGGCGCCGACCGCCTCAACCACGCCGCACGCGTCGCAGCCCGAGACCCGCGGGTACGTCAGCTCCAGCCCGGGCACGCCCCGGCCGACCCAGAGATCCATGTGGTTCAGTGCCGACGCGAGCGTGCGCACGACCACCTGACCCTCGCCGGGCAGCGGCAGATCGGGCCAGTCATTGCGGAACACAATGTTCGGGGAGACGGGCGATCCCTGACGTTCGATGACCACGGCCTTCATGCCGTGAGTCTATCGACGACGGACCAACAGTCGATGCCGCCGAAAAGCCGGCTACTGGATCGTCTTCTGACCCTCGACATGCTTCATGCCGCGGCGGCGGTCGCGCAGCCGGCGGCTCTTGCCGACGCGGCCACGCAGGAAATACAGCTTCGATCGGCGAGCGTCGCCTCGGCGGACAACCTCGAACTTCGCGATCATCGGGCTGTTGATCGGCCATGTCCGCTCGACGCCGATGTCGTCGACGATGCGGCGAACCGTGATCATCTCTTCGATCCCGCGGCCCTTGCGGCTGATCAGCACGCCCTGGAAGACCTGTACGCGCTCCTTGTCGCCCTCGACGATCCGGACGTGCACGTTGATCGTGTCGCCGACGTCGAAACGCGGCATGTCGGTCTTGAGCGATCCGTCGTTGAGGCTCTCAAGTAGGGCTTGCGTACTCATCGCGCGGTCTCGCTTCAAAATCCGGTCGTGCTGGCCGTCTCGAACCCACCCGAGACGGCTCCAAGGATAGGCAGGGCACTCCGACGGCTTCTACCGATCCATCGCACCCGAGAGCCCATCGAGCAGATCCGGACGCCGAGCCTGCGTCCGCTCGACCATCCGCTCCAGCCGCCAGCGGGCCACCGCCAGATGGTCGCCCGAGAGCAGCTCCGCCGGCACTTCACGCCCCTCCCAGTCACGAGGCCGTGTGTAGTGTGGGCAGTCGAGCAGCCGGGCGTCGGGCGTGATCCCCAGATCGTCGCACCACGCCGCCAGCAGTTTCGCCGGGATCGGGTCGCCGTTGGGTGTCGCCCTCGGAACCGGCGAAAAGCTGTCCTGCGCCGCCGAAGCCTCATCACCTAAAACGCCCGGCAGCAGCCGGATCACCGCGTCCATCAGCACCATCGCACCCAGCTCGCCCGACGACAGCACGTAGTCCCCCACCGAGACTTCCCTCAGCGCCAGACGCCCGACCACCCGCTCGTCGATCCCCTCGTAGTGCCCGCAGATGAGCAGCAGCCGCGGCTTGGTTGCGAACTCTTCCATGATCCGCTGGGTCAGCGGCTCGCCCTGCGGCGTGAGCAGGACCCGCGTCGTGGGGCGCTCGTCGAGGGCCTCGGCCGCTATCGCCGCGTCCCACAGCGGTTGGCAGGTCATGACCATGCCCGGCCCGCCGCCGAACGGCCGGTCGTCCGTTTTTTCGTGCTTGTTGTCAGCGAAATCGCGGATGTTCGTCGCGTGCCACTCGGCCAGCCCCGCCGCGCGCGCCCGGGCCGGGATCGAGTGCGCCAGCGCCCCTCGCTCGGCGTCGAACATCTCCGGGAAGGTTGTGAGGATGTCGAAACGCATCGCCGACCTACCCGTTCAGCCATGTCTCGAGAAGAAGATCCGCATCCTTCGCGTTCAGATCTTCGCCGAGAAGACGAAACATGTCGTTCGAGAGCACATGGAACGCCGAATCCTTGAACGTGCACACGAAATGACGAAGCCGCAGACCGGTCGCAGGGCCAACCCATGAAGATCCCACGACCTCGGCGAAGGGCGACTCGCCAAGCCCGAATCTTGCCAGCGCATGCTCGTCCAGCGCCTCGTCGTTCGGGCCGCCCAGAACGATCAGACCGGTCCCACCGATCAACGCCCACGACCCGACGTCGTGCATCACATACCGAAGCGACCACCGATAATCAGTTGCGATGAGCCGTACGGACGGCGCGTTCGGCTCAGGAGCAGGGAACCCGTCCAGCGCGATGACCCGCTCCGATCCATTCGGCGAGTACATCAGCCTGGAATCGTCGTTCATCACTCAGACGACTCACCCTCGCCACCCTCATCGCTCGACTCTGCGGCCTCGGCTTCCT
The DNA here is from genome assembly GCA_039187315.1 of Planctomycetota bacterium. Lineage (GTDB taxonomy): Bacteria > Planctomycetota > Phycisphaerae > Phycisphaerales > UBA1924 > JANQQZ01. The sequence continues at coordinate 3,420 of JBCCZQ010000011.1, read as the reverse complement.
TCGCAGCCGCTTCCTCGGCGGCCTTCTTGGCCTCCTCGGCCGCCTTGTGGTCGGCCTCGGCCTTCTCGGCGGCGGCCTTGGCGTCCTCGGCTTTCTTCGCTGCGGCCTGGGCCGCCTCAACCTGGCCCTTGTTCGCGGCCGACTTCGCCTCTCCCGCGGCCTCGCGGGCCGTCGACACGAACGACGACAGGTCCGCGTCCGCATCGCCCGCCAGCTCGCTGACCGCCGCCAGAGCTGCCTCGGCACCCTTGACGGCCGACGCCGCCTCGACGCGCAGCTTCGCATACTTGCGGTCGGCTTCCCATGCCTTCTTCTGCTTGGCGGTCAGCATGTCGCGGTGGCCGAGCAGGTCGCGGACGGTCTCCGACGGCTGGGCACCCACGCTCAGCCAGTACTGGATCCGGTCTTCCTTGAGCTCTATGTCCTTCTCGCCCTTGCCCGGCTCCGGGTTGAACCAGCCGAGGTTCTCGAGGTATCGGCCGTTGCGCTTGAACCGCGCATCAACCGCGACCAAGCGGTAGAACGGGGCGTGCGTGCGGCCGTGACGCTGGAAGCGGAGCTTGACCATCGCGATTCTCCTTGGCGGGTGTCCGCCGGTGGCCGGGGTCCGGAGCGGGTCGGGCTCGCGGACGCCGTAGGTGCAACCCGGCGGGGCCAATTCCGCCGGGCTGCAAGTCTAGGCCCACCAATCGCCAGCGGATACGCTCCGTACATCCACCGGAGGTCCTCCCATGCTTCCCATCGCCCTCGCCGCCGCAGCCCTCACATCGCACGCCGCCGCCCAACCGGAAACGGCTGCTGAGGTTGACGAATCCCGCTTCCTGACCAACCTCACCCAGCTGACCTTCGCTGAGGACTTTGTCAAAGCAGGCGAGAGCTACTTCTCGCCCGATGACGAGCTGATCGTGTTCCAGGGCGTGCCCGTGCCGCCCGAGGGCGAGGAGCCGAGCCCACACTACGACATGTATGTCGGCCGGTATCACGACTTTGAGTACCGTCGAAGTCTGATCCAAGCCGGGAGCCCAATTCGATTCCAGTTCGTGAGGCTCAACCGGCCCGGATCCGCGAACACCTGTGGATGGTTCCATCCATCAGCTTCGCACGATCATGCCACGATCATCTTCGGTTCAACTATCGAGCCGCCAAGCGAAGAAAACGTGCCAGGCTACCAGCGTGCAACAGGTCGATACAGCTGGGCATTTCCAAGCGAAATGGAAATCGTGAGTCAGGAGATCGCGTCGGCTCGCATCATGTTCCTGCCCGGTTACGAAGGAACGCCGATGATAAATTCATCGCAACAAACAATCTTCGAAAAACCCGGCTACACCGCCGAGTGCTCCTACTCGCCCGACGGCAGGCACATCCTCTACGCCAACGTCAACGAGGAACGCTCCAACGAGCTCGGCCGCGCCGACGCAGACCTGTGGGTCTTCGACACCACCACGCGCGAGCACACGCTGATCGTCGAGGCCGAGGGCTACGACGGTGGGCCCTTCTTCAGCCCCGACGGCACCTGGATCTGCTACCGCTCCGACCGCCGAGGCGACAACCTGCTCCAGCTCTTTGTCGCGGAGCTCGAATTTGACGACACCGGCGCCATCACCGGCATCAAGCAAGAAGTCCAGCTCACCGACAACGGCCACGTCAACTGGGCACCCTTCTGGCACCCGTCCGGCGAACTGCTGGTCTACGCCAGCAGCGAGGTCAGCCACCGCAATTACGAGGTCTTCGCGATCGCGTTCAACGCTGCCGACCCGAAAGCCAGCACGCCGATCCGCATCACCGCCGCCGACGGCTTCGACGGCCTGCCCGTGTTCGACTCCACGGGCGACCGGATGATGTGGACCGCCCAGCGCGGCAACGACACCCAATGGGGCGGCCGGCCCTCGAGCCAGCTCTGGATCGCGGACTTCGATGCCGAAGCGGTCAGAGCCGCCCTCGCCGAAGCCAACGAGTAGACCTGCAGCGCGCGACCGAACTCAGCCCTGTCCGAAGAACTCGCGGTGGTGCTGGAGGATGTCCTGCGCGATGTCCTCTGGGGCTTCGGTCTCGTCCTCGTCGGGCTCGAACGTGCCGCCCAGGATCAGGGCGTCCTCGCGCGGGAAGAGGTAGTCGTACCCGTCGTGGACGATGTAGCCCAGCTCCTGCGGCTGCATGTGCACCAGCACGCCGCGGGCCGGGTAGACCTTCTGGTCGTTGAAGACGTCGCGGCTGCCGAGCGCCAGGCAGTTGACGAACGCGTCCGCCTCGATCGCGCGCACATCCGCGGTGTTCTCGAACGTCTGCTCGACGAACTCGATCTTCTTCTTCTGGCATTCCTCGGCGAGCGTGCGCATGAACCGCGGCGTGTGGATGAAGTTCGCGCGGAAGAGCCGGCCCTCGGTGATGCCGCCCGGCTTCGGCTCGGCCTTGGTCAGCTCGCGCGGCGAGCCGAGCACGCCCGACTCGAAATACTCCGGATGATCCTCCGCACCCGCCGGCTCGTAGACCGGCAGCTCCTCGATGCCCCACAGCCCGCGGTCGAGCATGCCGAAGCGTCTCGCGGAACGCCGCAGCGCATCGTTGAGCTTCGCCCGGTCCGCCTTGCGCTTGGGGAAGTCGATGCCCGTGGGCAGCCAGAGCGCGCCGGCGACGCAGCTGGTCGTGTCCTCGCCGAAGCTCGCCGCGTGGACGGAGACGTTGTAGCCAGCGTCCTTGAGCAGCAGCGCGCTGGTCAGGCCGATCGCACCGCCGCCGAGCACGGCGACCGTCGAGCCCTCGCCCGCGGCGACGTCCATCAGCTCGCACACGATCTCGGCGCACCCGAACGAGAGCGTCACCCCGCACCCGCCGTGGCCGTAGTTGTGCACGATCGGCCGCTTGCCGAGCTTGCCCGCGTCGAGCTTCATCCCCCCCTGCCGGCACGGGCGGATCCCGCTGACCACGCGGAGGATCTGGTCATCCGACAAATCCGGCACGGGCAGTTTCCCGCCCATCGACCGCGAAGAACCCCGAGGCTTGCTCATCATCCGGCTCATACGCCCGTGCCTCCTGTCGCTGAAGACCTGCCACCAAAGCCAACGCACTGACAAAACCCGAGTACCCGGCCCCGGCCCGTCAGGCGTGGACGGGATTGTAGATCGGACGCCGACGCCCGGCGTCGGGACCGGGCCCGGTTCGGCTCCAAGACCCCGCCGGGCAGGCGTTTGGGGCCTGCAGGCCGGTAGGCTCAGGGCGATGCCGAAGCCGAAGCGTGTTTACAAGCCGCTCTGGAAGATGGGCTGGGTCGGGTGGACCGGCGTGGTCGTCTTCTTGGCGCTGCTGATCCCGACGCTGCTGGGGGTGGATCTGCGGTGGCAGCTTATAAAGCTGCTTCATCGGACTATGGGCGACCAAGCCCTTCAGCACTTATGGCTACTACTCTTTCGCACCGAATCTGGG
>JBCCZQ010000010.1:0-49925 GCA_039187315.1 Planctomycetota bacterium | reverse complement strand
GGCACCTCGATGTCGGCTCATCGCATCCTGGGGCTGAAGGCGGTCCCAAGGGTTAGGCTGTTCGCCTATTAAAGCGGTACGCGAGCTGGGTTCAGACCGGCGTGAGCCAGGTCGGTCCCTATCTGCTGTGAGCGTTGCACACTTGACAGGAGTCAACCTTAGTACGAGAGGACTGGGTTGGACCGATCCCTTGTGATCCTGTTGGGCCGCTAGGCCCACCGCAGGGTAGCTACATCGGGCAGGGATAACCGCTGAAAGCATCTAAGCGGGAAGCCCCCCTGGAGATGAGGTGTGCTGGCACTTCGGTGCGAGAGACCGGTGGAAGACGACCACCTTGATAGGCCGCGCGTGTAAGGGTTGAGAGGCCCTCAGCGGAGCGGTACTAACGGTCGAACGCATGATCACACCAACCGGACGCCGCGCAGCGGGGCTCCTGCTCCGCACGACGCACGTGTTCGGTCCAGTTGACGCAAGCCCGTTCGTAACCTCGAGCGAGCTCGGCCTCTTGCTTCATCCGCCATCCGTGTGCCGATTGGTACGCGGCCGCCCGTGAAAGCGGACGGCGACGCGTTTCGGTGGCCATAGGTGCGGGGAAACACCTGTTTCCATCCCGAACACAGCAGTTAAGCCCGTACCGCCGATGATACTGCCTTGCGGGAAAGTAGGTAGTCGCCGTGCTTTGGGCTCCTCCGGGTCATACCGGGGGAGCCCTTTTTCGTGCGCACAACGGGCCAGTCTTCTTGGCTCTGCTGACGGTGCTGCCCTCTGTGGAAGCGCGATCGTGTCGGTCTCGCACGGCGCCCGCATATACTCGCGCTCCAGCACGAGGAGCCCACTATGACGATGACGAGCGAGCCGGTTCGGCTGTACGACGGCGATGCGGATGAGCTGATGACCGCCGAGCACGCCGAGCGCATCACGCTGCTGCCCGGCCAGACCGGCGGGTTCGCCGCCAGCGAGCGCCTGCGCGTCATGTGGGGCCAGGACATGCTCCGTGACATGCTCGACGGGCGCTACCGGGCCGTGATCTGCGGCGTCAACGACGCGGACAACTCCCACGGCATCGTCGCGCAGCTGGTCAACCTCGTGCAGGCCAGCCAGTGGACCGAGAAGACGGTCACCGGTTACGCCAAGGCGTTTGCGCAGTCGGTCGATCTGCATGCGGCGACGGATCAGGAGCCGTATGTGCTCAAGTACGACCTCGACTCGGTGCTCGTGCTCGGGCTGCTGCGGCCGAAAGGCAAGGACCACTTCACGCTCGACGATCTCGGCCGCGGCTTCGCCACGGTCAGCCGGATGCTTAAGGGTCGAGCTGACCGTCTGCCGGTGGCATCGGTCTCGTTCCTGGGCGCGAGGTCGAACCGGCTCGTGGGTCCTGGTGGCGAGGAACCGAGCTTCGAGACGGTGCTCCGGACGATGTTCCAGGCAGGCTACCGCGGTGATGTTTACCCGGCGCCGCAGCTCTGGTCGCGCGGCGAGGTCGGCGTCTTCCCGACCTACCCGTACCCCGAGGGCCTGACACGGATGCGCGAGGGCAGCAGCTAGGTGGACCGTGCGGCGATTCCGTCCGTCACCGAAGCCTTCGTGACACTGCCCCAGGCCAGCCTTGATGCCGTCCTGCGCCTCGGCTTCTGGGACATCCGATCACGCTCCTCGTCCGCGCGTGAACGCAGATCGGTGCTTCGAAGGCTTTTCCGCCGACTCCGGCTGGATCGAGAACAGCGCCGTGCCGCGTTGGCCTTCTATCGGCTTGATCGCAGCGACCCGCAGACCTCGTATGTCAAATCGAGGTTCAGGCTTCCACAGAATCCCAGGCTGAGCCTGAACCGCCCGTTGGTTCTGTGTGGCTTGTCATTGGCCGACGATCTGTTCGAACGCACCCAGCCGACCGAGCCGATCTAGCTGAGCGATCCCGACATCCGCTTCGAGCGCCGGACTACCAGATCGGTGCCGCCCTCGATGGTGGCGATGTTCTTCGCGATCGCGCATCTTGGACTGGTTGCAGCGCTTCATCAGCCGCTCGTTTCGGTGGCTGTCGTCGGGCTTCTTGTGATCGTCGTGATGCTGATGATCCGACGCACCATGACGCGTTCTGCTGGCTTGGGTATGACGTTCGATGGCGGTGACGCCGGGCATGCGGAGCCGGGGCTGCTGCGCATCGGCTGGGTCGAGTTCGACTCGGCGCGAGACACCCTCTTCCTCCGCCTGGCGTCTCGCTCCGGGCGAGCCCGCGACAGCACGGTCCGCGTTGAGCTGACCGCGGCACGGCCCGATGGCCTCGTGCGTCGGCTCAAGCTCCGCGGATCGGACCATCCGCTGCTGTACGAGATCCTCGCGCGCTGGCTGCATCCTTGACCGATCCTGGGACGAGCTGCATAGCCGTTAGCTGCCGCGCTGGCGATGGGTCGCCAGCCGGTCTCGAAGCGCATGGCGCACGTCGGGCCACTGCTCGTCAGTGATCGAGTAGAAGACCGAGTCGCGGAAGCTGCCGTCGGGCATGATCACGTGCTTGCGGAGCGTGCCCTCGCGTACTGCGCCGAGTTTGGAGATCGCGGCCTGACTCCGGAGGTTCTTATGGTGGGTCTTCAGCGTGACGCGGACGGCTGGGCCCTGCGGAAACAGATCGGTCTCGAAGGCGTGCTCGAGCAGCAAGAGCTTCATCGCCGGGTTGACGTGTGTGCCGCGGAGACGGGGCGTGATCCATGTCCATCCGATCTCGACGCCTCTGTGCTCGGCGCGGATGTCGCAGTAGCTTGTCCCGCCGATGATCTCGCCGGTGTGCTCGTTGAGGAGGGTCAGGGGCATGGTCGCGGGCATCGAGGCGACGCGTTCGAGGTAGGCGCTGCAGCCATCGATGCTCCATGGGGTGGGTTGCACAGTGAAGAGGGCGAAGGTCGCGGGATCGGCGGCTCGGTGCATCGGCTCGGCGTCGTCGGGCTCGGCAGGGCGGAGCCGCACGCCGTGGCCGCACAGCGTGAACGGTTCGATCGCGCGCAGGTGCATGGGGCAGCCTACGCCGCACGGGTCTTCGGGCGGACTCTTCGCGTGTGTCGTTCTCAGTCTGCGGCAGCGCCGAAGGACTGCCGAAGGCGGGTCATCACGTTGGGCCAGCCGGCCTCGTAGTAGCGGTGGGCCCTGTCCCAGCCCGGTGTATCACCGAAGCCGGTGTGCACAACGGTGGCGCGCGTTCCGCCCCGAACGGGCTCGAGCAGGAAGGTCACCCACGTGCGAGCTCCGCGGACCTGGCGCAGCTCGGGTGGGGCGTTCCAGGCGACGCACAGCATGCGGCCCGGCGCGAATCCCAGGACCTGCGAGCCCTCGGTGCCGCGGCTGCCGAGTGTGGCCCTCGGCTCGAAGTACCACTCGTACACACCGCCCACGGTCAGGTCGATCTCGGCCTCGATGCTCAGCCAGCGCTGGAGGCCATCGAGGGTTGTGAGCCGTTCGAAGACCGCGTCGGGCTCGGCGGCGACGATGACCGTCGCTTCGATCGTCCTTGTATCGCTCGTGTAGACATTGAACAGCGTGGTATCGATCGACTCGGTGCGTGACGCGATGCCCAGGCCGAGCGCACCGATTGCGAAGAGCCCGGCGGCGGCGAAGGCTGACGTGCGGAGTTTGGTCTGGCGCATGCCTCGGATATCGGGACGTTGCGGGCGTCAGTGAAGGACGCGGAAGACCTCGGCCTGGTCGGTCAGTCCGGCTGCGACCTTTCGGGCGGCGTCCTCCCGCATCGGGTGGAAGCCGGCGTCGATGGCGGCCTCGTAGAGCGTGATGCCGTCGGCGTTCTCGGCTGTCAGGCGGCGGAGGCGGTCGTTCATGCGCAGCAGCTCGTAGACGGCCAGCCGGCCGTGGTAGCCTGTCCCGAAGCAGCGTTCGCAGCGTCTGCGTGTTCCGTCGGCGGCTGTGACGTAGCCCGTTCCGCCGCAGGCAGGGCAGGTCTTCCGGACGAGGCGCTGGGCGAGCACGCCGAGCAGGCTGCTGGTGATCAGGAAGGGCTCGAGGCCGATGTCGATCAGGCGGGGGATGGCGCCCGGCGCGTCGTTGGTGTGGAGCGTGGCGAGGACGAAGTGGCCGGTGAGCGAGGCCTGCACCGCGAGCTGGGCGGTCTCCTGGTCCCGGATCTCGCCGACGAGGATGACATCGGGGTCCTGGCGGAGCAGGGCGCGGAGGCCGTTGGCGAACGTGACGCCGCGCTTGGGGTTGACCTGCATCTGGCTGATGCCGTCGAGGTGGTACTCGACCGGGTCCTCGATGGTCATGACGTTGCGTGTGTCGCGGTCGATGCGTTGGAGGGCGGCGTAGAGCGTGGTGGTCTTGCCCGAGCCGGTCGGACCGGTGACGAGCAGCATGCCGTTGGGCCGGTCGACAACGTCCATGAGCTCGGCCTGCATCTCGGTCGTCATGCCGACCTGGTCGAGGCTCAGCTCGGTCTGGGCCTGGTCGAGCAGCCGGAGGACGAGCCGCTCTCCGTAGACGGTGGGGATCACCGAGAGGCGTATGTCGATCTTGCGCGAGCCGATGCGGACGGAGGTGTAGCCGTCCTGCGGGTTGTGGCGGTTGGCGATGTCGAGCTCGGTCATGACCTTGAGACGGCTCGAGATGGCGCTGGCGAGCGAGGGCGGCGGGCTGAAGGCGTCGACCAGCATGCCGTCGACGCGGAAGCGGATGACCAGCCGGTTCTCTTCTGGGTGGACGTGGACATCCGAGGCGCGCCGTCGCAGGGCCTCGAACAGGATCATGTTGACTAGGCGGATGACCGGCGTCTGCCGCGCGAGCGCGAGCAGGTCGTTGCCCTGTCCGACGGAGCCCGCGGCGGTGGCGATCGCCGACTCGTCGAGCGGCATCTCTTCGACGATCTCGCTGACAAGGTCCTGCTGCTGCTCGTAGCCGCGGTTGATCAGGCCCGCAACCGCGCCGCGCGGCGAGAGCACGAGCCGGATCGGCAGGTCGAGCCGCTCTTCGAGCATCGAAAAGACGCTCGGCTGCATCGGCTGCGCCGTCGCGACGATCATGGCGTGCTCGCCGGGCTCGCCCACAAGCTCGAGGCCGGCGATGTGGTGCGTGCGCGCGATGTCGGCGGGGACCAGCTCGTAGAACCGCGCGGCGGATTCTTCCAGGCGTGGCTCGGCGACGAACGGCAGGCCGGTGCGTTCGCTCAGCAGCTCGAGCGCCCGCTGCTCGTCAGTCGCGAGCATCGCGAGCATGGTGTCCCACGGTTCTTCGTCGGATCCGGGCGTGGACGCGAACGCGCGGAGCTGGTCGGGCGAGAGGCGGAGCGGGCCGAAGCTGTCGGCAGCGCGGGCGAGTGCGCCGCCCCGACGGTCGGTGGCTTGCCCGTTGGCGTTGGGCGCATCGGGACGCGGTCCGGCGAGCGTGTCGCTGGTTATCCCGTTGCTTGGCTGGTCGGGGGCTGGTCCGTCGGCCACGGGGGTTGTGCTCCGGCTGGCGGGTTAGTTCTCGTCGGGCGTGAGCCGCTGCTGGTTGAGCGTCGGGTCGCGGTCGCTGGGCAGGACGAACCCTCGCGGTGTCTCGGGCTGGTCGTTCCGCCGGAACGTGGATTCGATCATGATCGGTTCGAGCTCGGGGATGTAGTCGGGCAGCTCGACTTGGGCGGCGGGGCCGAGGGTGAGCAGGCGGTAGTCCTGGAGGTTCGGGTTGCGCAGGACCTTGGGCGTGAGGAAGACGAACAGCGCGCTGTTGTTGGTGTCGATGTTCGTATCACGGAAGAGGTGGCCGACACCCGGGATGTCGCCGAGCAACGGGATCTTGGTGATCGTGTCGGTGTCATTCCTGATCGAGAGCCCGCCGATGACGACGGTGCCGCCGTTGGGCACGCTGACAAGGCCGTTGATGTCGTTCTCGGTTCGGGGCGGGGGCGAGCCGTCGGTCGGCAGCGAGTTGAACGTCTGCTGGATGATCGCGTAGTCGAGCCGTACGGTGCCGCCCACGGAAATCTGCGGCGTAACCTCGAGGCTTGTGTTCGCCTCGGCCTCTTCGAACGTGACGTTCTGAGCGAAATCGGTCGTGGTCGTGACCTGGAAGGGGAAGGTCTGCCGGGTGGTGACGGCGGCCGTGGCGTTGTCGTCGACGAGCAGCTGCGGCGTGGCGACGACACGCGAATCGGTTTCGGTCTTGGTCGCGTTGATGATGATGGGGACGAAGTCGCTCCGGATGACCGCGGCGGTCACTCCCGACAGCGATGTGGCGATCAGCCTTGGGTCGGTGAAGCCCCCGGTGCCTGGCGCTGAGAGGCCGAAGTTGCTCTGGATTCCGCCGCCGTTGCCGCTGGCGTCCAGGTCCTGAAACGCACCCTCGATGGCCAGGCGGAAGTCATCGGTGTCGTTGACAGCGATGATCGTTGCCTCGATGTAAACCTGCGCTCTGCGCAGATCGATCTGCCGGATCAGCCGTTCGAACTGCGACTGCTGTGAGCGCGGGGCCAGCACGATGACCTGGTTGTTGGCGTCATTGGCGATAACGAAGCTCTGGTCGGCGGAGATCGTTGTCTCGTCCTCGCCGAGTGCGCCCGGTTGGTTGAGGAAGCCCTCGGCGGTGACGTTGGCATTGGCCGCCTGCTGACCCTGGGGCAAGAAGGGGTTGGCTTCGTCCTGGGGCTGCGATCGGTCGATGAGCGACTGGAGGATGCTGGCGACGTCCTCGGCGTCGCTGTACTCGAGCTTGTATGTCTGGGTGACGACGATCTCGTCCTGGAGCTCGAACCCGCCGATGAGTTCCTCGAACATCGTCTGCTGCTCGTCGGTGGCGAAGTAGGTGATGTAGCCGTCGAACTCATCGGTGAGCAGCTGCGATCCACCGCTGCTCGCGCCCACACCCGAGGACTGGGCGAACTGGCGGTTGATCTGCTGCTGGGCGGCGCTGATGCCGGCGCCCGAGAGGTCGAGCCCCGAGTCGGCCTCGATGACCTCGCCGAAGCCCTGGCGCTCGGCCAGGTCGGCGATCCGTCGCGTGGCGGAGCCGGTAAAGTATTTCTTGCTTACTAGCTCGTTCGCGCGGTCCACCCGCTCTACGACCGCGCGGATCTCTTCGAGTTCCTCGGGCAGGCCTCGGAAGATCAGGGCGTTGCCGGCGGGGTCGGTCGTCAGGCGTTGGCTCAGGTTCGTCAGCCCGTTGCTGCGCTGCGATGGCTGCGGCTGCCCGCCGGGGTTGTTGGCGTCGCGGATCACCGCGGGCAGGACGGGTGTGGCGGGCCGGCTGCCGAGCAGCTCGTTTGCCCGCTCGAGCGCCACCGGTGCGCTGATGAAGCGCAGCGGGATGGTCTCGATGATCAGGCCGCGGCGTTGTTCGATGAGCGCATCGACGAGCGCTTCGATCTGCGCGATCCGCCGCGGTGCTGCGGTGATGATGATCGAGCCCAGCTCGTCGTCGTAGGTGACCCGTTCCGCGCCCGCGTCGAGGCTCAGGTGGGTCTGGATCGTCGAGGCGAGTGCGCTCGGCAGTAGACCGGGCGTAGGGATGAACTGGGTCGTCTCGCCGGGGATGACCGTGATGTCGCCAGCGCGGCGGATCGTGTAAAAGCCCGTCGTGTCTGGGAGGATCGTGAAGCCGAGCTCTTCCAGGCGCGCATCGAGCAGCGGCAGCAGCTGACGCCGGGTGATCGTTACCCCCTTGTTGAAGGCGATGGTGCCGCCGAGCGTCGAGTCCTTCGTGACATTGATGTCGAGCACGCTTGTGACCATGTCCACGAAGTCGTTGATGTCGATCGGCTCGGCGAAGTCGGTGATCGTGACCGGCTCGTCAAGCGGATCGCCGATGGGCTCCTCAGCGGCATCGGTTTCGGCTTGGGGCTGGGGCTGGGCCGGAGCTTCGACGGCTTGCGACTCGGGGACGTCGTCCTGCGAGCGGGCCTGGCCGGCGCTCGCGAGCAGCGAGGCGGCGAGGCTGATCGTGACAAACGGGCAAAGGCCGGTCGGGCGTGTGCGCACGGGACTTCTCCATCCCAGGAGGGCGGCCGGGCGGCTCCGCGTCCCGGGTCAAGACTCTAGGCTCTGCGAGGGTGGAGCCCTCATCGCGGTCCCCACGGGGCGGCTCGGGCACCGGCCCGTGCGAACGGGCCGTTTCGCAGTGCCGCGGCGGCTTGTACCGTCGACTGTCGGCCGAGATTCAACCGGAGCGTCTTCCCGCCATGAAGATCGTCAGCCTTCTGCCCTCGGCAACCGAGATCGTGGACCTGCTGGGCGTCGGGGGCGATCTTGTCGGACGCAGTCACGAGTGCGATTTTCCGGAAAGTATCGAACGTGTCCAGCCGCTCACGGCCCAGCGGACGAGCTACCAGTCCCCCGCGCAGGTCGACGCCGACGTCCGCAGCGCGCTCGAATCGGGAGACTCGCTCTACACGCTCGATGTCGATCGCCTCGCCGAACTCGCGCCGGATGTCATCGTCACGCAGGACCTGTGCGATGTCTGCTCGATCGATCTGAACACCGTCCGAGGCGCGGCAAAGACAATCGCCGAGCGGACCGGTACCGAACCGGCGGTCGTCAGCCTGAATCCTGAGACGGTCGAGGACGTGCTCGATGATGTGCTGCGCGTCGGCCGGGCGATCGGGCGCGAGCGCGCGGCGTTTGAGGCCGTGGTCGATGTCCGCGGCCGGCTCCATGCCGTGCAGGAGTACGTCAACCCGTACGAGGAGGGCCCGGTCGTCGGCTTCATGGAATGGACCGACCCCATCTTCGTTGCCGGTCACTGGACGGTGCAGCTGATCGAGCGGGCCGGCGGTCGGCACCCGCTCAACGAGACGGTCGCGCGGCCCGGCACGGGCTCGGCGGTGGGGCCCCAGCAGGCCGAACGCGTCGCCGGCAAGTCCATCCGCGTCCCCGCCGAGGCCTACGCCGCCACCCGGCCCGAGAATCTGGTCATCGCGCCCTGCGGCCTCGATCTCGCCCAGACGCGCGATGCCGTGCACGCCCTGCGGGGCCAAGACTGGTTCGAGTCATTGCCCGCGGTCGAGGACGGCCGCGTCGCGCTTGTCGACGGCCACCAGCACTTCAACCGCCCCGGCCCGCGGCTCGCCGACGCCTTTGCCTTCCTCGTGGGTTTCGTGCAGGACCGCCCGAACCTGATCCCGGACGGGTTTCCGTGGGAGCGGCTCGGTGGGTGAGTCTCAACGCATCAATTTGCTCGAACGCGAGGCTTCGCTTGAGGAAGAAGAGCTCGCTCTGAAGAGCTTCCGCCCAGAATGGAACATGGCGTTCGGTGCGTCAATTGGTTGCCTCGGGTGTGTTGCAGTGATCGTCGCGATTTTTCTCGTTCTCGCCTTTGCGCCGCTGATGCAGGTGGGCGTTCCCATGAAAACGCTCGTGATTGCTTTCGCGGTCGTCATGTTGTTTCTCGCGATGTGGATGCTTGTTTCAGTAATCCGTGAAAAGTCAAAGGTAGATCCGCGGGGGGCTGCCAGCGGGGTCGTGCTCACGCTTGAACTACCAGTCCGAAGGCATTGGGAGCTTGACTCATGTCGGGGTGGGCACGTTTCGTGTGCTCTTGAAAGCTGTGATGGGCTTTACGTCACTGCAGATACGCGCAGCCGTCGAGTGAATTCGATCGTCTTGCCGGTCGCAGAATCAGGTGAAAGAGCAGGATTCGACTACTACTGGCCGTTTGATTCGGGGATGTGCAAGGGCGTAGTACTCATCGCGATGCGGTTCAGCGGCGATCCCATCAAACGGTTGAACGGTGAATCGCTTGAAGTCCCGAGTTCGGCCTTCTGCTTGACACCTTTCGGCTTGCCCTCAACCAACATAAAACAGGACCCGCCGCAGCCTCCAAGGTGTTTTGATACTTCACACCTGCTCTTTCAGCTTATTCATGGACCGATGCGCGAGAAGCTGAAACCGAAAATCGAATCGTGCCTGCGTGACGAGATCAGTCTGTTTGACCGCCCACTCGCTTGAACACGTACGGCCCATCAACCGCGCCCCAGACCTGCTCGTCGGCGTCGTCCCAGCCCTGGTCCCAGCTGCGGATCTCGTCCGGGCTCAGGCGGACGGTGCTCGTGGCGTACGTCGCGCCGCGGAGCGTGCTGGCGCACGCGCGGTCGGCGGTCGAGCCCTCCATCCAGCCGTTGCCGAATTCGGTGAAGACGACCTCGCAGCCGTCGCGCTTGGTCAGATCGATCGGGTCGAGGTCCGCGAACAGGTCCTGTGAGCTCCAGGCGTTGATGAACGCGTCGGGGTCGGGCAGCTCGTAGACCGTGCTCTCGACGGCGATCTCTCTGAGCGACGAGCTCGGCCGAGCCCAGACGCGGTAGACCCGCTGGCGGTAGGGGCGGTCGAGGGCGCCGGCGACGGCCTGCTCGACGTAGAACCAGCGGCCGTCGTCCCGCTCGGGCCAGATCGGGTGGTGGTGGAGCACGACCTCGAAGTAGTTCTCGTCCTCGGCGGCCTGCTCGGCGCTGGTGAACGTGCCCTCGAGCCAGCGTGCGGCGACATCCGCGAGCGGTTGCGGCGCGATCTCGATGATCGAGGCTCGCTCGTGGCGTCCGCTGCAACCAGCGATCATGCATGCGGCGAGCGCCACGAACCCTGTTGCCCGTTTCACTGCCGTTTCCCCTTGCCTTTGCGGTCGCCGCGGTAGTCCTTCTTGCCCTTGTCGCGGCGCTTGCTCTTGGCCGAGCGACGCTGGGAGCCTGTCCGCCCCCCGCCTGACATGCCAAACCCGGCCCCGCCGCCGTGCCCCAGCCCGCCGCCGTCGGACCCGAGGGTGAGCGTCGGCTTGCTCTTGCCCGCGGCCCGCGAGCCGGCGTCGGCCACGGCCAGTTCCAGCTGACGCTTGATGAGGTCGACGTGCGCGATCGAGACTTCGAACATGTGGCCGACGTTGTAGCTCCGGCCGGACGACTGATCGACGAGCCCGCCGGATTTTTTGTCGAGCTGCCAGCGGGGCGGCCCGTTGCCGCGAGTGACATCGCCTGGCAGGTCGCTGGTCTTGATAAAGCCATCGATGACGAAGCGGTCGATCTGAACGAACAGCCCGCGCGGGTTGACGCCCGTGACCACGCCGCGGAACGTCTCGCCGATCTTGTTCGACAGCAGCATGAGCACGAGCAGCTTGCGCAGGTCGGCCTCGGCCGAGGCGGCGTTCTGCTCGGTCTGCGTGCAGTGCCGGCCGGCCTCGAGCAGCGTCTGCTCGTCGGGGCAGTCGTTGTGCTTGAGCATCTCCTCGCCGAGGCGCGCGAAGGACTCGTCGCTCTTGGGCGGGCTCTGGCCGTTCTCGGTCATGGCGAGGAAGACGGCAAGGCTCCGGTGCACGGTCAGGTCGGGGTAGCGGCGGATCGGGCTGGTGAAGTGCGCGTACGCCTCGCTCGCCAGCGCGTAGTGCCCGATGCGCGCCGGCGAATACTCCGCCTTGGTCAGCGTGCGGAGCACGGCCATGTGCACGGCCCGTGCCGCGGGCGTGCCGCGGGTCGCGTCCAGCAGGCCCTGGAGCTCCTCGCGCGACGGGCTCGCCGGGATCTTGAAGCCCGCGACCATCGCGCTCTTGCGCATGTCCTCCTGATCGCCCGGCACCGGGTCGGGGTGGATGCGTCGGATCAGGGGCACCTGCAGGTCCTGGAAGAGATGGCCCAGGACCTCGTTGGCCTCGACCATGAACATCTCGATGATCTTGTGGGTGTAGGCGTCGTCCTCGGGCTGGCCGTCGACGACGTGGCCGTTGTCGTCGAAGATGAGTTCGACGTCGGGCAGCTCGAGCGAGATCATGCCCTGGCCGTGCCGGCGCTGCTCGATGGCCTTGGCCAAGCGGTTCATCTCGCGAACGGACGCGATCAGCTCGTCGGTGTAATTCGGCTCGGTCTTGGCGTGGTTCTTGGCTTCGTCCTGGTCGCCGTCGATCAGCGCCTGCGCTTCGAGGTAGGTCATGCGCTTGCGGCTCTTGATGATCGTGCTCGCCACACCCCGGCCGACGACGTTGGCCCGCGTATCGAAGCGGATGAACGCCGTTTTGGCGAACCGCTCGACGCCCTCCTGCAGCGAGCAGATGCCGTTGCTCAGGACTTCCGGCAGCATGGGGATGACCAGCCGCGGCAGGTAGACGCTGTTGCCGCGCTGCCGGGCCTCAACATCCAGCGGCGAGCCGGCTTGGATGAAATGCCCGACGTCGGCGATGTGGACCGCCAGCTCCCAGCCGCCGCCATCGGTAGCCGGGAGCTTCTTCAGGCTGATCGCGTCGTCGTAGTCTTTGGCGTCCGGCGGATCGATGGTGGTGACGAACTCGCCGGTCAGGTCGAGCCGGCCCTTGAGTGTCTCGCCGGCGCGGAACCGCTCGATCGCCTCGTCGAAGGCACGCGTCGCCTCGCGGGCCTGCTCGACGCACGCCTCGGGGAACTCGCGGCTCGGCAGCCCGTAGGCGGCGATCACGGCCTGCGTCTCGATGTCGGGCTCACCGGCGGCGCCCAGCACGCGGACGATCACGCCCTCGCCCAGCGCATCGCCCTCGGGGTAGTCCGTGATCTCAAAGACGACCTTGTCGCCGACGCCCGCGTACTTGCTCTCGGCGTCGCGCAGGACGATCGGCCGACCCTCAAGCTCGCGCGCATCGGGGATCACCACGAACGAGACGCCCCGCGTCTCGATCGTGCCCGTGAAGCTCGACGCTTTGCGCTCGATGACCTCGATGACCTCGCCCGAGAAGCGCTTGTCCGGGTCGCGCCGGCCCCGCTGGCGGTCCTCGATGAGGCCCACACGCACGCGGTCGCCGGTCATGGCGTCGCCCGTCAGGTGCGGCGGGACGAACAGGTCCCCTTCACGACGCATCTGGTCCGTCTTGACGAACCCGAAACCCTTGCTCGTCCCGCGGAACTCGCCCTCGATCACGCGCGGGCCGTCGGCGTAGCTCGGCAGCGTGACCATGCCCGAATCCGAGACGACGATCGCCCCCTCATCCGTCAGCGCGCGGACCGCGTCGCGGAACTCGTCAGGATCGTCTACTTCAAGATCGGCCGTCAGCTGCGCGACATTGGTCGGGACGTAGCGCTCATGGCGCAGGTGAGCGAGCAGGCGGCTCTTGAAGCGCAGCGGCATCAGGCGTTCGCCGTCGAAGGGGGCGACGCGGCGAACGCGTCGCGGAACGAGCGCGGCGCGAAACCGAAGTGTGTCTCGAACTTGGCCATCGCGGCGACCGAGTCCTCGGCTGCCATCGCCGCCATCCCCGCGTCGAACGGAAGCAGCCCGCCCATGCCGACGAAGCCCGCCACGCTCGCGGCCAGGTGCGCCGCCGGTGCAGGGATCCCAGCCGGCCGGATCGAGGGTTTGGCACCCGGCGTCGCGTCCCGCGCCGCTTCGAGCAGCTCGGGCCATACGACCACCTCCGACCCGCAGACGTGGTACACCTCGTTCGCGGTCTCGGGGCGCTCGAGCGAGTCGGCCACGGCGCGGGCAAGGTCCTCGACGAGCACGGGCGCGACCCTCGGGTCCACCGTTTCGCCGGGAATCACTGTCCAATGGCCATCGGCGCGGCGTGTGAAGTACGGCATAAACAGGTAGGGCGGCACGCGGCCCCTCGCCCAGTCACCGAGCATCTCGTTCATCTGGCCGCCGGCTCCGAGCACAAGGCTCGGGCGGAAGATCGTCCAGGGCAGCCCGCTTCGCCGGACGACGCGCTCGCCCTCGGCCTTGGTCCGCTGGTACTTGGCCCTGCCGTCCGGCGAGACGCCCAGCGCCGAGATCTGGACGAACCGCGTCACGCCCTCGAGCTTGGCGCACGCCCCGGTCAGCACGCCGACCGCTCCGACATGAAGCGCGTCGAACCGCTGCCCGTCCTGCTCGCGGATGATCCCGATGCAGTTGACGCAGGCATCGGCGCCGTCAACCAGCTCTTGCGCTGAGGCGGTCCCGATCGATGGGGCTACGACGCGGGTCACGGCGTCCGATGGCTCGACAGCTGCGAACGCGCGGGCGGCTTTCTCGGAGTCGCGGACGAGCGCCCGGACCCTGTGACCCCGCCGGGCCAGCTCCGACACCACGTGCCGGCCGACGAACCCGGTCGAACCCGCCACGGCCACTGTCATCGATTGCTGCTGACTCATGCCCGCTTGGCCTCCGACGGCATGCTAGACGAGGGGCGGTACGGACGGATCCGGACCCCGCTGACAGGTAGACTCGCGCCATGGCATCCGACGCGTCCATCCGGGCCGAAGGCATTGCGCACAGGTACGACGTGCGAGCGCCGGCCGTGCTCAACGGGGTCTCGGTCGGGGTCGAACCCGGCGAATGCGTCGCGCTGATCGGGCCCAACGGCGGGGGCAAGACGACTCTGCTCCGCGTCCTCGCCGGCCTGCTCGTCCCTGATGACGGAAGGGTCACGCTCTCGGGCCGACCGGTCGGTGCATGGTCCGCCGCCGAGCGCGCGGCTCGGTCGGCGTATGTGCCCCAGAGCAGCGAGATCGCGTTCGCCTTCAGCGTGGCCGCGTTTGTGGGCTTCGGGGCGTTCGCGGCGGGCCGGCGCGAGCGTGCGCCGCGCGTCGCTGCAGCGCTCGAGTTGTTCGACATCGTCGACCTGACCGATCGCCCCATCGGTACGCTCAGCGGCGGGCAGCGTCAGCGCGCCAGCCTCGCGCGCGCCTGCTGCCAGCTCGGCCTGCCCGGGGGCGCAGACCGGGCTGGGTACCCGGTCTTTCTCCTAGCCGACGAGCCCGCGGCGTCGCTCGATCCCAAGCACCAGATCGCGCTGGCGAGCGTATTCGATCGGCTGAAGGACCTCGGCGTTGGGCTCGCGTTCAGCACGCACGACTTGGCGCACGCAGCCCGGGCCGACACGGTCCTCACCCTTGCGGCGGGCGGCCAGCACACCGGGCCGCTGCCCCCCGAGCAGGCGTTGGATCCCGCGGCGCTCCGCGAGGTGTTCGGTGTGGGTTTCGAGCGTCTGGGTCAACCCGGAGGACCCCCTGCGGCGCTTGTGCCCGTGCCGGATCCCGAACGCTAAACTCACGCAACATGCCTCAGTGGATTCAGAACATCAACCCGCAGATCGTGATCCTGTTCTTGGCCTTCGGCCTACCGGCGGTACTCAAGGTCATCCAATGGTTGCAGCAGCAGCGTGCGAAGGCTCAGGCCCAGGCCCAGCGGCGGCGAGCGATCGAGGAGGCCATGCGTACCGGGCGGCCAGTGGCCAACGATGCACCCACGAGCCCAGAGCTCGTGAGCGACCAGAGTGATGCGACCGAAGAGACCTTCGCCGAGCGCCGCAGGAGACAGATCGAGGAACTCCGCCGCCGGGAAGCCGCCGCACGCCAGCAGCGTCAGCGTCAGCAGCAGCAGCAGCAGCAGACCGGGCCACGTCCGACACCGCAGCGCCCGGTCCCCGCACGCCGGCAGCAGCGGATCTCGATCGAACCGACCGTTGGCCCCGCTCCGGTGCCCGCGACGGCACAACAAACCCAGGCCGAGCCTCTGAACACAGGCACCACCATCGCGCGGGACCAGATCAGCGGCACGCTCGCCGCCCTGACCAGCGGTGACCGGGCCGGGGGTGGCAGGCTCGCTTCGGCAACCGCAGCCGAGCGCTCTCCAACCCAGTCGGCCCCGATCATCGGTGCCTTAACCCGCGAGGACTGGAAGCGGGCCATCGTGCTTGGCGAGGTGCTCGCACCCCCGCGTGCTGTCCGGGGCTACGGCGACCCGTCTTCACTCTGACGTCGCGCCAGGATCGTGGTTGACTGCGTCGGCGGCCTGCTAGCGAACGATCGATTCGATGACCATCCGCATCCTCCGTTCCCGGTCGAATCCGAAGACCTCAACGCGTTCGTGCACCGCCTCGGCGACGATCATGGAGCGGCCCGGGCGGACAGTGGCGATCCACTGGCGTTGACGCCGCTCGATCGTGGCGATCCCGGATTCGATTGAGAGCTCGGTCATCAGCAGGTCGGCGTCGAAGACACCCATGGGAGTCTCAACCCGCTGCCGTCCTGCGTAGGTCACGCGTGCCGTGCCGTTGCCCGAGCGGAAGTCCCCTCCACTGTCGTTGTCCATCACACGCACGCGGAACGCGCTGACGACCTCGTTGCCGGGCCTCATGAGCGCCGCGGCCAAGCGCACCGGCGGGTCGAACCGCGTGGTGAAGTCTTCCTCGCCGCCGCTGCTCTCGTGGAGCAGGATCGATCCATCGCCGCCGCGGCTGAGACGGATGCGCCGCTCGAGCGTCGCGTCGCCGCCGGGGTTCCGCGGCAGCAGCCACCGCTCGGTGGACCAGCCGTCCTCGTCCGGCACGACGCGCATCTCGCTCCGCTCAGGCTTGGGCTTGGCCGACCCGCCCGTGTAGCGGACGTACCTGGCCACAATGGCGTCGGCCGAGATGGCCCTGTCCGCCGCGAACGGGCTGTCTCCGGCCGAGCGGGCGCCGAGGATGAGGCCCGGCGCGGGGGCATCGGCATCGAGCGCTGGCATCGAGCCGCAGCCAACGACGCCGAGCGAAACCAGGCCAACACCTGCTGCCGTCAGGGCCCATCGTCGCATGCTTTGGAACGTCGCGTTCATCATGGCGCAAGCGTATGCCGGTGGGTTGGTTGATCGTTCGTCTCACGCCACGCGGGCTGTATACTCGCCCGATGCACCTGGGACCATGGATGGAGGTGCGGACTTGGCGGCTCAAGCAGCCCAGGCCGCGTGTGCCAAGGCCGGCGGCCGCGGGGTGCCTTGCGGCCATGCTCTTTGTTCCGGGCTGTGCGCTCATCGATGACTTCAACGACCGCCGGGCCCTTGCCGAAGGCGACCTGCTGACCCTGCTCACCGGTCCCTCGGCCGAGCAGGCCGCCCGATGGGCGATCGATCCGCACAACGCGGACCGCCGATACCGCGGGACCTCGCTGCTGGCCGTGGCGCCCTTTGCGGGCGAGCCGGTCTACCTCGAGTTGTACGCCGACAATGCGTCCGACCCCGACCCCGCCGTGCGCGCCGCGGCGATCCGGGCGCTGGCTCACCACGGCGACCCGTCGCACGCGCCGCTGCTGATCGCGGCGCTTGAGGATGAGGATGTGCTTGTGCGGCTGTCAGCCGCCCGCGCGCTCCAGCGCATCCACACGCCCGCCGCGGTGACGGCGCTCATCGAGCGGCTCGATCCCGCGACCGAGACGGAAAAAGGCGTGCGAGCCGCCTGTGCGCACGCGCTCGGGCAGCACCCCGAGCCGCGCGTTCTCGAGGCGCTCGCCTTCGCGCTCAGGGATCCTTCGCTGACCGTCAACACCCAGGCACGCGTGGCGCTGATCACGCTCACCGGGCAGGATCTGCCGTTCGATTCGTTCGCCTGGCTCGAGTTCATCCGCGCAGCCGAGGAACCATTCTCTGAGCAGGCCCGCTATCGCTACCCGGTGTACACGCGCGACCGGCGCCTGGTCGAGTACATCCCGTTCTATCCGCAGCCGCCGATCGATCCGAGCGCCGAGCCCGTCGGTCTGCCCCGCGAAGAGCGATAACCCGGTGCCACGCGTCCTGCCCCATCGGTACAGCCCGCAGCGGCAGCAGGCGTGTTCTCCCGATTGCACGAACCGCTTCGGCCGTGCCCCGGATCGGGCGATACACCCGACGCGAGAGGGTGGGAAGGGCCAGCATGCGCGCACTGATCCTGGACGAGCACGGGCCGCGGCTGGTCACCGACCGCCCCGAACCACCGATGTCATCCGATCCGGACGGTCCGGCGGTCGATGCGCTCGTCCGCGTGCTGCGCTCGGGTCTCGGCTGGCTGGACCTGGCGGCCGTGTCCGGCCGCGTGCCTCACTCGGGCGTGCTCGGGCATGAGATCGTTGGCCGGGTGGAATCCGCCCCGAGCCAGAAGCTGGTCGGCGGGCTGGTGGCTGTCGCGCCCGAGGTCGCCTGCGGCTCGTGCGATCTCTGCCGCGCCGGCATCCCCAGCCACTGCCGACATCTGCGGCTGCTGGGCTTCGGAGGGACCGACGGCGGGATGGCCGACCGCATCGCCGTGCCCGCCCGCAACCTCTGCCCGGTGCCTGAGGGCATTGAGCTCGATACGGCGGTGCTCGCCCAGCCGGTCGCCGACGCTGTCCATGTCGCGAGGATGGTCCCGATCGAGCGCAAGACCTTCGTCACGGTGATCGGCGACGGTCTCGGTGCGCTGGTGATCGCGCAGATATTGGCCCGAAGGAACGCCTCGGTCCGGCTGCTCGGCGCCCGGCCGGAGCGTTTCGGGCTCTGCGAGCGCTGGCAGGTCCGGCACCGCGATATCCGCGAGGCAGGCATGCGAGCCGACCAGGATGTTGTCGTCGCGTGCTTCGATCCGGGCTACGACACCACGCACGGGATGGGCCTGCCGCCCGAAGACGCGTCCTCGATCGCGATCGGCATGCTCCGGCCGCGGGGCACGCTCGTTGCAGCGGGTCCAGCGGTGCCAGTGCCGGGCGCTGGGCTCGACCTGTCGCGCACGGCGGGGGAGGTTGTCGCCAAGGAGCTCCGTATCGTCGGGGCGAGGCGCGGCCGCATCGCCGACGGGCTGGCCGCGATCGCCAACAACGAGGTCGAGCTCGCGCCGCTTATTACTTCGCGTGCGCGGCTCGATGACGGTGTCGCCATCCTCAGAACCGCTGCCGACCCTGCGCAGCTGCGCACCGTCGTCGAGGTTGCGGCGTAGGCCGATGCCGGTGCCTGTCTGAAGCGCGGCTACCAGAGCACGCGCAGCCGGACCGTGTCGGGGATCTTCTTGAGCGCCGGTCCGAGGCCTTCCGCCCCGCGCGGGTCGACGTCCAGCACCACGTATCCCAGCTCCGGATCGGTCTGGAGGTACTCGCCGAGCACGTTCACACCCAGCTCGGAGATCGAGCCGTGCAGCCGGCTGAGGACGCCCGGCACGTTGCGGTGGAAGTGCAGGATCCGGTGCGGGCGGGTGCCGGAGGTGACGGCCTGCGAGGGCAGCTCGACCTCGGGCACGTTCACGGCGCCGGTTGTCGAGCCGTTGTCGAGGAACCGCACCAGCTTTGTCGCCACATCATCGGCGATCGTGGCCTGCGCTTCCTCCGTGCTCCCGCCGACGTGCGGCGTCAGGATCACGTTGTCCAGACCGCGCAGCTCGCTCTCGAACGGCTCGGCCGGCGAGCCCGGTTCGATCGGGAAGACATCGGCCGCTGCGCCCGCGAGCCTGCGTTCACGGAGCGCCGCAGCGAGGGCCGGGATATCCACCACGCTCCCGCGCGCGTTGTTGATCAGCATCGCGCCTGGCTTCATGCGTGCGATCTCGGCCGCGCCGATCAGCCCCTGCGTCGCTGGCGTGTCCGGCACGTGCAGCGTGACGATGTCCGAAGCTTCGAGCAGCGCAACCAGGGAATCCGCATGAGACGCATTGCCCAGCGGCAGCTTCGAAGCGGTATCGAAGAACATCACCCGCATGCCCATCGCCTCGGCCAGCACCGATACCTGCGAGCCGATGTGCCCGTAGCCGACGATCCCGAGCGTCTTGCCGCGGACCTCCTTCGCGCCCGCGGCCGACTTGACCCACTCGCCCGCGTGCATCTGCGCCGAGCGGTCGCCGAGCCGGCGCGAGAGCGCCACGCACTCGGCGATCGTCAGCTCCGCGACCGAACGCGTATTGCCGAACGGGCTGTTGAATACCGGCGTGCCCCGCGTGCGGGCCGCGTCGAGCGCGACGTGGTCCGTACCGATGCAGAAGCAGCCCGCCGCAAGCAGCCGGGGCATGCGTCCGAGCGCTTCCGGCGGGATGGCCGTCCGCGAACGCACGCCGATGACGTGCGCATCACCGGCCGCATCGATGAGCTCATCGGGCGAGAGCGCCCGGTCGATCCGCTCCACGGCGTACCCGGCCGCGGCGAACACCTCGTCCGCGCGGGCGTGCACCTTTTCAAGCAGCACCACGCGGATCTGGTCCTTGGGAAACGAAGTCGTCTCGGTGCTCATGGCGTCGGCTCCACGGGAGCCGAGGATGTCTCGGCGCCTGTCTCGATCCCGGACGCGATCCCGGTCTCAAGCTCGGCCGCCGGCTCCGGGCCGATCTGTACGATCCCGCCCGCGATCAGGCCGCCCAGCGCGATCGCCAGGCCGATCCGGTACCAGCCGAACACCTCGAGCCCGTGCCTGTTCAGGAAACCGACAAGCCACTTGACCGCCAGCGCCGCGCTGACCGTCGCCACGGCCAGGCCGACGATGAACGCAACCGGCCCGAAGACCTCGAACAGGTTCGGCACGCCAGCGTCGGCCGATTCTTTGATGTTCTTGGCGAGCTTGTAGACGCACGCGCCGCCGAGCGTGGGCAGCCCGAGAAGGAAGCTGAACTCTGCGGCTTGTTTCGGCCTGAGCCCAACGAGCACGCCGCCCGTGATGGTCATCATCGAACGGCTCGTGCCGGGCCACATTGCCAGGCATTGCATCAAGCCGATAATCAGCGCCTGCTTGGGCGTCATTGCCGCGAGGCTGTCGGTCTCGTCATCCGGGTGCGCCCGGTGCCGACGGATCTGCCAGCGGTCGAGCACGATCATGTAGACCCCGCCGAGCGCCAGCGCCGCCAGCACCGGCCCCGTGCTGAACAGGTGCCGTTCGATCAGGTCGTCCAGCCAGACGCCCAGCAGCGCCGCGGGCAGGAAGGCGATGATCAGGCTGATCAGCAGCCGTCGGCCCGCCGGGCTCTTGCCGACAAGCCCGCGGAGCATCTGGAAGACCCTGTCGCGGTACAGGCCCAGCACCGCCAGGATCGCCCCGCCCTGGATCACGATGTTGAACGCGTCCACGGAGGACTTCACCTCCGGCTTGTCCAGCCCCATCAGTGCGCTGGCGATGATCAGGTGCCCCGTCGACGAGACCGGCAGGTACTCGGTGATGCCCTCGACCAGCCCCAGGATCGCCGCCTGCCACCATTCCATGCGTCGCTGCGCTCCCCGCCTGCTGCCGTCAACACCGATCGCCCGTCGGGCATGATTGGCCCGCCCCGTACCATCGGCCGACGTGGCCCACGCCTTCGCTCCCATCCCGGTCGAGTCGCCCGACGACCCTCGCATCGCCGAGTACCGCCAGCTCCGCGAGAACCGCCTGCCCCGGCCGCTCGACGGTGCGCCGCACGGCGTGTTCATCGCCGAGGGCGAGAAGGTCGTGCGCCTGCTCCTTAGCCCCGAGAGCCGATTCCGTGCCAGGTCGGTCCTGATCGCCGAGAGCCGGCTGGAGACCGACGGCCCGTGGCTCGCGGAGCGAACGCAAGACACCGCGGTCTTCACGGCCGACCGCGCCGTGATGGACGCGGTCGTCGGGTTCCCGATCCACCGGGGCATCGTTGCCAGCGGCATCCGCGAGCCGTTGCCCTCCGCTGAGGAGCTGACATCGAGCGCTGGCACGCTGCTCGTGTGCGAGGCCATCGCCAACCACGACAACCTCGGCGGGCTCTTCCGAGCCGCCGCCGCCCTGGCCGATCGGCCCGCGGTCCTGCTCGATCCCGAGTCCTGCGATCCGCTCTATCGCAAGGCGATCCGTGTCTCGATGGGCCACGCGCTCCGCGTGCCGTTCACCGTGGGCGAGCCCTGGCCGGAGGCGCTGGATCACCTCCGCGGCAGCGGCTGGAGCGTCGTTGCGCTGACGACGCATCCCAACGCCACACCGCTCAGC
This sequence comes from Planctomycetota bacterium, assembly GCA_039187315.1. Classification (GTDB taxonomy): domain Bacteria; phylum Planctomycetota; class Phycisphaerae; order Phycisphaerales; family UBA1924; genus JANQQZ01. The sequence goes on along the minus strand of JBCCZQ010000010.1, from coordinate 28,365 downwards.
CGGTTGGAGCGGCCTGCCCGACCTGCCCGGGCGGCGTGGCTTGTCGGGGCCGAGGGGCCCGGGCTGAGCGAGGCTGCTCTCACCAGAGCCGACCGCCGGGTCCGGATCCCGATGCAGCCCGGCGTGGACAGCCTGAACGTGGTCACGGCCGCTGCAATCGCACTCGCGGGGGGTTGAACGCCCGATCCCCGGCCGCGGGGAACCCGAATGGTGCGAGGTGCGTCCATAGAATAGTCAGCGGCGGTTTCTGCGCCGCCCGATCCCGCCAGCTTCCGGCACCGTCCGCAGGAGCCCCGCCATGCGAACCGTTCGAGCACTGTCCGCCATCACCCTTGCAGCGCTTGCTGGGCCCGCCACAGCGCAGAGTGTCGACGGCATCATCGGTGAGGCAAGCGGCTCCCGGAAGGTGGCGCTGGATGCGATGACGCTCAAGGCAGCGCCGATGTCTGAGCTCTTCGACGCCTCAAGCTGGATCGGGACTGCGCCCTCGGCCGCGTCTATCTCCGGCAAGCCGGTGCTGCTGGTCTCTTGGTCGGAGTGGTACCGCCCATCGCATGCCGTGATGCGGCTCGCGCAGCGGCTGGCGGACGATAATCCCGGCCTGGTCGTGATCGGCGTCCATGCCGAGGAAGGCTGGGACGAGGCGGCCGAGTTCATCGAGCGGCGGAAGATTACGTTCCCGACGGTGCGCGACGAGGGCGGGTCGATCCGCGCCGCGTACAGCATGGACCAGGACCCCGATGCCTATGTGATCGATCGTGCCGGTCAGCTCCGGTTCGCGGATATCACGACCGAGTCGATCCGGCGGGCGATCGAGATCGTGCTGGCCGAGGACGCGGACAGCGCTGCCAGAGCGGAGGCCCGTCTCGCCGATGCCGCCGCCCGCGCCGAGGCCGACCGCCGCCGCGCGAGCGCCATCGGCGGCGACGTCTCGCTCACGAATCTGCCCAAGATCCCGTTTGCGCCCCCGCCAGCCGAGGCCTACGCCATGGCGAACTGGCCGCAGCAGGCCGAGCCGGACAGCCGCAGCCGACGCAGGGGCGAGGAGGGCCCCGTCCGCATCGATGTCAGATCGTTCCCCGCCCAGGGATGGTTCCGCGGCCGTGTGCCGGATATCGACGGCAAGGTCGTCGTGATCTACAACTGGCACCCGCTCGACCGTGACAGCATGGACCGCCTGATGTACCGCATGGACGACCTTCAGCGGCGCCTCGCCCGTGATGTCGTTGTTGTTGGCATGATCTCCCCGGCAAATTCCCGCCTGTCGCGTCGGAACGACGACCCCTCCGCCAATCTGGCGATGAACGTCAGCACCATCGAACGCCTCGTGGGTACGCGGGAGTTCGAGCAGTACCTGGTCGCTTCGGAGGCGAACTCGCCGATCCCACAGGTCGCAGGCCAAGGAAGCCGTCGGAACGAGGCTCTGATCGGCGCGGTCGCCGTGCTCAGCACGGACGGCATCGTCCGGCGTGCGGAGCACTCGACCGAGTGGCCCGACATCCAGCGGGCGCTGGACCAGGTGCTCCGTGTCGATCCGGGCGTCAGGGCGCGCCGCGCAGCGGAGGATGCCTACATCCGAGGCCGGTGATCCAGGCTGATCGCCGCCCTCCGAGGCCCGCCGTCCGCATGTTTCACGTCGCCCTGCACGAGCCCGAGATCCCGAACAATACGGGCAACATCGGTCGCACGTGCGTGACGACCGGCTGCGCCCTGCACCTGATCGAGCCGATCGGCTTCGATCTGTCGGAGCGCGCGTGCCGGCGGGCCGGCCTGGACTACTGGCCCAGGCTCGATCTGACTCGTCACGCCGATGTCGCCTCATACGAGCGATCGGTCGGGACCGGCCGTTTGTGGTTGTTCAGCCGGCGTCGAGGGCAGCCATATTTCCAGGCATCACTCCGGCCCGGCGATCACTTTCTGTTCGGTAAAGAGACGGCTGGTCTGCCCGCGTCGATCATGGACGCCCACGCCGACCGCGTGCTCAGGCTGCCGATGTTGCCCGACGAGCGGTCGCTGAACGTCGCGACCGTCGTGTGCGCAGTGATCTACGAGGGCATCCGTCAGTGCGTGGCGCGCGGGGATGTTTCGCTCGACAGCGACGGCATGCTGCCATCAACCGCTACACTGCGCTCGCTGTGAGTCGCCTCCGCATGGCAGAACGATCATCGCCACGAACCACACCATGTCGTGTGCTGTCGGTTGTCGTTGTGCTCGCTGGTGTGGTCGGCAGCGCGGGGTGTCAACGCTTCCTGTTCCGTGAAGATCAGGACCGCACACAGTTCGCGCGATACGATCGCGTGCGAGGCGATGACGTGCCGACGCATCGGCAAGACGAGTTCGGCAAGCGCGTGCCGAACCTGCGAGGCCGACTGCTCTCGACGCCGTGATCATGCGGTATCTCTCGGCGTGGCGCGTTTTTGCAAGCCGATCGATGAACTGATCCGATGTCCCGCGTGTCGGACATTGGGGCCGGGCGGAGCTGCCGGTCGCTCAGCAGAGCATCAGCATGAAGGGATGCATGGCATGGGCACAGCTCGCACGCGTCAGGCCGCTCCGAACAACACCCGAGGACGCGGCCGCCAGGCCGTCCAGCCCGGTATGACCCGGACGCAAGTGGTCTGGACCGCGTTGATCGCCTCGATGACCGTCGTCGGCGGTCTGCTCTGGATGCTCGACGGCGCGCCGCGTCCCGACGCGGCCGTCCTGCGTATTCCGGCGCTCGTGGCCTCCAGCGGGCCCAAGAGCCTCGAGGCCATCTTCCAGACCGACTCCGCCGTTGAGCCCGGACGCTGGCACGGCATCGTCGTCCATCACTCCGGCTCGCCCCACGGCTCCGCGACCACGATCGACGCCGAGCACCGCCAGCATGGCCTCAACGGGCTCGGGTATCACTTCGTGATCGGCAACGGCAACGGGGCCGGCAACGGTGAGCTCCATGTCGGTGCTCGCTGGCTCGAGCAATCCCACGGCGCTCATACCGGCGGCGAGCTAGGCGACTGGTACAACCGCAACACGATCGGCATCTGCCTCGTCGGCGACGGCTCGCGGAGGGATTTCACGCCCGCGCAGATGCAGCGGCTCGTTGGGCTCGTGAGCGAGCTTCAGGAGCGGCTCGGGCTGCCCGCTTCGAGCGTCAAGCTCCACCGAGAGCTTGCGACGACCGATAGCCCGGGTCTGCGGTTCCCAGCGGCCGAGTTCCGCGAACAATTGCTCCCCTAACGGCACTTGGTCCGTAGGATCTTGTGCACGGCTGCGTTCTGCGGCCGTGATGTTTGCACGACGCTAGCATGATCCGTGTCCGGTTTGGGCCGGTCGGTCGGTGCTCGGGCTGTGCCTGTGCGGCGCCGCCGATCGTCCCGCCCGATGCCCGGGAGTCTTCGGTGGAGCTGTTCCAGAAGGGTGATGTTGTTGAGGGATGCCGGATCTTGGCCGAGCTCGGCCGGGGCGCGGCGTCTGTCATCTACCTCGCCCAGGACGAGAAGACCAAGCACGTCTGGGCCCTCAAGGATGTCCAGAAGATCAACGACAAGTCCGTCCGCTTCATGGATCAGGCCGAGAGCGAGTACCAGATCTCCCAGAAGCTCGACCACCCCGCGATCCGCGGCATCGAGCGGATGATCAAGAAAAAGAAGGGTCTGCTCCAGGTCACGCGGCTCTACCTGCTGATGGAGCATGTCGACGGCGTCTCGCTCGACCGCCACATGCCCAAGACGTTCGAGGCCGCCTGCTCCGTGTTCATGCAGGCCGCAAGCGCCATGTCGCACATGCACGACAAGGGCTTCGTTCACGCCGACTTCAAACCCAACAACGTGATCGTGGATGACAAGGGCGTCGCGAAGATCATCGACCTGGGCCAGTCCTGCCCCGTGGGCACGATCAAGAAGCGCATCCAGGGCACGCCGGACTACATCGCCCCCGAGCAGGTCCACCGCCGGGCGATCACGCCCAAAACGGACGTGTATAACCTCGGTGCCAGCATGTACTTCGTTCTAACGCGCAAGAAGGTGCCCACGGCGATGGCCGCCGAGAACTCGCTGATGGGCTCGATCGACGACAGCCTGCTCAAGCCCCCGCCGCCCGCGATCGAGGTCAACCCGCGCATCCCGCCGAAGCTCGCCGATCTGATCATGGACTGCCTGCGTGTCAAGCCCGAGGACCGGCCCGAGATGCCTGACGTGGTCGGCCGGCTAGAGCTGATCCAGGCCATGCTCAAGGCCGGTGTCAAAGACAAAAACAGCGACAACAGCGGGCAGCGGCCCAGCGTGAAGTCCTGACGGCTTCGAGGGCGATCTCCGTGCTCGATCATCAGGATCCCAACGCTGTCATCGAGGCTTTCCGCCGAGGCGCCGAGGCGAACCGCGACGCCAGCTGCCGCAACGGATCCATCGACGAGATCCGCCCGCCCGGTAAGCTCATCGCGACCGGCGACCTGCACGACAACCCCGTCCACTTCCAGCGCCTCGTCGAGATCGCGGGGTTGATGCCCGGAAGTACATCCGCCGACCGCGCGCACCTCACCCTCCACGAGATCATCCACTCTGACCGGCTCATCCACGGCATGGACTTCAGCTACCGCGCGCTTGCGAACGTCGCGAAGCTCAAGGCCGACCACCCCGAGCATGTCCACACCCTGCTGGCCAACCACGAGCTTGCGCAGCTGCTCAAGAGCCTGATCCTCAAGGACGGCGTCAAGTGCGTCGAGGCGTTCGAGCAGGCGCTCGACTATGCCTTCGGCAGCGAAGCCGACGCCGTCGAGAACGCCATCGACGGCTTCATCCGCTCGATGCCGCTGGCGCTTCGGTGCCACTGCTCGAACCCGGCGGGCGGCGGCTTCGATGTCCTCTCCGCGCACAGCCTGCCCAACCCGGCGATGATGCAGCGGTTCGACACGATGGTCCTCTCGCGAGACCTGACCGACGACGACTACACGCCGCGGCAGGGCTCGGCCCACCTGATGACCTGGGGCCGGGGCTACGACGCCGAACTGCTCGAAGACCTGGTCGAGCGGTGGGGGGTCAACTGGTTTATTCTCGGCCACGAGCATACCGCCAGCGGCTCGATGCTCGTCCCGCCCAACGCGGTCGTGCTCAACAGCGACCACGAGCTGGGCGTCTACCTCCCGCTCGACTTGGCCGACATGCCGGGGCCGGAGGCGGCGATGGCGATGGTCCGGCGGATTGTTGAGTAACGTCCGCGGGCCGGGTTATGCTCGGAATCATGGACTCGCCCGCCTGCCCACGCTGCGGCTACGACCAATCGGGGTTGCTGGCGACCTACCGGCAGGCATGCCCGATCGAGGCAACCTGCTCCGAGTGCGGCTGCCACTTTGCCTGGCGCGATGTACACATCGCGGCCGAGGCGCCGTCGTGGCTCGTCGAACGCCGCACGCCCGGCTGGTACCGGCGAGCCCCCGGGACGGCACTGCGCGCGCTGAACCCGTTTGCGTTCCTGCGGTCGGTCCGTATGGAACACACGGTGAGCGTTCCGCGGCTGATCGGCTGGCTTGCGGTGCTCTACCTGCTGACAGGTGCGGGGCGTGCAGCGGTCCGTTTCGTGCAGCTTGTCGCGTTGCAGCCCAACAGCAAGCTGCTCGGATCAGACGCAATGCTCGATTTTGCGTTGCACGCCACTTTGCCCTTTGCCCGAGTGGGCTTCGTGGAATTCCAGCGGTTCAGCTCGGCATTGTTTCACATCGATATCGAATACCACGCTGATTCTGTCATACATCCGTACGTCACGATCGCGTTGGCGACCGCCGCGACATCCTGGCTCCTCTTCCTCATCCCCTGGCACGCGTTGCAGAGCAAAAAGATCCTCAAACGCCACACCCTCCGTCTCTCGATCTACGGTCTGCCCGGGCTGATGCTCATCACGGTCGTGTGCATGGGGCTCGATCCAGACCGCCAGCTCGAGCGTTGGGCCAACGCGTCCCTGTTCGCCCGGCACACGCCGGCGTGGGATCGCTTCTGGGATTGGCGGGTTCTGGCGCAAGATCTTGCCTTCAAGCGATGGCTGTGCTTTGCGGGCGTGGCCGCCTGGCAGACACTCTGGTGGTGGCTCGCGGCCAAGCGGTATCTGCGGCTCGAACGGCCGGCGGTGTTCACGCTGACGCTCGTCGGCGTCTCGCTGCTGTCGACCGTTGCGCTGACCTACTTCCTGGCGGCTGTGGACCATGAATGGGCCCGATGGGTCCTGGTCGATCCCTTCTTCTGAGCGGCGTCTGAGCGGCGTCGGCCCCGACTACGATTTGTTCATGAGCATCCACGACCAGATCACCGCCCTCATCCGCGCCCAGGACCCCGAGGCCGCGGGCATCATCGAGCGTGAAGCCGAGCGGCAGGCGTCGACCATCGAGCTGATCGCCAGCGAGAACCACGCCAGCCCGGCCGTCATGCACGCTGCGGGCACGGTGATGACCAACAAGTACGCCGAGGGTTACCCGGGTCGGCGGTACTACGGCGGGTGCGAGCACCACGACGCGATCGAAACGCTCGCGCAGGACCGGGCCAAGCAGATGTTCGGCTGTGCCTACGCGAACGTCCAGCCGCACTCGGGCGCGCAGGCCAACGCCGCGGTCTTCATGGCGCTCATGCAGCCCGGCGACACGTTCGCCTCGCTCGTCCTGGCTGACGGCGGGCACCTGAGTCACGGCCTGCCGCTGAACTTTTCCGGTCACTACTACAACCCGGTGCACTACCCGCTCGTGCGCGACCGGGGCCACGCCGACTTCGAGCGGATCGACTACGACGCCGTCCGCGAAGTCGTCCTCGAGCACAAGCCGACGATGCTTCTCACCGGCTACAGCGCTTACCCGCGCGTGATCGATTTCGCCGAGTTCCGCGCGATCGCCGACGAGGTGGGGGCGCTGCTGATGGCCGATGTCGCGCACATCTCCGGACTGATCGCGGGCGGGCAGCACCCGAGCCCGTTCCCGCACGCGCACGTCGTCACGACGACGACGCACAAGAGCCTCCGCGGGCCGCGCGGCGGGCTGATCCTCACCAACGACGAAGAGATCCACAAGAAGACGAACCGGGCCCTGTTCCCCGGCATGCAGGGCGGGCCGCTGATGCACATCATCGCGGCCAAGGCCGTCGCCTTCGGCGAGTCCCTCACGCCCGAGTACAAGGACTACCAGCGCCGCGTCGTCGCCAACGCGAAAGCATTGAGTGACGGGCTCATCGCGCGGGGCTTCCGCATTACCAGCGGCGGCACGGACAACCACGTCATGCTTGTCGACCTCTCCGCCAAGGACCCCAGAGGCTTCGAGGGCGAGCTGACCGGCAAGGCCGCGGAAAAGTGGCTCGAAGACGCGGGCATCATCTGCAACAAGAACGGCATCCCCGAGGACCCGCGCAAGCCGATGGTGACCAGCGGGATCCGGCTCGGCACGCCCGCCGCGACGACCCGCGGCTTCGGTCCGAGCGAGATGGACGCCGTTGCGAGCTTCATCGATCGCGTGCTCACGGCTGGGATCGAGGGTGAAGACGCGTTCTCACGCGTGACCGGACAGGTCCGCGTTGAGGTCCGCGAGCTCTGCGGCCGGTTCCCGCTGCCCGGCCACGGGGCACACGCCGGCGTCGTGTAAGATCAGGTATGCGAAGTATTTGGGTGGTTCTGTTTGCCTCTGTTCTCTTGCATGTCTCCGCGGCTGCCGTCGCGCAGGATGGCGGCGACGTCACCGACGGGGTGAGCGGATCACCCGGAGCGAGGGGCCTGCTCGCCGAGTTCCGTCCTCGCTTCTATGTGCGTGGTGGAGGGGCGCTGGTCCTGCCCGCGGATGTCGATCTCGAGAGCGACTCGCTCGGGTTCACCGGCGACGACGAGTTCCTCCGCTCCGATGTCGGTTTCGGCTACCACGCCGCGGCCGGTCTCCGGTTCGTTCCGGAGGGCTCGCGCTACGGCACCGGGCTGCGCATCGAGTTCGAGTTCGCCGACCGCCGGTACGACACCGACGGCATCGGACGCGACGGCGACGGCATCTTCCGTGACGTTGACGGCCGGGTCGACACCATGACCTTCATGGGCAACATCCTCGCCGATGTATCGTTCGATAGCTTCCGCGGCTACGGAGGGATCGGCTTTGGCGTCGCCGAGGTCGATGTCCGGGCTGAGGGACTTTCCGACAGCGACACGAACTTCGCGCTGCAGATCCCGTTCGGCATCGAAACGAAGCTGCTGCCGCACGTTTATCTCGACACGGGATGCCGCTTCTTGTTCGTGCCGAGCGTTGACACGGACACGATCCTCAGCGAGTTCAGCGTGCTGACGGCCGAGCTCTACCTCGGGTTGACGCTCGAGATCTGAGCCGCCGCATCCGCGGGCACTCGCAGCAGCCGCTCGGCTTCGAACGAGGCGCCCGTGATCAGGTCGTACAGCGTCACGCGCACCGCAACGCTGTTCTCATCGGCCAGCGTCGCAGGATCCAGCGGCAGCACCAGCCTGTATGAGGGCCCCAACAGCCCCTCGGTGTAGGCGTTCCGCAGCTCCGATGGGCGGACAAGCTGCTCGGCGAGCGATGCCGATCCGGATGGCCGAGCATCCCCGCTCTGTGATGCCGCATGCAGACCGATCAGCTGCACCTCCATAACGGCTACCGCTTGGATGAATCTGTCGCGGCCGTCGAGCGGGCGGACGAAGACCCTGGCGACGGCCTCGCCACTCTCTGTGACCTCGATCCCGCTCGTTCGGACGATCGAAACTCCCGCGATGCGGGGCATCGCGTCGAGCACATCGCCCGGGAGCACGCCGAAGCTCTCTACCTCCGCAGAGTCTCTCGCGGCGTCCTGGGCTTCGAGCAGCTTGGACCTCAGCTCGGCGTTGACCGATTCGAGCGTCGCGACCCGCTCCTTGAGCGATTCGCGCTCGAGCCGGAGCGCATCGTTGGTGCGCGCAACCTTGGCGGGCGTGCGGCAGCCGGTCATCGCCGCAGCCGCCGCGCACAGGGCGATCAGTGTCGCGGTTCGCAGCGTGTTGTTGGTCTTCGCGGCCACGCCGTAGCGTAGCGGGGGTTTCAGCCGCCCGCGGGCATGGTCTCGAGGACCTTGTCGATGAGCCCGTATTCGAGCATCTCGCCGTCATCGAGCCACGTGTTGCGGTCGCAGATTTTTTCGATCTCGGCCGTATCTTTACCTGTCGCGTCGGAGTAGATCGTGTAGAGCCGGTCGCGGAGCCGGAGCATCTCGCGGGCCTCGATCTCCAGGTCGGTCGCCTGGCCCTCCATGACGCCCGAGAGCAGCGGCTGGTGCATGAGGTTGCGGCTGTTCTTGAGGCTGTAGCGCTTGCCCTTGGTCCCGCTGCACGCCAGCAGGCTGCCCATGCTCGCGGCCTGGCCGATGATGTAGGTGCAGACATCGGGCTTGATGAACTTCATGGTGTCGATCATCGCGAGCCCGGCGGTGACGCTGCCGCCCGGCGAGTTGACGTAGAGGTGCACGTCGTTGTCGGGCGACTCGTTCTGCAGGAACAGCAGCTGCGCGACGACGAGGTTGGCCATCTCGTCGCTCACCGGCCCGCCGATGAAGATGATCCGGTCCTTGAGCAGGCGCGAGTAGATGTCGTACGACCGCTCGCCCTTGCCGGACTGCTCGATGACGATGGGCACGAGATAGGACATGGGGTCTCCCCGGTGGCTGCTGGTGTCGTTCATGCGGGTCTCGGCTCCGGTGATTCGGTTCGGCTGGCTTGCCTCAACTGAAGGTCGGGTTGGCGGCCTCGGGCGGCGCCTCAGAGAGCACCTCGTCGACGAGCCCGTAGGCCGCGGCCTCCTCCGCGCTGAAGTACTTATCACGCTCCGAGTCCTGCCGGATCTGCTCGATCGGCTGGCCCGTGCACTCGCCGATGATCCGATTCAGCTCGGTCTTCATCTTGATGATCTGCTCGGCCTGGATCTTGATGTCCTCGGCCTGCCCGGTCACGCCGCCGTAGGGCTGGTGGATCATCACCTTCGCGTGCGGCAGGATGAAGCGTTTGCCCTTCGCGCCCGCCGCCAGCAGGACGGCGGCGCCCGAGTACGCGCGCCCGATGCAGTAGGTGCTCACGGGGCTGGCCAGGAAACGCATCGTGTCGTAGAGCGCGAGCGTGTCGTCGACCGCGCCCCCCGGGCTGTTGATGTACAGGCTGATGTCCTGCCCACGTTTCTGGTTCTCGAGGTACAGCATCTGCATCATGACCCTCGCCGCCGAGGCGTGGTTGATCTCCCCGATCATGAACACGATGCGGTTCTCGAGCAGGAGCTCGTCGATGGTCATCTCGCGGGTGCGCTGGTAGCTGACGCCGGCGGCTGGCATGGAAGAGGCCTCCTCCCGATCGGGCGCGGTCCCAGCCGGTGTGTCCGTCCCCGTCCGATGGGGTCGTCACCGGCCTTGCCGCTCAAGCCTTGTCGGCAGATCGGGCGCGGGAGCTTAGATCCCGCCGACCCGCCAAGCCCATGCGGTGATGAACCGGCCTATTCACGAGCAGGCCGTCCTGTCGGTTGTTTGTGCATAAAATGTCGGTTGCTCTGGACCGTGCGGCCGCCCCACAGCCGCAGCATTGCTCGGGGTCGTGCGCACTCCTAGCATGCCGACCCGCTCGACCGCGGGGGACGCGCTCTTCGCTGCCGGCACGTTCGGCCGATCCGAACCGGTCTTCTTTGTCCCTGATCTGACACCGAATCCGCCCCGCGAGCCCAACACACGTGCCCACCGCCATCATCAGCGACATCCACGGCAACGCCGAGGCTCTCCGGGCCGTGCTCGCGGACATCGATGCCCGCTCGATCGATCGGATCATCTGCCTTGGCGACATCATCGGCTACGGGCCCGACCCGCTGGCGTGCGTCGATCTGGTCCGCGAGCGCTGCGACTGGTCGCTGATGGGCAACCACGATTTCGGAGTTCTCTACGAGCCGACCAACTTCAACCCCGGCGCCCAGGCTGCCGCCTACTGGACACGCGAGCAGTTCGATGCCGAGCAAGACGACGATCTCCGCGCCAGCCGGTACGACTTCCTCGGCCGGCTCCGCGTTCGAGTGGTCGAGGCCGCCCCGGACGCCGAGCACGAGCTGCTCTACGTCCACGGCTCGCCACGCCGACCCATCAACGAGTACATCTTCCCGGATGACGTGATCGGCGACCCGGACAAGCTCGGGTCGATCTTCCGTCGCATCGAGTCGGTCGCGGCTGTAGGGCACACGCACGTTCCGGGCGTCTTTACGGATGAGCCGGACTTCTATCCCCCGGCCGAGCTCAAGGACGACACGTACGAGCTGGAGGAAGGCGAGAAGGCGGTCATCAACGTCGGCTCGGTCGGCCAGCCGCGTGACGGCGACCCGCGTGCGAGCTACGCCGTGCTCCACCCGGCCCGCGTGGAGTTCGTGCGCGTAGCGTACGACATCGAGACGACCGCCAAGCGGATCTTCGAGATCCAGGCGCTGAGCAACTGGCTGGGTGAGCGGCTCTACGAGGGCCGCTGAACCGGATACCGTTTGCGAGTGCTCAGGAGCCCCGCCGACGCATGGCCGTGAACAAGCCCAATACCGCGCTGCGTCTGATTGTCCCCCTCGTGCTCGTGGGCGTGGGTGTTTTCGCGGCCTGGGCGGTTCTGGTCAATACCAGCGGCTCGACCGTACCCAGCAGCCAGAGTACCCCGGCCGCAGATCCTGCCGGTGTCGCCACCGCGCAACAGGCCAATCAAGAGGCCGACCAACAAACCGACAAACAATCCGAGCTCGGGGCTGATCCGTCCGTCGAACGGCCCGCATCGGAACCTGGCACGCCCCGATCGCAGCCCGAGTCGGCGCCAGCTGCCGACCAGCCGACCGAGCTAGAACCGATCTCACGGGCTGAACCTGAGCCCGGGCCTTCGAGTGAGCCGGAACCCATTGCCCAGCCGGGCACAGCGGGGCAGGACGCTCTCACGGACAGCGACACAGACGCGCCAGCGCTCGTCGGCCTCCGCGCCCGTGTCTGGCCGGCTGCCGGCGACGCCGAGCCCACGCCCCTCGGCTCGATCGATCCCGATGCCGACGATGCGCTCCGCCTCCGCTTCAGCACCATCGGCGCCGGCATCGCCTCGATCCGCTTGGCCGACGAGTTCCGGACCGTGGCCGACCGCGCACGGTACCGCGCGACCGGCGAGCACAAGCCCGAGACGCACGTCGAGGTTCAGGCCGAACTGCTCGCGCCCGATGGGTCTGGCATCATCACGCCCTTTGCGGCGCTCTGGGCGGAGATCGATGGTGCGCTCGTCGGCCTCGCGCAGCCCGGCGTCTGGCGCGAGACCGCTCCGGGCCGTTTCGAGGCCGTCATCGAAGACGAGTCCGGCGTCGTGATCGCGCGCATCACACGGCACTACGTCATCACACCCGGCTCGCTCGACATCGGGCTAGAGCAGTCGATCGTCAACGCGACCGACGCCGAGCGCGATGTGAAGCTGGTCACATTCGGCGCCATCGATCTGCCGCAGGACGCGGTGACCTACGGCGGCGACAAGCGGCGCGTCCGGTTCGGCTACCTCGCCAAGCCGGAGCTCGACCCCTCGCGCGCGGTGGTGCTGGCCGAGAAGTTCCTGACCCAGCGGCAGGGTGTGATCGGCTCGCTGCAGTCACGCCAGCCCGTCCGGGATCTTTGGCCCAACGAGACCAGCGCCTCGGCTGCGCTGGAGCTGGTCTGGGCTGGCATGACCAACCGTTACTTCGCAGTGGTCGTCCACGCCGACGTACCCGACGGCGTCTCCCCCGCGTTCGCAACGGTCGAGAAGGTCGAGCGCGTCCTGCTCGAGGATCCGCTGCGCGACGCCCCGGCGATGATCCTTCGGCTGCAATCGCCCACGATCGCGATCGGCGCGGGCGGGGCCGCCGACCTGGGCTACCGCATCTATACGGGCCCGTCGCACGAGCCGACGATCCGCGAGATGCCCAAGGCGCTCGCGGCCGGGGTCGACACGATCGTCGCGTACAACTTCGGCGGTCCCTGCGCCGCGTGCACGTTTACGTGGCTGACCGACCCGCTGCTCTGGCTGCTGCGATTTTTGCACAGCATCGTTTTCGACTGGTCGCTGGCGATCGTGATTCTGGTGGTGTGTGTGCGGACGGTCCTGCACCCGGTCAACCGGTGGAGCCAGATCCGCGTGCAGCGGTTTGGCAAGCAGATGCAGGACCTGGCGCCCAAGCAGAAGAAGCTCCAGGAGAAGTACAAGGACGACCGCCAGCGCATGCAGCAGGAGATGGCCAAGCTCTGGCGTGAGGAGGGCATCAACCCCGCCGGCATGCTCGGCTGCCTGCCCATGCTGCTCCAGTCGCCGATCTGGATCGCGCTCTATGCCAGTCTCTACTTTTTCTACGACCTGAGGCACGAGCCGGCCGCGTTCGGCGTGATCCAGGCCGTCACCGGTGGGAACTGGCTCTTCCTGGCGGATATGGCTGAGCCGGACGGGTTCATCCCGCTGCCGACGGGCATGCAGTTCTCGATCCCGCTGATGGGGCTGATCTCGTCGGTGAACGTGCTGCCGTTCGTGCTCGCAGTGGTCTACTTCGTGCACATGAAGTTCATGACGCCGCCCACGAGCGCGACACTGAGTCCCGAGCAGGAGCAGACGCAGAAGATCGCCAAGTACATGATGGTCGGTCTGTTCCCGATCATCATGTACAACGCGCCCAGCGGCCTGGCGATCTACTTCATCGCGAACTCGACCATCGCCATCCTCGAGAACACCTGGATCCGTGCGCACATCAAGAAGCATGACCTGCTCGAGGTCACCAAGAAGCCGCGCAAGCCCCGCAAGAAGGGCGGGTTTATGGAACGGCTCCAACAGATGGCCGAGCAGCAGCAGGCCATCCGCCAGCAGCAGCTCGACGCCAAACGCGGCCGCCTCCAGGGCCAGCCCGGCAGGCCCGGATCTGGCAAGGGCGGGAGTGAATCCGCCGCCCAGCGCGCGATGCGAAGGGGCAAGGGACAGGGCGGGCCGGACGGCGGACCGGGTAAGCCGTGACCATCGCCGCGGTCGCTTCGGCGCCAGGAGATGCCATCCGAGCCGTTGTCCGCCTCGCGGGCGATCTGGAGCCGATCCGGCCGATCATCGATGCGTTCCCCGAACGCCGCGGCGTCTCGCCGGTCCGTCTGACACTTGGCGACCACGCTCTGCCGTGCCTGTGCATCCGCGGCGTCGCGCCGAATTCCTATACGGGCGACGACACGCTCGAGCTCCTGATCCCGGGCGGCGGCGCGATCGTCGATCGTGTCATGCGCACGCTGCTTGCGCAGACCGGCGTACGCCCGGCAGAACCGGGCGAGTTCACCGCCAGAGCGTTCCTCGCGGGTCGGCTCTCGCTGGACGAGGCGCGAGGCGTTGAGGCGATCATCACCGCCGCAAACGGCTCTCAGCTCGCCGAGGCGTCGCGCTGGCGTTCCGGCGACCTCGGACGGCGCGCAGCCGACTGGGCGGACCGGGCAGCGCGCTTGCTCGCGCTCGTCGAGGCCGGTATCGATTTTGCGGATCAGGAGGACGTTGAAGCGATCGCCCCCATCGAGCTTGTATCACGGCTCAATGGTCTCCTTGCCGAGATCGAGGACGCGCTCGGGTCCAGTGCCGGCGCCGAGGCGCGGGCGGGCACGCCGCGCGTCGTGCTGCTCGGCCCTCCAAGCGCCGGCAAGAGCACGCTGTTCAACGCGCTGCTCGGCCGTCGCCGCGCGGTCACCGCCGCCGCCTCGGGAACGACGGCCGATGCGTTGGCGGAAACGCTCGAGCTCGCGCCGGGGCTGATGATCGAACTGGTCGACCTCCCGGGCCTCGATGATGCGCGCAGCCGCGGGCTGGCCGAACGCGAGCTCGCTCAGTCCGATCTGGCAATCGCCTGCGACCCGTCGGGTGTGTTCGCCGCGGCCCCGGAGGCCGCCCTGCGCGTGCGGACCAAGGCCGATCGCCCCGGCCCGGACGGTGCTGTGGACCTGGATGTGTGCGCGCTCACCGGGGTGGGGCTCGATGATCTCCGATGCGCCATCGCTGACCGTCTCATGGGTGGGCGGGCCGAGACGGGGCTCACACGGGCCATCGACGCGGGGCTCGCCGGCGCCGCGGAGGCGCTCGCTCGCGCGGTCGCCGCTTCGGAGGGGCGCCAGCCGCCGATGGAACTCGCCGCGGGCGAGCTCCGCGCGGCACTCGACGCGCTGGGCGGCCTCACGGGGCGGGTCGAACCCGACGCCGTGCTCGGACTGATCTTCTCAACCTTCTGCGTCGGCAAGTAGCCGCGCGGCCGCGCGTGCAAAGGGCTCGGCGTACTTCTCCGCGAAGAGGATGCACGCCGAGGCGGTCTCCGTGTGCGTCGCGCCCCAGCAGGCCGCTGTCAGT
This sequence comes from Planctomycetota bacterium, assembly GCA_039187315.1. Classification (GTDB taxonomy): domain Bacteria; phylum Planctomycetota; class Phycisphaerae; order Phycisphaerales; family UBA1924; genus JANQQZ01. Next base: position 13,038 of record JBCCZQ010000010.1, on the reverse strand, counting down.
TCGCGGTAGGTCAGATCGAGCTGGATCACCAGGCGGCCCTCGGCGCTGAGCACGCTGGGCACCCGACCCGCGATCGAGGCCGTCGCCGCGTTGACCGCCGGTGCGCCGACGCAGACCGCCGGGCACGCCGCGAGCCGGTCGTCGTTGAGCTGCCAGAGATCGGTCACAACGCACGCCCGCAGATGGCTTCCGAGCGTGTGGAGCCGTGCGTCGAGCGTGCATGCGAGGCCCGTGGCGGCAGCACGGTCGCCGAGCTCGGCCCGAAGGTGCCCGCCGACAATCACCAGCACCAGCCCGGAGGGAGCCGTCTCGGGCGAGACCGGTTCCCGGCCCGTATCGGCGTGCGTGAGCGTGAGGGGCGCATCCATGCGGAACCGAGCGTACCGCACCCGGGGCATCGCTGTGCGCGGGAGTGGGTACGGTGAGGGTCCGATCATGCGCCCACGCCGCCTGCGCGTCACAGCCCGACCGAGGGCGTAGGCCGGAGGGCATCCTCCACCAAGCTGAGGCCGATTCCGGCCGATGCTCCCACTCGGACGAGGGAATCCCGCAGCGATGCGGGTGTACGACGAGGGGAGCACGCATGCCGGTACGGATCGGGGACTTGCTGGTGCAGGCCGGCGTGCTCACAGAGCTGATGCGCGACGAGATCCTCGAGGAGCAGCGCATCCTGGGGCGTCCCTTCGGTCAGCTCGCTGAGCGCATGTTCGGCATCGATCCAGACGTTATCGAGCAGGCCTGGGCCGAGCAGTACGAATCGCTCGCGGGCGTAGTCGATCTGTCGACGTTCACGATCGATTCGCAGGCCGTCGAGGCCGTCACGAGCCGGCAGGCCTGGCAGTTCAAGCTGCTGCCGATCGCGTTCCGGCACGGCGAGCTGATGATCTGCACGCCCCGGGTCAACTTGCCCAGAGCGCTGCGGTTCGCAGCGACGCAGCTCGCCGAGGCCTGCTTCTTCGTCGTCGCCGATGTCGATCAGCTGGCCGACCAGCTCCAGCGCCACCACCCGATGCCCGGGCTGGGCCCGGAGACGCTGATCCAGCCCGCCCCGAAGCTGCGGCCACGGGCCGCGTAAGCCGGCGATGATGCAGGGCTTGCGGCGGGCGTACGATTCGGGCTCATGCCGGATACGCAACCGACAGGCCAGAGCGATGCCAAGAGCGATGCCCGGACCGACGCGGGCAGCATCGAGACCGTCAGCTTCGTCAGCCTCGGCTGCCCGAAGAACCTGGTCGACTCCGAGAAGATGCTCGGCCTGCTGGCCGAGGACGGCCTCATGCCCGTCAGCTACAACCCAAGCACCGACGAGCGCTGGGACGATTCCGGCCACACCGAGAACCGGTCCGAGACCGACACGGCCGTCGCCGTCGACGAGGGCGTCGACCCGGCGGACGCGGTCGTGGTCAATACCTGCGGCTTCCTGGAAGCCTCGAAAGAAGAATCGCTCGGCGTGATACGCGACGCGGTCCGTGCCAAGCGAGCCGGGCGGGTCAAACGCGTCGTCGTTGCGGGCTGCCTTGTGCAGCGGCACCGGGCCAAGATGCTCGACTGGGAGCCAGGCATCGACGCGATGATCGGCGTGTTCGACCGTGACAAGGTCGTCGAGGCTGTCCGCGGCATCAAGCCGAAACGCGATTCCCTCGCCGAGGCCAGCGACCAGCCCAGGTACTGGATCGCGGGCAACGCCGTCCAGGCCGCCGACGTGCGGGGCATCGACACGGTCGGGTTGACCGTCCACGGCAAGGACGGCAAGGGTATCGGCTACTTCGAGGACGACTCGGCCCGGCTCCGGCTCACACCCCGGCACTACGCGTACCTGCGCATGAGCGAGGGATGCAACCAGACGTGCGCGTTCTGCACCATCCCATCGATCCGAGGCAAGATGCGCAGCAAGCCCATCGACCGTGTGGTCGCCGAGGCACGCGAGCTGCTCGCCGACGGCGTCTTCGAGCTGAACCTCATCGGGCAGGACACTACCAGCTATGGCGACGACATCGGCACCGGCTGGGACGAGGGGTCCCGCGCCGGAGGCCTACCCGACCTGCTCCGGGCGCTCAGTCAGGCGGTCGATGACGCGGCGGGCTCAGGCTGGGTCCGCCTGATGTACGCCTACCCGAGCAACTTCCGCGATGAGTTCATCGAGGCCTTCGCCGATCTCTCGCAGAACGGCCGCTTGCTGCCCTACATCGACATCCCGCTCCAGCACGCCAGCGACCGGATGCTCGAGCTCATGCGCCGTCGGGTGAGCGCCGCCCAGCAGGCTGAGCTGATGCACAAGCTGCGTGAAACCATCCCGGGGCTGGCGATCCGGACGACCTTCATCTCTGGCTTCCCGGGCGAGACAGACGCCGACCACGAGGCGCTCCTGGCGTTCATCGAGGACGTCGGCTTCGATGCAGTGGGTGTCTTCGAGTACTCCCGCGAGCCCGGCACGCCCGCCGGCACGATGGAGAAGGACCCCGCGCTCGCCGTCCCGCAGGAGGTCAAGGCCGCCCGCAAGGCCGAGATCATGGCTCTCCAGCAGAAAATCGCCTTTGAGCAGAACGAGTTCCTCGCCGAGCAGTGGGATCCCGCCGAGCCGACGACCACCGGCATGCAGCTGGACATCCTCATCGACGGCGATACGGGCCAGCAGGCTGAGGCGACCCCGGGTGTCGGCGGCGGCGGGCGCCTCTACCGGGGCAGGGCCTATCACCAAGCGCCGCAGATCGACAGCCTGACGTACGTGCAATCGCGCGAGCGGCTGGCGCCGGGCGAGCTCATCCGCTGCGCGGTCGTGTCGGCCGACGGCTACGACCTGATCGCCCGACCGCTGGCCGAGCTCGAGGCCCGCACAAGCCTGACAGTGCTCCGCTAGCTCGAGCCAGCGTCGGCTTCTGCACGCGATCCGCCGACCACGCCGATAGCCAACGCATGCTGGCCGCCCGGCAAGGGATCTTCGTGTGCGCACTCAGCCTGCTGACGCTCGGCGTCGTCATGGTCGCCAGCGCGGGTATGCGCATCGTGCCCGCGACGGCCGAAGCACCGGTCGCGTCGCCAGAGGGCTTCGGCGTGCAGTCGCTGCTGGGCGGACGGAACGCTGTCTTTGCCGGGATCGCGATCGCCGCGATGCTCTTCGCGTGGTCGCTGCCGCGATGGTTGGCCGTCAGGCTCTCGACACCCCGGCCGGATCGGGTTGTAGCCGTCTCGATCGTCGGTGTGGCCGCGTGCCTGGTGCTGCTCGGATCGGTCTACATCGGCGGACTTTCAAGAGAGATGAACGCGAGCCACCGCTGGATCGAGGTGACGCTCCCGGCGGTCGGAACGCTCTCGATCCAGCCGAGCGAGCTCGTCAAGTGGGGCCTGGTGGGCCTGCTCGCCTGGGCGGGCGCCAGCGCGGGACCCCTGCTGGCGCGATTCTGGACGGGTTTCCTGCCTGCGTTTGCGGCGCTGGGGCTGGTCGCGGGCGTGATCATGCTCGAGGACCTGGGCACGGCAGTGCTGATCGCGGGTGTGGGCAGCCTCGTGCTGCTCGCCGCCGGCGCCAAGCTGACCCACGCCGCCTGGGTCGCGCCGCTAGGCCTGGCCGCGGTCGTACCGGCGCTGATCTTCGTGCCGTACCGCATGGCGCGGCTGACCGCGTTCGTCGACCCTTACGCCGACCCGGCCGGGACGGGCTTCCACATGATCCAGTCGATGGGCGCCGTTGCGGGCGGCGAGGGCGCGGGACGCGGGCTCGGCCACGGGCTTCAGAAATTCGGCTACCTGCCCGAGGACACGACCGACTTCATCTTTGCGATCATCTGTGAGGAGCTTGGCATCCCCGGCGCGCTGCTCGTGCTCAGCCTGTACGCCGCCTTGCTCGCGTGCCTCTGGGTCGTGCTGGGTCGCGCGGAGAATCCGATCCATCGACTGTTTGTCCTAGGCGTGATGGCGACGATCGGGCTCCAGGCCTCGATCAACCTGCTCGTGGTCACCGGGCTCGCGCCGACCAAGGGCATCGCCCTGCCACTGATCTCCAAGGGCGGCACGGGCTGGATCCTGACGGCGTTCTCGCTTGGCCTGGTTGCCGCAATCGATCGCCATGCGGACGAGCAGCGTGCCAGCGAGCCCGAGAACGACGAAGACCCGTACGAAGGCGCCTACGCGGCGGGCCTGCCCGCGTGAACGCCGAAGCAGGCACCTCTACGAGCGCTGACCTGGGCATTGTCTTCGCCGGAGGCGGGACCGGAGGGCACATCCACCCGGGCCTGGCCGTCGCCGAGACGCTCGAAGCCATGGCGCCCGGTCGGACGCGCTGCGTCTTCGTCGTGTCGGATCGTGCGATCGATGCCCGCGTGCTCGACGCTGAGCGGCTGTGCGGCGAGCCGATCGAGCGCATGGTTTCGCCCGCCAGGCCGCTCGCGTTCGCGCCCTCGGCGATCGTGAAGTTCTCCCTGCGGTGGGGCGCAGGCGTGCGCGTGGGTCGCGAGGCTGTCGCGATGCTCCGCGGCTGCGGGCGTGTCGCGATGCTCGCCACGGGCGGCTTTGTATCGGCGCCCGCGATCATGGGCGCTCGGGCGGAGGGCATCGAACGATGGGTCGTCACGCTCGATGCTGTCCCGGGAAAGGCCAACAGGCTCGCCGAGCGCTTCGCGACGCGCGGATACAGAGTCGGCACCGGCGAGGGACGCATCCCGCCGATCGTGCGCGCACGGATGCGTGATCTCCCCTCGCCCGCGCACGCCCGGCTCGCGCTCGGGCTCGATGCCGGCCGGCGCACGCTCCTGATCTCCGGCGGGAGCCAGGGCGCGGGCTCGGTCAACGGCTTCGTACTAGAAACCCTGCGACGATCGCCCGAGCTCTTCGACGGATGGCAAGTGATCCACCAGGCTGGCGGCAGCGCCGGCACGGACCGCGAGCAGCTACTGGCCGCGTGGTCTGATGCGGGGGTGCCGTCGTTGGTCGAGCCGTACATCGAGCGGATGGACCTGGCCCTCGCGTCGGCGGATGCCGCCATCGGGCGGGCGGGCGCGGGGACCGTCGCGGCCCTCTGGGCGACCGGAGTGCGGGCGCTGCTGCTGCCGTACCCGCATCATGCAGACGGGCACCAGCGGCTCAACGCCGGGCCTCTGGTCGAGGCGGGCGGCGCGATGATCGCCACCGACTTCATCGATCCCGCACGCAACGCCGACGCACACGGCGAAGCACTCGCGGCGCTGTTGGACATCGAGGAGGGTGCCCAACGGCGCGAGGCGATGCAATCGCTCGGACCGGCTGACGGTGCCGACAGGCTCGCACGCGACCTGCTCGCGTTGTTGTGATTGGAACGACATCCGACACCCTGTGAAGCTGGGTCGGGCTCGGTGGCGGCAAAGCTGCGCGATACACTGCCCCGATGTCGGAGCCAGCGACCCCCAACCACAGGCCGGAGGAGCCGGCCGCGACGGCACCCGGCGGCAAGCCGAAAGCACGCTGTGTGATGTGGAGCGCCGGCGACCCGCCGCGGGGGCTGCTCAAAGCCATCCGCCGTAGGGGCGTCGAGCCGATCGTGACCCACGATGCCTACCGCACCATGGCCGAGCTCGTCCGCGGCGGCTCGATGCGGACGACGGGGCCTGCCGCGATCCTGCTGCTCGTCGAGCCGGCCGGCGTGCGCGGCAAGCGCGCGATGCTGACCGCTTGCCGGAAGTACGCGCCGCGTCTCCGTGTCTGGGTCTTCCAGGCGCTCGCGCCCACCAAGCTCCGCCCGATCAACCTCGCCAAGCTGCTGCCCGATGGGTCCAAAGCACAGGACACGCACGCCGGGGACCGTCGGCCGAGCCGCGCCGTACAACTGAGCCCGCCCGATTCAAAGCCGAAGCCACCCACGCCCGGTCCAAGCTCGCCCGAGGACACGCTCGTGCTGGATCACCCGGCCACGCGCGGGGCCGGTCGTACGGGTCCACCCCTTGATGCCGGGGGACGCTCCGGCACGCGCGCAGCCCGATCGGGCGAGACTGGCCTGCGGCTGAGCGGCGGTGGGTCCGGGACCGGCCTTCACCGCGCGGGCGCCGCTGCCGATAACGATCCCGAGCGGAGTGCGGTCTCCCCGACCGGCCTGCTCAGCGATGAAGAGCTGGCGATGCTGCTGGCCGATGACGACGCCGAGAAACGGTGATGCCCGCTACGACGCACGACAACCCGTCGCCCGCACCCGCGGGGCTCTCCGATGGTCCGATGCTCGCGCGCGTCGTGCTTCTCGGACGCACCGGCTTGGATGCGCGCCTGCGCCTCGACCCGGCTGTCGAGCTGATCCGCGTCCGCTCGCCGTTCGACGCAATGGGCGAGCTGGCGAACCCGGTCATGCCCGTACCGCCGCGCACGGCGGTTTTTCTCGGCGGTGATGTCGAGATCCACGAGTCCATGGGCGGGGCCGAGGCCCTTGTCGGTGCGCTTCGCGGCGTGGCCCCGAACGCGGTTGTGATCCTCTGCGCAGACGATGCGGCGAACTATGTCCGCACCGAGCCGTATGACGATATTGTGAGCCCCGAATTGGAGATCGACGCCCTTCGGCGTCTCGTGCACGGCGATCAGCCCGTGCCAGCGGCGGCTTCGGACCAGCAGCCCGAAGACCAGCTTGCGAACGAGCCAGAACCGGATCCCTCCGGACCGATCGGGCTCGCCCCGGCCTCGGCAGCACCGGATGAGGATCTTCCAAGGCCGCACGAGCCGCTCACGCTCGGACTGGTCGACGATGACGACTCGGTGGACGAGGCGCCCGGCGAGGTTCACGCAGAGGTGCCCCCGCAGCCCGCCGAACCGACCGCGCCCGCTCCTGCGCCTCCCGCTGCGTCACCGATCGCGGCCGATCTGGATGATCGGGAGCTCGCGGCGCTGCGAACGCCCACCGACTCGGGTCCGCCCAGCCCGCAGCCGACACCACCAACGCCCCCGCCCGCCCCGACAACGACGACCGAGGTCAAGCCGATGCCGACACCAACGCCGACGGACGCCGACGGCGTGCTTGTGGCTGCGCTGCTTGGCGGCCGGAGCCCGCTCGAGCCCGCGCTTGGCCTGATCCGAGCGCGCACCGGGCGTACCTCGATCGAATTCGTCCCGGCGACCGAGGGTGTCGATGCCCCGCGGGCGGGCGCCGAAGTCCGGTATGGCGAGCAGCGTTTCGGGTGGTTGACCGCCGGCCCCAGCGCCCACGAGTCCATCGCCGCGACGCCGCCGACCGGGCCATCCTGGTTGGCGGATCAGGCGGCGTGGCTCTCCTCCTGGCTCGCGCTCGCGGCCGCCCACCAGCGACTGCGGACCGAAGCCTTCACCGATCACGTCAGCGGCGCCTGGAACCGGCGCTACTTTGACCGTTTCCTCGACGCCGCGATCCCGCACGCCCGCGAGCGTCGGCACAAGCTGACCGTGCTCGTGTTCGACCTCGACAACTTCAAGAGCTTCAACGATCGCTTCGGGCATGAAGTGGGCGACGAGATCCTCGCCGAGACCGTGGCGTTGATGCGCTCGATGACCCGCCCGACCGACCGGATCTGCCGCATCGGCGGCGACGAGTTCGCCGTCATCTTCTACGAGCCCGAGGGCCCGCGCGACAAGCACTCCGACCACCCGGAGGACTTCGAGGTTGTCGCGGAGCGGTTCCAGCAGGCCGTGGTCGAGCAGCGGTTCCCGAAGCTGGGCATCGAGCTGCCCGGCGAGCTGACGATCTCCGGCGGGCTGGCGACGTTCCCATGGGACGGCCAGACGCCCGAGGACCTGCTCCGCCGCGCCGATGAGCTGGCCCTCGAATCCAAGCGATCCGGCAAGAACCAGATCCGCTTCGGCGGCGGTGAGGGCAGTGACAGCGCCGAAGCCAGTGAGAACGGCTGATCTCCAGCCAGCGTGGGCGCGGATACGCTCCGCCATGCAGACCTCTCCGGGCGTTTCCCGGCGCCGCTACGACCTGATCGCGATCGACCTCGACGGCACGCTGCTCGCGCCCGGCGGCCGCGTGCCCGACGCGAATATCCGTGCCGTCCGCCGCGCGATCGACGCGGGCTACGCAGTCTCGGTCTGCACGGGCCGCAGCTGGGCTGAGAGCCGTTTTGCGCTCGAGGCGATCGGCGTCGACGCGCCGATGGTCAGCGCCGGCGGTTCGATGATCGTCGACCCACACTCCGGCGAGACCCTGCACCGCTACGCCATGCCGGACTCTGTGGTCCGGGGCGTGGTCGAACGCTTCACGGCCCGAGGCCTGGCGTCGCTGGTGCTCAAGGACCCGGGCGTCAGCCCGCACGACTACCTCGTCGTGCTCGGGGATGGCGCCACGCTGGATCCTGTCTCCGAGTGGTGGTTCGAGGCGCTCGGCGTCACGTACAGGATGGTCGAATCGCTCGACGAGGACGAGCACCCCGAGTGGAGCGTCCGCGTCGGCGCCTGCGCACCGTCCGACAGCACGCTGCCGATCCGCGACGAGCTGATGCGGGCCTACGAGCGATCGCTCCTGTTCCACTCCTTCCCTGCTGTCGCGGCCCCCGAGCTTGTCAAGGATGCTGGCCCGCGCGGCGAGTACCACGTCGTCGAGGCCTTCGACGTCGATGCCCACAAGTGGTCGGGGGTCGCGTGGGTCTGCGACCGTCTCGGGCTGGATCCGGCGCGGACGGTCGCGATCGGCGACGAGATCAACGACGTGACGATGATCCAGGGCGCTGGGCTCGGCATCGCGATGGGCAACGCCGTCGACGAAGTCGCCCGCGTCGCAGATCGGCGGACGGCCCGCAACGACGAGGCCGGCCTCGCCCAGGCGATCGACCGCGTGCTTGCCGGCGTGTGGTAGCCGATGCAGACCCTCGCCGAGATACGCTCCATGCTCTCCGAACGAGGCCTCGCCCCGCGCAAACGACTCGGCCAGAACTTCCTGACCGATCACAATCTGATCCGCAAGCTTGTGGACACCTCGGGCGTCGGCGCAGGCGACTTGGTGCTCGAGGTCGGGCCTGGCACCGGCACGCTGACGGATGAGCTGCTCGCGCGCGGTGCGAGCGTTGTCGCGTCCGAACTGGACGCCGGGCTCGCCGAGCTGCTCCGCGACCGCTTCGCAGGCTCAGACGGGTTCACGCTCATTGAGGGCGACTGTCTCGACGGGTCGCGCCGGGTCGCGCCGGCGATCCTCGGAGCGCTCGCGGGCCGGCGGTACACGCTGGTCGCGAATCTGCCGTACGGCGCCGCGACCCCGCTCATGCTCGTCCTGCTCACCGATCCCGGCTGTCGCGGGCAGTTCGTGACGATCCAGCGGGAGGTAGCCGATCGGCTGCTGGCCGGTCCGGGCAGCAAGGCGTACGGGTCGGTCTCGGTCGCGATGCAGGTGCTGGCCCGCGTCGAGCGGATCGCCACGCTCCCGCCCGGCTGCTTCTGGCCGCAGCCCGAGGTGACCAGTGCGATGGTCTCGATCGTGCCCGCCGAGCCACCGTTGGGCCTCGAAGCGGCCGGGTTTCTGGCGTTCTGCCAGCGCGTTTTCGCAGGCCGTCGCAAGCAGCTGGGAACGGTCCTGGGCGACGGTGACTGGCCTGAGGGCGTCTCGCGGCGGGACCGCGCCGAGTCGCTCAGCCCCGCACAGGTCGTCGAGCTCTGGACACGCCGGGGCGAGGCGGTAGGCTGAACGCGCATTGGTGCAGCACGGCCGACAACCCCCGCCCGAACACGAGGATCCCTCGGATCTTGCGCACGCACTTGAGCCCGCGCTGCGGGAGCAGCTCGCGGGCGCGCTCCGGGGCGAGATCGAGTGGTTCCGCGCGACCTGGCAGCGGGGCGGCGCGGCCACGGGCAGCGCGCAATGGTTCGACAAGCAAAGCGGCCAGACGATCCCCGTCGTGATCAAGCTGCCTGTCGGCGGTTCGGAACTGATCTGGACCACAGCGCTCGGCAAGCACGGCTTCGATCGCGATATCCGCACGGGCCAGACGCCGTTCCCGACGCCGCGCGTGATCGCCAGCGGCGATGTGCTCGGCGGGTACGACCTCGGCTGGCTGGTAATCGAACGCCTGGAGGGCACGCCCGTCTCGGGTGATCTGTCGGAGGACTCGCTCGAAGGGCTGCTGCGGGCCGCGACGGTGTTCCAGCAGCTCGCCGCGGATGCCGCCAGCCGACAGGATGACCCGCTGCCGGGCAAGACGGACAGCCGCGATTGGGGCGCGATCGTGGAACAGTCGCGGGAAGTGGTGCGTGACGCGGCGATCGAGGACATCCCGGCGTGGGTTGAGGCGTTGCGGAAGGTGCACAAGTCGCTCCCGCACCTTTTGGCCGACTGGTCGGCCCGGCCCGTCGATGACTGGTGCCACGGCGACCTGCATCCGGGCAACGCGATCCACATGCCGGGCGATCCTGGTCATCCCGATCGGTGCGTGCTGATTGATCTTGGTCTGGTGCACAAGGGTCACTGGATCGAGGACGCCGTGTACCTGGAGCGGGTGTTCTGGGGGCACGACGACAGGCTGCTGGGCGTGAAGCCGGTGCGTCGGATGCGGGCCTTGCGGCGTGAGATGGGGCTGCCGCTGACGGGTGATGACGGTCGACTGGCGAACATCAAGCGCGTGCTCACGGCCGCCGCCGTTCCCGCTCGGTTCGCAGCCGAGGGCGGCGATGCCGCGTACCACGCCGCGGCATTGGGCTGCCTGCATCGGCTTCTCGACACGGTATAGCGCATTTTTATCGTATTTTGATAGGGTATTGAAGGGTCTCGACGCGTTGGGGTTGCCTGAGCGGCTCGAAACGGGAAGATAGTCCTGCGGGGCACCGTGCCCCGCTTCCTACCTGTGGGGGGGCGCTCAGCCCCGGCACGCCCGAACGAGGAGCAGACCGGATGGAGTCATACGAGCGACTGAAGCAGCTGGTGGCCGAGGCCGAGGACGACATCGCCAAGGCCGAGGGCGGGAACAAGGCCGCCGGGACTCGGGCCCGCAAGTCGCTCCAGGGGGTGCGCGAGCTTGCTCAGGAGATCCGCAAGGAGATCCTGACCCTCCGCGATCAGGAATCCTGATGGATTGGACACGCGGGGGTCGGAAACGAGATTCGAGCGTCCTTCATCGGTGATCGTTTGTCGTGTTTGCCCCTCTCGGTGTAGGTGACAGCATGGGCGATGCCGTAGGTGATATCAGCGAGCCGGCGGTGCGGCCGATCCCGATGGATCCGTCCGCGGTGCTGTTCGATGCGCGCAGCATCGATCTCGATGCACGCGTGATCGACAAGGCGGGCATCGAGGCGTGGATCCCGCACCGCGGGGATATGTCGCTGCTCGATGCGGTGGTCTGGCTCGCCGACGATCAGAGCCGCTGCATCGGTGTCAAGCACTGCCGGGATGACGAGTTCTGGGTACAGGGGCATTTTCCAGAGATGCCGCTCCTGCCGGGTGTGTTGATGATCGAGGCGGCAGCGCAGCTGATGTGCATGCAGTACAACATGCGTTTCCAGGCTCGGCACACGGGAATCTTCACGCGGATCGAGGGCTGCTCGTTCCGCCAGAGCGTGACCGTGGATGAGAAGCTCTACCTGATGATCGAGGAGATCCGCTTCGCGCGCCGCGGCTTCCAGGCCCAGACCCAGGGCTGGGTGAACGGCGCGCTCGCGTTCGATGCCAAGCTCAGCGGTATCGTGATGCCCGACAAGCTCAACGGGCCCGAGAGCACTCGGGACTGAGCCTCGCCCGTGTTCCGCCCGACGACGATCCGCGTCGGCGATCCCGATGAGCCCAGCCTCAGGGCGCGGCACGCGGCAGTCGAGGTGCGCCGCAACGGCGCGACCGTCCAGCTTGCGTGCACCGCGGACGCACGGGCGTTTATCCAGAGCAAGCTCGGTGGTGACGATCCTGCCGGAGACGAGGCACGGTTCTGGTCGGTCGGTTCGTCGTTCGAAGCGGATCTGTTGTGCGCCTCGCTCAGCCGTCAGCGGATGCCCTCGCTCCATGCGCAGGGTGCGCAGCGTGCGGGGGTCTGTTGGCTCTCGCTCGACCTCGCTGAGCCCGGCCTGGGGTGGCGGGTCGCCGAGCAGCCGATGACCAGCGGCGGATGGCGATCGGTGGGGCCGTTCCTCGATAGGGGTTCTGCGTCTCGGTGGTCGGCGGTGCTCGATGCGCGGTTCGAGCTCTGCCGGTACCCGGCGGAGCTGCGGAAAGCCCCGAACGGTACGCCCTGCTCGTACAAGCAGATGGGCCTCTGTCCTGCGGCGTGCGACGGGTCGGAGCCGATGCATAACTACCTTTCGCGGGCGCGCGAGGCGCTGGCGTTTGACGCCGCTGCGCTTGAGAAGCTCAGGCTTGACCTTTCGGAGGCGGTTGAAGCGGCATCGGGTGCGCACGACTTCGAGCAGGCGGCTCGGTGGCGCGACGAGCTCCGGTCGCTGCCCAAGGCGGTCAAGCTGGGTCCGGTCGGGCCCGCTGCGCGTTTCGGCTTCCTCGCGGTCTGCCGAGGGGAGCGGGCGGGCTGGGTGCGTCTGATGGCGCTCGGGCTGGGCGGGTGGTCATGGGTCGGTGATGTCAGGGCTTCGGCCTGCGACGAGCCTGCCGCGGAGCTTCTGATCGAGGCTGGCGTGCGCTCGGATGCCGGTGGCGACGACGCGTGGGTGACGGGTTTGATTGCTCGCGAGGCGGTGCGGCCGCGTCGGGGCGGGCCGCAGATGCTGGCGGTGGACTCGCTCGACGGATCGGCCCTGTTGTCCGCGGTGCGCCGGGTCGCAAAGATCCACGATGCCTGAAACGCCGGTCAACCCGATGCCGAGTCCCCTGGCGTTCGAGCCGATCCTGCTGGAGAAGGTCTGGGGTGGGCGGCGGCTGACATCGCTCGAGAAAACGCTGCCGGATGGTGCGATGATCGGTGAGAGCTGGGAGGTGGCGGACCTGTCGGCCACCTCGGCCAGCGGGGCCGGGGGCGGGGCGCAGCGGTCGGTCGTCGTGTCGGGGCCGATGGCGGGTCGGACGCTCCGCGAGGTCTGCGAGCGCTGGGGTGACGCGCTGGCGCCGGGATCGGCCGACTGTTTCCCGCTGCTTGTCAAGTACCTCGATGCGCGTGAGCACCTCTCCGTGCAGGTGCACCCTTCGCCTGCCTACGCGGC
>JBCCZQ010000009.1:0-59282 GCA_039187315.1 Planctomycetota bacterium | reverse complement strand
TGTCCAAGCCCTGCACGCAGCTCGCGAGCACACGACGGTCCAGCGCGAGCTGGTCGATTTTCTTGCTGGCGACGTCGATGGCTTCTGAGCACGAGACCAGCTCGCTTTCCAAGATATCGAGCTGCTCGTCGCGTTCAGCAAGAGCGTCGATCGTCTCGGACAGTACGTCGGCAAGTTCCTCGTTGCCAGCCGCTATGTCCTCGAACTGCTTGACGCCACGCATCGCCTTCGCCGACCGATACATCTCGGAATGCCAATGACGCAGCTTCTCACGAAGCTGGGAGGGGTTCTGGTCTGCCATCACTTGCCTCCGTTTTGCCGTTTGCGCCCGTTGGGGTGAGGTGGATCGAGACGCTCGTCCATCAACTCCAGAATAATGGTGTCGACCGTGTTGGGTCTCATGGCGCCGCCCCTTCAAACACAAGCCAATCCGTAGTCTTGCCGTCGCCGTAGCCGTAGCCGTCGCCGTCGCCGTAGCCGTTGCCGTCGCCGTAGCCGTTGCCGTTGCCGTCGCCGTCGCCGTAGCCGTTGCCGTTGCCGTAGCCGTCGCCGTTGCCGTAGCCGTCGCCGTCGCCGTAGCCGTCGCCGTCGCCGTTGCCGTAGCCGTAGCCGTTGCCGTAGCCGTAGCCGTCGCCGTAGCCGTCGCCGTAGCCGTAGCCGTTGCCGTAGCCGTAGCCGTAGCCGTCGCCGTAGCCGTCGCCGTCGCCGTCGCCGTAGCCGTCGCCGTCGCCTCTAGGCATCAGATACCTCCCGACTGGATGTCAACGGTCGCGTACACCTTGCTAGCCGGGAATCGAATGGCTCCCGGAGCTGGGTCGAGTTTTGTCTTGTCTGACGGCTTGTGGGACGCGAGGCGGTTCAGGCCGCCGTTCGGCTCGCAGTAGAAGCGGACCGTGCCGCCATTCCTGACAACGACCTCGTCGCCCCGGCGCGAGACATCGCCGTAGAAGATCCATCCGCCTTCGACCTTGACGATCTGCCGGACGGCCGGTGTTTCGGCCGAGACCACGTCGTCTCCGGCCACAAAGATTTTGACGAGTTCTGCGATTTGTTCGATTGTGATATTCATGGTGTCTCCGTGGTGTGGTGTGTTTCGTTTCGAACCTAACCTGCTACGCCCAAAAGCGCAAGGCGGGCGATGCTTCCCTCAGAAGCGCTACAATCCATTCCCTCGCGTTTCGGATCCAAGACGGTTCATGAGTCGGTTTGTAACTTCGTGGCCCGCAGACAAAGCCTGAGGGCTCCCTGCGGCATGCTGGGACAAAAACCTCTCGCCCGCATCCGCAAGCCACTCGTTCCCCGCCTCGCGCTGCTTCCGGATCGCAGCCTCCAGGTTGGCACGGCCTTCGGCCTCGCTCACCGGCGGTCGCTCGTCTTGCGATGGGAAGAACCGGCGGGGCCCGTCGCCGTGACGCTCCTGGTCGCTGATCTTCTGGAGCCGTGACCACATCGCCGTCAGGGCTCGCTCGTACTTGAGCCCCTCCGTGGCGACCGACGCGACGGCCAGCTTCGCCTGCTCGCCCGAGATTTCAAGCCGCACGAGCTTCGTGCGGACCTGCTCGACCATCGCCTTGCCGGTCTCGGTCGGGTTGGCAAACTCTTCGCCCAGGGCCTTGAGCCCGAAGTGACGCACGGCAAACGCGATGATGTCGTTGGCTTCGGTCTCGGTCATGCGGTGCTCCCCAGCAGGCGAGCAACGGCGTTGCCGTCGATGCGGGTGGCGGACTCGGTGGCAACGGGCGTCGCGTCGTACCCGGCCTCGTCGAGCCATCGCTCCAGGTGCCGGCGGTAGCGAGCGTCCGGCGTCGATTCGACGTACCGTCGCCCGGCGTCGATCAGGAATTGGCCGGGATCTTGGACACTGCCCCGGTCGGCGATATGCTCAAGTGCAATGGCCACCGCCCGCCGAGCCGACGTTGAACCACGCATGCGGCCCTCCCAAATCTTGATAAGCTCATCCGCTGCACCGCTTGCGCACACGCGCGCCTCTCTATCACTCTCATATTCACTCTCAGTTACTCTCTTCCTTATATACGTGGACCGTTTTGGTCCAATGCTGGACCGTTTTGGTCCAACCCTTGGACCGTTTTGGTCCAGTGCTGGACCGTTTTGGTCCAAGTCGATGGACCGTTTTGGTCCAACCGACAGGGGTTGAGGCGGGATCTTGGCGACGTATTTGTCACGGCTCTGGCCGTCCCGGACCACGAGACCGGCGGCTTCAAGTTCGCGCAGGCCGCCGTCGATCCGACGGTTCCGGCAGCGTGTCGTGTCGCCCCTGCCCGTCATGCTCTGGATGAATTCGTGGTCCATGATGCACCAATCCGAGTGAATCGAGATCCGCAACGCGCAGAGAGCGGCGGCGTGCCGTGCCCTGTCGCTCAGGGCCTCCCAAGCCGGCGTGTCCTTGATGGCGTAGAGCCACCGGACACCGCCGCTAACCGGCTTGCTGTCTTCCCAATGCGTCATCAGCGGCGTCCTTGCCTGTGATGGGCCTGCTGCCTATGTGATACTGCCCGCAGTGTTCGCACAGATACACAGACATCCGGGCGGACCTACCCCCGCTCCAGGTGTCCCGGTAATGACCGGCTTTCTTCATCGCCTTCAGTGCCGCTTTTGCCGCTGATCGCGTTGCAAACGACTTCTTGCGTTTGCAAGTCAGCAGGCACGATCGCAGGGTTCGTGGTCCTGCAACTGTATTATGAAATGACATCGTTTGATCATGTGCCATCTTTAATCTCCGGATACACCGGCGTCCCTCTCGCGTTCGCGTACTGCTGGCACAGGCCGGGAAGCTCCGACAGCCTGAGCATCAGCACCGGCTCCGTGTCCCCGTTCTCTCGCATGACGACCACCGGCACCATGCCGGGCTTCGCGTCGCTCTCGGCCTGCCTGAGGAAGCCCAGGGCGGCGATACGCTTGCGGCCCTTGGCCTCGACGTGCAGGCGGATGCGTGGGTCCTCGAACACGATGTCGGCCGAGAGCCCGCCGTCCACCTGGGCCGTGCGCCGGCAGGGACCGAGCACGCGACCCAGGTGGGGGCAGAGTTCCAGCTCGATACGCTTGCCCTTGGCACGGCTGTTCATGCCGGCTGCTCGACCCACCGGCCGCCCATCGCCATGACCTCGTCCTCTTCTTTCGTGCGTCCCGGCGTGCGTTCGAGCTTGGGGCGACTCTTGAAGCCCTTGAAGTCGTCCGGGTCGTACAGGCCGATGCGGCCGACTTTCGTCACCGGCTTGATCCCGTGCCTCTTGCGGATCTGGTACACGCCCTGTCGCGTCATGCCCAGGTCCATCGCGATCGCGTCCGCCGTCTCAAGAAACTTTCTCGGCATAGCAGCCTCCTTGCCGTGCTGGCGTTGTTGCTACTGCTTGCACGCAGCGTCAGCCGGGCGCAAACCGCATGGATCAAACCCTGCGCCACCGTCGGGGCGACGCAGAGAGGAGAAAGAGACGAAAGCCGGCGGCGCGACTCGCACCACACCGCCGGCCGGCGCGCCCAGGAACAAGGGGGGCGGGCGCGCCAGTGCGGAGTCGGTCAGAAGGGGATCTCGTCCGGGTCGATGTCGCCGGCGGGCACCGTCTCGGCCGGTCTGCGTGACGAAGCCGGCTTCTGGCCTTCGCGTCCGCTGCCGATGAACTGGAACGACTCAAGCACGACCTTCATCTTGCGTCGCGTCTCGCCGCCATCGTCCCACTGGTCGAGCTTGAGCCTGCCCTCGATGAAGAGCGGGTCTCCCTTGCCCACATATTGCGCCAGGACCTCGGCCTGCCGGCCCCACGCCTCGATGTCCACGTACAGGACCTCTTCGCGATCCTCACCGCCCGATGTCCTGTACTTCCGGTTCACGGCCATGCCGATGCTCGCGACCGTGGACGAACCGGCCTGCCTGGTCTCGACATCTCGGGTCAGGTTGCCGAGCAAGAAAACCCTGTTGAAGTTCATCGCAATACCCCTTGCATGTGCTGGTAGCACTCGACCCGCTGGGCGGGCGTCAGCTCACCGAGCCGGTTGGCACCGGCGTTCTGGAGAAACTCGTCAACGACGGACTGCATCTCGTCTCGGGTGCCGGTTGTGTGGGCACGCGCGTACGCCGTCTGGCACATATCCTGCCACTTGCCGTCGTTCTCCGACCAGCTCGTGTCCTCGACGAGGCCGTCAGGAAGAGCCGGTTCGGCGTGCCCGCCTTCCATAACGGGCGGGGGCTCCGCCCCCGTGCCGACCGGCTCATCGTCCAGCTCGTCCGGCGTGTAGACACCGCCCATCGACAGATCCGGGCAGTACCGCCGGGCACCACGCGTCAGAGCACGGGCGAACAGCATGTCGGAGGGGTACTTCTGCCAGTTGTCCCCGCCTAGCTTGGCGCGACGGGCGTCTTCCATCGTGAACGACGCCTCGCCGGCCATCTTGCCGTGCTGCCAGAACTCAAGCCGGCAGACGGTGTCGGTCTGTTCGATGATGCGGTAGTCGTACTTGCCCGAACGCTTGATAAGCCCGGCCCATGCGTGCGATGAGAGTGCCGGCTTGCCCTTGATGCTGTGGATGGAACGGCAGGCGCTGACCGGGTCCATGCCCAGGCCCGCCCCGTACATGATCTTCCACGCGTCGCTGCCGGGATTGGCGACGATCTTGGTGTAGGCCAGAACGTCTTCCGGGGATCGGATGGCGAGGTTGCTCACGACCCACCCCCCTTCAAGCCCTTCGGCATCGACTTGCGGATCTTGATCGTGTCGGCGTGAAGCGTCCGGACGAACTTCTGGACCTCCGGCCCGAGCGCGTCCTTCAGGACCGACACCTTGATCGCGCGCGACCCGAAGAACTTCGCGAGCTTCTCGTGGTCGGGACCGACGCGCTTGAACAGCAGGTCCAGCACCGCCGGGTAGTCCTCCTGGTCGACGTAGTGCGTCTCGTCCGCCTTGGCGTAGTACCAGCGCTTCTCGCCGGTCGCGTCCATGAACGGGATGTGCCCGTTCACGTAGTACCAGTCGATCATGCCGGCCTCGATGGTGGACGCGTGCCGCTTGAGGGTGGCCTCCATGCCCGAGATCAGCGACCAGGTCGCGTGGATCTGGGCGGGCGTCGTGTCAAGGGTGACCAGGGGCAGCGTCTGCTCTTTGATGACGATGGCCTGCACCGGCTTGGGGGGCTTCATTCGGCAACCCCTTCGGCTTTGGTGATAATTCGGTCGGCGAATGAGGGGTAGTAGTTTTCGTCGCCGCTGGCCTTGCCTTCGTTGACACACCACTCATCTAGGCCCGATGCCAAGATCGCTTCATCGCCGGCGGCAAGAATGTCCCGAATCTTCAGGCATGCCATAAGACGGCACGCACGTTTCAACGCCTCGTACATTTCCGGCGCTGCGGCGATGAAGCGGGCGTTGGCTTCGGACGGGCGCAGACCCGAATCGCCATAGCCGACGATCCCAAAGGTTTCTGCGATGATCCTGCTCTCGCCATCGAGAATGGCGTAGTCCCACGCGCCATCCCTCATTTCCAGCGCGCGTTTACTGCGCCACGGCCCCGGCGTGTGCTTCGCACTCATGGTTCACCCCCTTCGTCCCCGTGCCGCCTCATGTACTCGCGCGTGGAGTCGCTCATGGTCACCACCGGCGTCTCGATCCGGCTCATCGGCGTGTAGTCCACACGGCTCGTCCCCTGGCCGATGCTGATCAGGGGCACGACCTCGCCCTGCGGCAGCTTCAAAGGCCGATTGCAGCACCCGCACGCGTTGTTGCGGTTCTCGATGTCGCGTGCGTACTGACGCAGCCTCCGGGCGATCAGCCGGATGCTGCCGTGGCTGTGCTCCATCAGGTTGCTGCTGAGACTGGCCACTTCCTGGGCGAGCTTGGACAGGTCGGTCTGGATGTCGGAGATGTTGTCGTTCACGCCGCACCCCCTTTCGGCTCCGTCGCCTCTTCGATCAGCCGGTCATGCCAGGCGTCGTTGTGGTCAAGGTCGCCGGCCTCGATCGCCTGACCCAGATGGGCCAGGACGCACTCCGTGTCGGCCGTGTTGAGCCTGATCCTCTTGCCCGTCGCGTTGTCGTACGTGCTCATAACGCGAAGCCCGAAGCCGCCCTCTGGGTTGGCGTAGTGGACGGCCAGGTCGTACCCGCCGAACTCGATGTGCATCGTCCGGAGCCCGGTCCGGGTGACGTGCGGGAAGCACTCCGCACGCGTGGGCATCACGACGCAGTACGGCCGGACCTCGCAGCTGTGACCGTGATAGTCACGGATGTGCTCGGCGTACTGCTGGGCCTGGTGGAAGGTGGGGTAGACCAGGGCCGAGCCGTCGGAGTCCATTGGGTCGTCGTTGACCCAGCGGTCTTGTTCAGTCAGCCAGACGGCGTACATGGTCTGGCTCGCGCCCTCGTCGAGGTGGACGCACGCGTTGACAGCCTTCATGCGGGGGATGGTGGTCATCGGTCACAGCCTTTCTCCAAGGCGGACACGCGACGCTCTAGATCATTGATCCGTGTGGCTCCGTCTTCCGAATCGGGCTGGTTGGGTTCGCCGACTTCGACCAGCGTTCCCAGAACAACCGTGCCCGAAACAAGCCGAGTGCAGCGGATCTCCGACTCTTCCCCCTCTGGCTCGCGCCAATGACACGCACCACAGACAATGCGGGCAGAGACCGCAAGCGCTGCGCAGGCGATTCCGAAACCGCACAAGATGCCCGAGCCGGCCTCGATGCCCTCGCCTGCCTCGATGCCCGAGCCGGCCTCGATGCCCAAGCCGGCCTTGATGCCCAAGCCGGCCTCGATGCCCGAGCCGGCCTTGATGCCCAAGCCGGCCTCGATGCCCAAGCCGGCCTTGATGCCCAAGCCGGCCTCGATGCCCAAGCCGGCCTTGATGCCCGAGCCGGCCTTGGCATAGATTTGGCCACGGGCACATACATCGCCCTCAAACCGGACCCAGCCGAGATCGGACTCAAGCTCAATGTGCCCGTCGTAATCTGAAACGTCTGGGCCGGTGTACTTGCCGTCCCTGACGTGCTCAGACGTAATCGTCAGCGTTTTCACGTTGTTGACCCCTGTTCCTGCCCTCAAGCCAGGCGGTCAGAGCACTGACCACCCGAAGCTCAAGGGCCCCTGAATCGAGGCCAGGGGACGCCCCCTGGCCGTCCCGCAGGGGGGCGGGCTCAGGGGGGCTGGAACGGGGAAAATCGGAATGACCCCGACGGGATTCGAACCCGTGTTGCCAGGATGAAAACCTGGAGTCCTGGACCAGACTAGACGACGGGGCCGGTCTGGCCGGAGTGTAGTCGCGCGGGGACAATCCGTCATGGACCTCTCGGAGCCGATCACGCCCTTGCCGATGGACGCGTCGTCGTGGCTGCTTGTGGGCGGGACGTTCGACCCGCCGCACATAGGTCATGTCGTGTTGCCGTCGCGTGCGCGGGACACGACGTGCCCGGACGCGGCGCTGCTGTTCGTGCCCGCAGCGCGCAGCCCGCACAAGCCAGCCGGTCCGAATGTATCCGATGCGGAACGGCTCGATCTGGTCCGCGCCGCTATCGGCGATGTGCCCAACGCAGCCGTGTGGACCGATGAGTTGGACCGCGCGGGGGCCGGGACGCCGAGCTACTGGGTCGAGACGCTTCGCCGGCTGCGGTCGATCGCCCCGGATGCCGGTCTGCGGTTTGTCGTTGGTGCCGACCAGGCGCTGGCGCTGCACCGCTGGCGCGAGTCGGCCGCGATCCTGCGGCTCGCGCAGCCGGTGGTGCTGCTTCGTGATCCCGTTGAGACCCAGCACGAACTGCTCGCCGGGCTCGAGGCTCTGGGGACCTGGAGCGCCTCGGAGGTTGGCACGCTCGCTGCCCAGGCCGCAGACGTCGGCACGTTCGCCGGCAGCTCGACCGAGGCCCGCCGCATGCTTGCTGACGATCCAGAAAACACCCGGCTCGAGTCGCTGCTCGCGCCGGGCGTTCTTGAGATCATCCGTGAGCGAGGGCTCTACCGCGGTGGGCTGTGATCAGCCGCTGACGATCGACTTGAGCTGGCCGGCCTTATCGACCTTTTCCCATGTGAAGGTCTCGTAGGTCGTTCCGTTGACCTCGGTGGTACCCGGCTCGCGTCCGAAGTGGCCGTGGTAGGCGGTATGGCTATAGATCGGGCTGGCGAGCCCGAGGCTCTCGATGATGCCTCTGGGTGTGAGCTTGAAGACCTCGCGGATGGCGCCGGCGATGCGGGTCTCGTCGGCTGTGGCGGTGCCGAAGGTGTCGACGTGGACGCTGGTCGGCTCTGGCACGCCGATGGCGTAGGAGAGCTGGATCTCGCATTGCTCTGCGAGTCCGGCCGCAACGACGTTCTTGGCGATGTGCCTTGCCATGTAGGCGGCCGAGCGATCGACCTTGGTTGGGTCCTTGCCGCTGAACGCGCCGCCGCCGTGGCGCCCGCGCCCGCCGTAGGTGTCCACGATGATCTTTCGGCCGGTCAGGCCGACGTCGCCGTGCGGCCCGCCGATCTCGAACTTGCCGGTCGGGTTGACGTGGATCGTGATGTCGTCGTTCCACCACCGGCCGAGCACGGGCTTGAAGATCTTATCGACGACTTCGGTCTTGAGCTGGGCCTGCTTCTCGTTCCACTCGGGTGTGTGCTGGGTGGAGAGCACGAGGGTGTCGACCCGCGCTGGCTTGCCGTCGTCGCCGTACTCGACCGTGACCTGGCTCTTGGCGTCGGGGCGGAGGCCCTTGATGCCGCCCGCTTCGCGGACCTCGGCGTGCTTCTCGACCAGTCGGTGGCTGAGCTGGATCGGCAGCGGCATCAGCTCGGGGGTCTCGGTGCAGGCGAAGCCGAACATCATGCCCTGATCGCCTGCGCCCTCTTCGCCTTTGTTGCCCTCGTCCACGCCCATAGCGATGTCCGGGCTCTGGGCCTTGATTGAGCTCAGGACCGCGCACGAGACGTGGTCGAAGGCCATGTCGCCCGAGGTGTAGCCGATCCGCTCGATCGTGCCGCGGACGATGTCGGGTATCTCAACGTAGGCCTCGGTGCGGACCTCGCCGGCGACGACGGCCATACCCGTCGAGACCATGGTTTCGCAAGCAACGCGGCTGTGGGGGTCCTGGGCGAGCATCGCGTCGAGAACGGCATCGGAGATCTGGTCGGCCACCTTGTCGGGGTGGCCCATCGAGACGGATTCGGACGTGAAGAGATGGCCCATGCGGATCGGTCCTCCTGGCTCAGGGCGTGTGCGAGGGGGACTGTAGGACCGGGGCCTGCACGTAGTGCCTGAATCTCGGTTCGGGCACGAGCGTGCCATCAGGACATCGGTGCCAGCGCGGTGTCTACCCGGCTGAGGAGGCGGCTGCTGCATGGGGCTCGGGTTGTTCTACGGAACGCTGCTTGGCAGCGTCACTCTCGCTGCCGCGGGCGGGGTCCTTGTGTGGTTGGGATGGGCCGGGCGTCGGCGGATTGTCAGCCGAACTCGGCGCTGCCCGCGGTGCAGGTACGACATGACCGGCCGCCCCGGCGAGATGACCTGCCCCGAGTGCGGTCTGATCGCCCTCGACGAGGCGGCGTGGTATGGGGGGCGGTTGCGGGTCCGGTGGCTCGTGGCGGGAGCGCTGGTCCTTCTGCTGGCCGCAGGCGTCGGGGGCTGGCCCTTCGCGCGCGAGCGTGGGTTGATCTCGCTGCTGCCGCTTCGAGCGCAGGTCGAGATATGGCCGACTTGGCTCCGGGCCTGGCGGGCGCTCGATCTGGATACGACCCAAGAATGGAACGCCATCAGCGGGCTCGGGCGCAGGATCGCAGGCTACGACCAACTGACCGGCACGTACCACGCCGACCGCGAGTTGGCCCTTGCTGCATTCGAGCGTTGCATGCACGAGCTGCGGACGCAGCCGGTCACTTCGCAGTCGGCCGAGGACGCGGCATACATCGTCGGGATGGTGCCGATTCAGTATTACTTTTACAACAGGGAACTGCTGGTACCCACCGAGGACGTTGACACGCTGCTGGGGACGCCCTTCGAATGGTCGCTTCGATTGGGTATTGAGCTCGCATCGCAGGCGGACCACGATCCGGAAGTGATGATTCAGCATTTGCTGGCGATCGCGAATGCGTCGCCGAGCGATCGGAACGCGATCATCACATCGGTATGCGAAATCGATCGACAACGTGGTCGCGTCACGATGGATGCCATCCTCGCGGACGAGCACCATCCTGACTTGCAACGCGTGGCTTGGAACATCGCGACGCTTGCCAGGAACGCGTTCTATGTCCGAGATACCGTAGCGGGCGAGGAAGACGAACTTGCGTACCTGCACGACTGGTTGGCCAAGGGCTCGCCGGGGACGCGGGCAGCGCTCGCGGTCCAGCTTGGATACCAGGTGTACAACATGCCGCTGGAGTGGGACGCGGTAAGCGGCCGGCTGGTGCCGACCGGCCGAGGCCAATACCCCGTGGACACGCGGGCGCCGGTGGTGGCGATGGAACTGATCGAGATGATCGACGACGAGAGCCCGATCATAGCCGACGCGATGGCGGATATGTTCGTCAAGCTTGTCGAACGGTCTTCGGTCGCCCGGATGCAACCTTGGATCGCGCCGGCGTGCATTGCGCTTCTCGACCGGAGTGTGAACGACGCGACGGCGGCAAGAATACTTCGTGTCGCGGTCAGGAATGCGCTGCCGGACGCTGGAATGATCGAGGTCCTGGAGCGATTCGTCGCGGATGACACGCGTCCCCAAGAGTTGCGGGATCGGGCGAGGTGGGTCGCTGAGCAGTACCAAGCGGTGTTGGGTGCGGCACCGTAGCCGCAGGTTGGGCGCGTATCGTGCAGGGCTATGGCCAAACGACCCTCGCCCTCTGACAACGGCCTGACCTACGCCGACGCGGGTGTGGATCTCGATACGTACGACTCATTCATCGGGCGGCTGGGCTCGATGGTCCGCCGTACGCATGGGCCGCGGGTCATCCAGAACCCCGGCGGGTTCGCGGGCCTGTTCCGGCTCGATTACAACCAGCGGCTGTTCCAGCGCAACTACAAGGACCCGGTGCTCGTCGCGTGCACGGACGGGGTGGGCACCAAGCTCAAGCTTGCGACGCAGATGCAGAGATTCGATACGATCGGTGTCGATCTGGTCGCGATGAGCGTGAACGACCTGATCGTCCAGGGCGCCGAGCCGCTGTTCTTTCTCGACTACATCGCGGTGCCGAAGGTTGTGCCGGACGAGCTGGAGGCGATGGTCCGCGGCATCGCCGGCGCGTGCGAGGCCAGCGGGTGCGCACTGATCGGCGGCGAAACCGCTGAGATGCCGGATGTGTATGCCCCGGGTGAGTTCGACATGGCGGGGTTCGCTGTGGGCGTCGTCGAGCTCAAACGCGCGACGGATCCGCTGCGTATCCAGCCCGGCGATGTGGTGCTGGGTCTTGCCTCGGACGGGCTTCACTCGAACGGATTCAGCCTGGTGCGCAAGATCGTGTCTGCGAAGAAGCTCAGGCTCGATAAGGTCTACAAGGAGTTCGATGCGGATCAGACGCTCGGCGAGGCGCTGCTCACGCCCACGCGCCTGTACGCCGACCCGCTCGTTCGCCTCCAGCGGGCCTACCGCGTCAAGAAGATCATCAGCGGGATGGCCCACATTACCGGCGGCGGGCTGGCGCAGAACATCGAGCGCGTGCTCAACGGCTCGGTCGACGTGCACATCGATGGCAAGGCCTGGGAACCGCACCCGGTCTTCGGGTTCCTAGCCGAGCGGGGCCGTGTCGCGCCCGATGAGATGGATCGCGTGTTCAACATGGGCATCGGATATGTCCTGATCGTGCGGCCGACGTTCGCCGACGCTGTGCAGCGCAGGTTAACCAGGCTCGGCGAGCGCGTGGTGGTGCTGGGCGAGGTGCGCAATGGCACGGGCAAGGTCTGCGTCGGTTAGCCGCCCCTGACGCCCGCGAAATCTGGCTTGGGCGTAGCGTGGTCCTTGCCCTCGAACTCTGCGAGCTTGTTGAGGTACTCGCTGACGGCGATCAGGACCGTCGCGTGGCTCCATGTCAGCGGGCTGACCGAGATCGGCTCGCCGGTGTACGGGTGGAACTGCTCGGCGAGCACGCCCGAGGGCAGCGTGCGGTAGCAGCACCAGCTGATGAGGTCCATCGCTTCCTTGAGCTCGGCGGGTGCCTTGGCCTTGGCGATGATGTGCTGCGCGTGCCAGAGGGTGCAGATGACCCAGGGGTTGCCGGGGACGATGGAGGTCTTCTCGGTCTCGATCTGGTGGTAGTAGTCACGCTGATAGCGGGCGACGCCGCCGATCTCTGTGCGGACGCTGAGCAATTCGCGGGTCCGCTCCATCTCGCTGGAGACTTTGGGATCATCCGGGTCCATGCCGGCGATGGCGAAGAGTGCGAAGTTCGCGGCGTCGGCTGTCATATCGAGGCGGTAGGTGCCGTCTTCCTCGGGCACGGCCCTGCGGGCGAACCGGCCCTCGGATTCATGCCAGAAGTGCCGGATGAGGGCCGCGGTCATGCGTTCTGCGGCGTCGGCGTAGACGGCGGAGCGGTCGGGCTCGCCGAAATCGCGCGCAAACGCGCTGGCCGCCTTGAGCGCCCCGATGGTCGAGGCAACCGTGAAGGTGTGGATGCCGCGGCGTTCTTCCCAGAGGTCCCAGGACTGCTGCGGCAGGCCGTTGGCGTCGCGGTACGCGATCATCCAGTCCGCGGGGCGGACGATCAGCCGTTCGTAGAGGCTCTTGACAAACTCAACGTCGCGATAGGTCTCGAAGTGCCGGCGGAGGGCCCAGAGCGTCAGAGCGGTTTCGTCCTGCTGGATCGGCAGGATCTTCCGCCCGTCGAGTGTCCACGGGTGCCAGCTCGACGCCAGCGTGCCGGACGGGTTGTACTTGTGCAGGAAATAGCCCTCGTCGCTGATCACCCGCTCGCAGAACCGGAAGAAGCTGCGGCTGAGCTCGCTCTGACCTGTCAGTATTAGGGCGTAGGCGCACAGTGCGCCGTCTCGGGGCCAGCAGTAGCTGTAGTGGTCTCCGCCGAACTGCGCGATATCCGAGTCGTTGGCGGCGATGATCGCGCCGCCGTTGTCGATCTGGGTGCGCATGAGCAGCGCACTGCGGTAGTACAGGTCCGCCACAGGTTCTGGCAGAGCCGCGGTGTCGATCGTCTCCTTGCGGGCCCAGAGCTGCCAGTAGGCCTCGGTCCGGGAGATCATGCGTTCGGGCCCTGTGTCCCAGATGTGCCTGTTGAGGCGTTTGACATCATCGTAAGAGCGGCCGCAGGCGAACCAGTTGGTGACGTAGGCCTCGCCGTTGGCGGGCACGTGCAGGTTGTACCCGATCGTGGCGTCGACAGAGCCCTGGGCGATGGTGTTGCGTCCGAGGTGGCCGTCCTCGGCGTCGCGCCAGGTTCCCTCGGCGCCGCCGACACGCTTGGAACCGATGGCCCAGTGGTCGATGCCGCACTTGTGCTGGTCACAGGCATTGACGAGGAAGTAGAAGCCGTCCTTGTAGAAGACCACGCCTGAGCTGGTCGGGTCGTAGTTCGCGGTGTCGCCGACCGGGTTGCCGCCGATCGACAGGTCGTAGTGGAAGAACAGCCGCACGTCACGGTCGGCGCCCTTGAGATCGCGGACGACGGATTTGCGGAAGTAGATAGGGTCGGTATGGTCGACGGCGTCGTTGCAGACGATCTCGAGCCCGAGCTTCTGGTGCGTCAGACGCACCTCGGTGACCAACGTGTCGGGGCGGTAGCGCAGCTCACGCTTCCATCCCTTGTCTTCGATCCATGCGAACGACCCGTCGGCCCAGACGCCGAAGCGCTGGATGTGGCCCTGCGTGTGGTTCGGCTGTCCGACGCATGGGAAGTAGATGTCACGGACGCGGTAGTCGCTGTCGAAGGTGATCAGCAGGTTGCCGTTGCCGACAGGGATGTCGCGGGGCATCGGGCGTTCTCCGGTCTGGTACGCGGGCGCATGGGTTTGGTGCTGCGGGGCGACGATCCGCCCGCAGAAAGGCTATCGGCCATCCGTGGCCCGGGATGGATCCGATCGGATCAGCCGTTCAGGAATTGCTCGGCCAGCGCCGCTGCGTCGGCGTCAGGATCGCTTTCCGCGGCATCGCCGGGGGGGACCTGCCCGCCCAGGGCCCCGATCCTGGTGGCCAGATCGCCGATGAACGCGATGTTCAGCCCGAAGTTTTCGCCGACCTTCACCGCCGACCCCCGCCCGATCGGCACGTTGTTCACGAGGAGGTCGAGCTCCTCGTCGGCCTGGATCGAGAGCTCGATGATCGAGCCCGGGGTCAGGGCCGTGGTCTCCGAGAGCTTCATCGGCCGCTCACCGAGCCGCACGATGATCGGAACCTCGAGCATGAGGATCGATTGGTAGGTCCGTCCAGCCATGGATATGTCATCGGCCTGGGTCCGCGCCCGGCCTTGATGATTGGTGGGCTCAGCCCGTGAATCGGGCGATCAGGAGCGTGACGTTGTGCCCGCCGAAGCCGAAAGTGTTGTTCATGGCGTAGCCGACCGGCCGCTCGTGGGCCTCGTTGGGCACGAGGTGGACGTCGATCGGTTCGACCGTGTCGCTGCCGTCCGCACGCGTGCCGGGCGTTTCGAGGTTGATGGTGGGGGCGATCACGGCGTCGCGGACCGCGTGGATGCAGGCGATCATCTCGACCGCGCCCGACGCGCCGAGCGTGTGTCCGTGCATCGACTTCGTCGAGCTCATCATGAGCGTACCGCCCGCGGAGACCCGGGCGTGGTCGCCGAAGACCTCGAGCGCCGCAGCGACTTCAGCGGCGTCGCCCAGGGGTGTCGAGGTGCCGTGCGCATTGACATAGCCGATGTCGTCCGGGTTGAGCCGTGCGTCGCGCAGCGCCCAGCCCATGGATCGACTCGCCCCCCGGCCGCCCGGGTCTGGGGCGGTGATGTGACCGGCGTCACAGGAGTTGCCGGCTCCGACGATCTCGGCCAAGATCGTTGCGTTCCGTGCCTGTGCGTGCTCGAGCGATTCGATGACCATGATCGATGCACCCTCGGAGAGCACGAAGCCGTCACGGTCGGCGTCGAAGGGGCGGCTGGCCCGCTCGGGCTCGTCGTTGCGTGTGCTCAGGGCCCGCATCGTCATGAACGAGCCGACGCACAGAGGCGTGCAGGCCGCTTCGGCGCCGCCTGTGATCATTACATCCACATCGCCGCGGCGGATCATGTTCATCGCGTCGGCGATGGCGTGGCCCGAGCTGGCGCAGGCCGTGGCGTGTGCGGAGGCTGGCCCCTGGAGGTTGTGGCGGATCGAGATGTTGCCGGCGACCGCGTTGACCATGAGCCTCGGGACGGTGAACGGGCTGATGCGGTCCGGGCCCTTGGTGTTGAGGACATCGACATTCTGTTCGATCGTGTAGATGCCGCCGATGCCCGAGCCGACGACCACGCCGCACCGAGTCGGGTCTTCGCGGTCGAGATCCAGCCCTGCGTGTTCGATGGCCTCGTCGGCGGCGCACAGGCCGAGCTGTGTGCAGCGGTCGAGGCGTTTGGCTTCGCGTCGTTCGATTCGGCCGGTCGGGTCCCAGTCCCGGACCATGCCACCGATGGTGGTGGTCCAGCCCTCGTACGCGGCGAACTCGGGGGTGTCGAGCTGGCCGATACCGCTCCGGCCCTCGCGCATGGACTGCCAGGTCTCTGCGGCGGTCTGGCCGATCGGGGTGACCGCTCCGATCCCGGTGATCACGACTCGTCGTTGGCTTGTCATGTGTCAGCCTCGCGTTCGCCTTAGGCGACAGGGATCCACACAGACGCCGGGCTGCGTGAGGCAGGCCGCACCGCTCGCCGCGGGTTCAGGTCGCCGAGGACGCCCCCTGGAAGACGAACGGTGGCCGAGCCCGGAGCCGGCGGCCCAGGGGCTGCTCAGTCGACGCCCTGGGCGGACTTGATAAAGTCGATCGCCTGACCGACCGTCCCGATTTTCTCGGCCTGATCGTCCGGGATCGAGGTCTCGAACGCGTCCTCGAACTCCATGACCAGCTCGACGGTGTCGAGGCTATCGGCGTTGAGGTCGTCGACGAAGCTCGTGTCGCGGCTGATCTTGCTCTTGTCGGCGCCGAGCTGCTCGGCCACGATGTCGATCACCTTCGCTTCAATGTCCTGCTCGGTCACGCTTGGCATCTCCGTCTCGGCGTTCCACGGCCGGTCCCGTCCCGGTCCGGTTGCCGTCTCGCGAACGACCAGTGTAGTCGCATGTTGTGTGATCGGGCGTCAGCGGGCCCCAGAACCAATTTCCGATGTCCGCGGGCCGGCCTCTGTTCGCAGGAATGCTCGCCGGTCAGGTGGTCGTCACTGATCATCTGGCAGCAACCCCTGTTCCGGTGGTGGCCGGATCACTCCGCTGGCTCAAGGGACCGCTGGGAATCGCTGATACGGGGCTGGAGGCAGGGGCTGTCAGTTGCGGGCCGCATGGGCGAGTTCGGATCGGCAGCGGAGGACGGGGTGATGGCACACATGCCCAAGGAACCCGAAGCGTTCGCCGAACAGGTCGCGAGCATGCTCCAGCGGATCCAGCCGGACTATGCCGTCCGTCTGATCGGTCCGAGCGAACTGCTCGTGGACGGGCGACGGCTCGATCTCGAGAACCTGTACCGGATGGTGTCGCACGACCCAGTCCGCGGGCTGGAGATCGTCGAGCACTACCTCGAGCAGCTGTTTTCGGGTGAACCGATCGATGGGGCGGATATCCCGTTCGAGCTGGCCAAGCACCGGATCATGCCGCGGATCCAGCCGTGCTCGATTTTCGAGCACCTGTCTGAAGAGCTCGTCGCGCACGTGCCGTTCGTGAACGACACGGTGATCGTTTTTGTGCTGGACCAGCCGAGCATGACGGTGAGTATCACGACCGAGCAGATGATCCGTTGGGGCGTGACGCTCGACGAGCTCGATGCGCTGGCGCGTGACAACGTCGACGCCTACACGCCCGAGCTGGACATGCAGTTCGTCGAGAGCAAGGAGGGCGGGCAGGCGGCGATCATCAGCGAGCAGGACGGCTACGACGCCGCGCGACTGCTGATGACCGACCTGCGTCCGATGCTCGCCTCGCGGCTCGGGCCGGATTTCCTCGTCGCGGTGCCGGCGCGGGACATGTTCGTTGCGTTGTCTGCTGGGCCCACGCCGTTCCTTCGGCGGCTGCACCGGCGGGTCGTCCAAGACTTCAACCGCTTGCCGTACCCGATCACCGACCAGCTGTTCCTGGTCACACGCGACGGCATCGCCGGGACGGTCTTGGCCGACTTCGGCATCGATCCCGTGCTTGATATTGACGGCGAAGAGCGGCCTGCGGACGATCTCGACGCGGCGTAATGGCCCGTCAGCAGGACGGGATGTTCGGCGTTCAGCCCGCTGTGGTACGCTGGGGCGATGAACGCGCTGATGCTGACGGTCGTTGCCGCTTTGATCGCGGATGCGCTCCCGCCTGCCGCCGTGCGGCTCACTGAACCGGAGATTCGAGTTCTTGGTGCCGAGCCTTCGTCGACGCGAGTCGGTGAAGACGCAGTCGGGCTCGACGTGCGCTTGGAGGTCACCGGCGTGCCGGGCTCGACGATCATGGTCCGGGGCATGCTGCGATCGGATGCCGGCAGCCCGATCACCGGGCAAGACTCGTACTTCCGCAGCGCGGTCTACGTGTTGCCGGTGGAGGTCGGCGCCGAGGGGACCGGCCGCGCCGTTTACCGGTTCTCGGGTGAGGCAATCCGCACCGCGATGGTCGACGGGCCCTGGGACATTGAGCTCACCGCGATCGGCAAGGCTGGTACAGGTGTGCCTACGGCGGAGTGGGTGACGCCGTCGTTCTTTGCGGACGAGTTCGGTGAGCAGGTCGGGCGGCTAGTGCATGCTCAGGGCGTGGTCGTGGATACGACTGTGCGCGTCAGGATGATCGTGGATGTCAGCAAGCGTTTTGAGGCGCACGCGACCGTGTTCCTCGGCGCGACTGGCGAGGTGCCGTGGAAGGGACGCACGCTGACCGAGACCCGATGGCTGGAGCCCGGGATGCGAGAGCTCGTGCTGACGTGGGATGCGGGCGAGGCAATCGACGCCGGCATCGAGCCGCCCTATGCAGTGCAGCCCAGCGTGGCGCACGCGGCGACCGCGACGCAGCTGCAGCCTCGTCGGGCAACGGTGCCATCGACACTCGTCGCGGACTGGCATCCCGTCGAGCGCCGCCGGCGCGAGGCTGCGGCGGCGGAAGCGGCGGAGTAGCCGAAGCTACGATCACGGGTGATCCTGCTGATCGACAACTACGACAGCTTCACCTGGAACCTGGTGCAGCGGCTGGGCGAGCTCGACCCGACGCTGGAACCGGGGCGCGATCTGCTGGTGGTCCGCAACGATCGGATCACACCGGACGAGGCCCGGTCGCTCGATGGCGGGCGCGGGCCGAGCCACCTGATCGTCTCGCCGGGCCCCTGCACGCCGACCGAAGCCGGGGTCAGCTCGGCGATGATCGACGCGTTCGCGGGCGAGGTGCCGGTGCTGGGCGTCTGCCTCGGTCACCAGTGCCTGGGCGAGGTCGGGGGGATGGCCGTCGTCCGGCACGACCTGCCCATGCACGGCAAGACGAGCGAGGTCGCGCACGACGGGCGGGGGCTGTTTGTGGGACTTCCGAGCCCGATGCAGGCGATGCGGTATCACTCGCTCGTGGTCGACGCCGACACCGTGCCGGCAGGACCTGACGCCGAGGGCCACCGCTGGGAGCTCTCGGCCTGGACAGATGAACGCCTGGCCGACGGGAGCGTCCGCCGCGTGGTCATGGGCCTGAGGCGGGTCTGGGCCGACCAGGGCCCGTCGGTCGGGTTGCAGCCGCTCGAGGGCGTGCAGTTCCACCCGGAGAGCTTCATGACGCCCGAAGGGCCGGGTCTGCTGGCCAACTTTCTTGCGATGGGTGCTCGGGGTCGCGCGGTCGCAGCCCGGTCCGCCCGTTCGGACTAGCCTTGAACATGCTGAAGCCCGCACCGACATCCGCTATCGATCCGAAGCTCGCCCGCGGCATTCTTGAAGAGGTGTCGGAGCCGACCGCCACCAAGCCCGCGTTTGTCGTGCTCAGCTTCCCGAACACGAGCTACCGGACGCACCTGGAGCCGGTCGGCGAGATCCGGGCCGAGGTCGGCAAGCGGATCGTGGGGACCATCCGGGCCGAGGCGAAGCGGATCGACGTCGTCACCACGGGCGGGCGGTACGTCGAGCCGGTCTACGGCCGGCCGCGGCGGGTGCAGGGCACCGTCATCGCGGTGCACGAGGGCGCGGTGGTCGTGCATGCCGGCATGCCGATCCACTGCACGCCGACGGACCCGCGGCAATCGGCCGAGGACTTCGAGCCGGGGCAGTTCGTGAGCTTCGACGTGATGCGCGGGGCGACGTTTGAGGAAGATCGTCGAGATTGACACAGCAGTGCCTTCGGTTACGCTAGAACTCACGTAGTTCTAACGTGAATCCGGAGGCCGCTTTCGATGCTCATCGTCAATACAGAAACTGTTCCGGGCCGACAGATCGGCTCGATCCTTGGGATCGTTCAGGGCAACACGGTACGTGCCAAAAACGTGGGACGCGACATCGGAGCCGGGTTGAAGAACCTCGTCGGCGGTGAGCTCAAGGGCTACACCGAGCTGCTGACGGAGTCTCGGCGGCAGGCGGTCGAACGCATGATCGCGCAGGCGAACGAGCTCGGGGCTGACGCGATAGTGAACGTACGGTTCAGCACAAGCGCTGTATCGAGCGGTGCCGCCGAGATGTATGCCTACGGCACGGCCGTGAAGCTCCTGACGGAATAGGGGGGATCCGTGCATGGGTATGTTCCTTGAGATTTTTCTGCAGTGTGGCCTGCCGATTCTGCTGATCATTGGCGCGTTCTTCATTGGCACGTTGACCGAGAACAACCACCTCAAACGCTTAGGTGCAAGCGAGGCATCCCTCGCGGGTATCCGCGTGTCAACCATCGACCGGGCGATCGACTTCAGCGGTGCGGAGCGCGGCGAGATTGTTGTAGGCGAGTGTGTTATCGCGACGGATCACTTCAAGAGCTTCATCGCGAAGATCGTCAAGCTGGTCGGGGGTGAACTCAAGATCTACCGCAGCCTGATGGAGCGTGCCCGGCGTCAAGCGCTCGTGCGGCTTATGGAGTCGGCACGTGAGAAAGGGTACACCTCGGTATGCAATATCCGCCTCCAGACGGCCGATGTTGGCGGCAGCGCGGCGACGGCCCGGGGTGCGACCATGGTTGCCGTGCTGGCTTCCGGCACCGCGTATCGCGAGGAAACCGCGGGACGACCGTGATGTGTAGCCGATCCTACGAGTCCGTCTACTCAGAGCCTCACATGCGTGCGCACGCCACGCCGAGTGTCGATCCGTCGGAGCGCGCGGCCGCACGGAAAATTATCGGCACGGAAGACGAGACTCCGGATCAGGAGGCGTCGAGGAGCGTCTTCGATGAGCCCGCCTTCCGAGCGTTCGATGCTTCCGATCCCCCGCCGGGTGCGCTGACCTACCGAGCGTGGCTCGAAGATATGCGGTCGCGGGTCACCCCAGGCGAGCAAGGCTTATTCGTGACAGCGGCGATCATTGCTGCGGGCCCGCTGGCGGTTCTCGGGGCCTTCGCCGCCTCGATGCTGGGATACGGCGCGACGTTCTTCTCGTTCCTTGCGTTCGCAGTATTTGGCCCGACGATCGAGGAACTCATGAAGGTGAGTGTCTCGAGCTACATCGTCGAGAAGCGGCCGTACCTCGTACCCAGCGGTGGCTCGCTGATTGCTATCGGCGTGCTGTCTGGCGTCGTTTTTGCGTCGATCGAGAACGTACTCTACCTGAGCATCTACATCTCGGATCCGGAGCCATGGCTTATTGCGTGGCGTTGGACAGCCTGCCTTGGGCTGCACGCGGCGTGCTCGGGTGTTGCATCGATCGGCCTGACGAACGTGTGGAGCCGAGCGGTAACAGCCGGTGTACCGCCTTCACTGGAACTTGGCGTTCGGTGGTTGATCGCGGCGATCGTGATCCACGGGGTATATAACGCGCTAGCGATACTACTTGGTATGATCCATGTAGTTTAGATCGCACGGTTTGCTCACCCGATCCTCGGATCCACCCAGCGGTACAGCACGTCCACGGCCAGGTTCAGCAGGACCAGCATCGTCGCGAAGATCAGCACGACGCCCATGATCAGGAACAGGTCCTTGTTCAGGACGGCGTTGACGAAGTGCTGGCCGAGGCCGGGTACGTTGAAGACCTTCTCGACGACGAAACTGCCGGTCATAGCGAAGGCGATGGCGGGTCCGAGGTAGCTCAGGACAGGCAGGAAGGCGTTCTTGAGCGCGTGCTTGAACAGGACCTTGCTCTCGGCGAGGCCCTTGGCGCGGGCCGTGCGGATGTAGTCGGCGCCGAGTGCCTCGATCATGCCCATGCGTGTCAGGCGGGCGATGTACGCCGCGAACGGCAGGCTGAGCGTCACCGCCGGCAGGAGCATCTGGTTCACGCGGCCCCATCCGCCGACGGGCAGGACGGGGAACCAGACGGCAAAGACGATCAGCAGCAGCATGCCGACGACGAAGCTCGGCAGGCTGATGCCTATGAGCGCGAGTAGGAGCGTGGCGAGGTCGGCGAAGGAGTTGGGCTTGATCGCGCCGACGACGCCGGCGGTGATGCCGATACCCAGGGCGATCAGGATCGCTGCAAAACCGAGCACGACGGAGACGGGCAGGGCTCCGGCGATGATCTCGTTGACACGCCAGTCGTCGTACGTAAGCGACGGCCCGAGGTCGAAGACGTAGCGCGTGGGCGCGGCGACGTTGGCTTCGGCGGCGCGGTCGTCTGCATCGTCGTGCGCGCCCGAGAGCCAGCCTCGGGCGTAGTCGAGCCCGGACGCGCTGGCGAGGTAGCTGCCGTAGAACGACGGGAAGCTGTCGAGGTTGTACTGCCGCTTCATGGCCTCGATCACGGCCGCGGGCGGCTGCCGGCCGTCGGGGTTCTCGAGCGGGTTGCCGGGGATCTTCCAGGCGAGCCAGAGCGTGAGCGTGTAGATCACCAGCAGGATGACCGGCAGCTGGAGCAGCCGTCGGCCGATGAGCCCGAGCATGCTCGAGGAGCCTCGGCGGCTCACCGGCTCTCTCCATCGTTCGCATCGTCGGTTCGGATGCGCTTGACGCGGTCGCCCCCCTTGCCGTCGCCAAGGACATCGACGAGGTAGATGTCTTGCTGGGCGCGGGGGTGCGGGTTGATGCCGGTGACGACATCGGGGTCGAAGAGGTAGAGGCTGACGTACTGGAAGATGGGGACCATCGGCAGGTCTTCTTCCATGATGATCCGCTCGGCCTCGGCGAGCAGGTCGAGGCGTGCCTGCGGGTCGAGCTCGGTCTTGGCCTGATCGAGCAGGCGATCGTACTCGGGGTTCGAATATTTGCGGTCGTTGTTGCCGTCGCCGGTGCGGTTGAGCTCAAGGAACGTTGTTGGGTCGGCGTAGTCGGCGTACCAGCCGGCGCGGCTGGTCATGAAGTTCGCGTTTTTCAGGTCGTCGCGGTAGACCTTGATCTCCTTCTGGTTCAGGCGGGTGCGGACGCCGAGGTACCGTTCCCAGTCGCGGGCGATCTGCTGAGCGATCAGGTCGTGGCCCGAGTCTTTGTTGAACAACAGCTCGATCACCGGCAGGTCTTCCGGTGACTCGTACCCGGCTTCGGCGAGCAGCCGCTTCGCTTCGTTGAGGTGCGATTCCAGCCCGGCAGCATCGTCCCGGAAGTCCGAGACGCAGTCGAGGCCCTCTGGGGAGGTGTAGCCGGCGATGGCGTCCGGGGGGATGAGCGTCCGCAGGACAGGCTGGTCGATCCGGTTGATGTCCTCGACGATCGCCCGCTTGTCGATCGCCATCGCGAACGCCCTACGCACCCGTGCATCGTGGAACGGGTTCTCCCTGCCGTCTGGCAGGGTCGGCATGCAGTTGAAGTTGTACCAGTAGGTCGCGAAGTTGTCGACGGCGTGCAGGTTCTTGCGCGGGTCGTCGGGCAGCTCTGCCGCGATCGCGAACTGGTCCAGTCCCTGCTGCTTGAGCCGCTCGACAAGTTCGGCGTGCTCGGCGTAGAACGCCCGCTTGTCGGCGAGCATCTGGATACGGTACTCGGCCGTCACATCGCTGACCCAGTCGACGGCCCCGGTCTCGAAGGCGAGGATCGCGGCGTTCGGGTCCTCGACGCTGGGGATCGAGATCGTCTCCACATCGAGGGTGTCCTTGGCCCACCAGTGCGGGTTGGCTCGGAAGAACAGGCCTCGCTTGAAGCGCCAGCGCTCGAGCACGAACGGTCCGTTGGTGACCGTCAGCGGCGGCTTGGTCCAGCCGAACTCGATCTTGATCTGCCCCGTGTCCGGTGAGAGCCGTTCGTACTGGCTAACCAGCGGGGGATAGACCGGGCTGAAGACGGCGAAGGCGCACAGGTCGAGCCAGTAGGGCGTCGGAGTGGTCAGCTCGACCTCGAGCGTGCGGTCGTCGAGCGCTCTGAGGCCGACCGTTTCGTCGAAGCGTCGCATGGTCTCATCCCAGAGGCGTTCGACCTCGGCCCCGCGGTCCGCCTGGGGGATCGATGCGACCCGGCGGGCGTACTCGGCTGTTTGCTCGGTCCGCCAGTAGAAGAACTCGTCGGCGCCTCGGATGGCCTGGAACAGCTTCGTGTAGTCCGAGGCCGTATCCGGCAGCAGGGCCCGTCGCCACGCGAAAATGAAGTCGTGTGCGGTCACCGGCTCCCCGTTCGACCAGCTCGCATCCTCACGCAGATGGAACGTGTAGGTCAGCTGGTCCTCTGAGATATCCCACCGCTCGGCGACGCCGGGCACGACGACGTAGTCCTCGTGCAGCACATCGAGCCGCACGAGCGGCTCATAGAGCAGCCTCGCGACACGCAGATCCTGCATCCAGCTCATCCGCTGCGGGTCGAGCGTGCCGATGCTGCCACGGTTGATGAACGTGAAGTCGGCCGACGGGTCGGGGTCGTCGCTGGCGACGGTGAGTACGACGCCCGCGAGCAGCAGCAGGACGGGGATCAGCAGCTTGAACATGGCAGGAGTCTACCGGCGCAGCGCCCCAGCGACCCTCGCGGTACCCATCAGCCCCCGGCGACCTGAATGCCGTTGCGCTGGAGGATCCCGGTCGGCCCGATGATGCGGAGGATGCCCGCGCGGAAGCCACGGTCGTCTTCGGACTGGAAGGTTGCGGCCAGGCCCGTGGGCTGGGCGTCGGTGCCGAGGCCCCGCAGCGCGAAGTACACGAGCGTTTCAGAGGCCGCGATCGCCTGCCCGAGCAGTTCACGGCGATCGTCGTCGATCGAACTGATGCCACCGGCAGCCTCGTAGGCCGTGTAGGCGTGGCTAAGCACGGCTCCGCCGAGCGAGGCGGCCGATGTGAGCGCCTCGTCGCTGAACCTTGCGTCCGGAGCGTTGATCGCGATGCGCAGCTCGAGCATCGCGTAAAGCATCGCGCCAATCAAGACGCGGTAGTCCTCGGGGTCGTCCTGGCTCTCCAGGCGTTCGGCGTGCAAAGAGGCGACCGTCGGGAGCGCCCGTCGGGCCGCCTCTTCGAGCTGACGCAGGTTCTGAGCGGAGACCCGGTCGGCCGCGGCGATCGCGCGCAGCCCGCCTTCGATCGCGATCGGATCGGTCTGGGCTTCCACGGCTTCGACAAGAGAGCCGAACGCATCGAGGGCCGCGTTGGGTTGCAGCGACGGAGCGGCCTGCTGGCTCAGGATGTTCAGCGAGGTGCGCATCGCCTTGTACGCGGCGTACTTCACGCCCGGCCGCGGGTCTTCAAGATACGGGGTGACGGCCTGCAGGCTCGTCGGCGTCACGAGGTGGCCCATCACGAGCAGCGCGTTGACCGTTCGGAACTCGTCTTCGGAAGCGAGCGCCTGCCCGAGCGCTGGACGCAGCGCGTCGTCGGCCTCAAGCCGCTGCTGCACGCGGAGGGTCGGCGAGGCCAGATACTCGACCGCCTGAGAACGCGCCCGCTGGATCGAGGCGGTGTCCCCGGTGCTCAGGCCTTCAGCGACGGCCTGCGAGTCGAAGCCCTGGCCAGCGGCACCGAAGGCGAACGAGGCGGCAAGGATCGGCAGGAGCGTTCGTCGTCGCATGCGGCTGGGTCCTGGTGGCTCTCGGAAAGGCTTCTACTCTAGCTCGCCCGCCGATGGCGACGGGCGCCGGTGCCGCGGGCGGTCAGTAGACCTCGAGGAAGACCCTGCGGGTCGGCTTGATCTGCTTGTGGATCATCCGCCGGCTCCATGAGCCGGGTTCCGCCGCGGCTTCGGGATCCACAACGAGGAACCTCGCCAGCACCTCGGGCGGCAGGCTACCCGCCAGGGCTTGGAAAATGCCGAGTTCCATCCCGGCGATGCCGCAGATGTACACGAGCGTATTGGGCCGGGTCAGCAGGTCCGTGAAATGGTCGCGGTGGCTTGTCAGGACGTCCTGGACATACTGCCCGCGTCCGACGCCGTCGGGCGTTTCACGGCTGATCGCGGTCAGATAGCTCAAGCCATCGTGTGCCCGGGCGAGTTGCGTGAACTCCTCGTCGTACAAAAGATCGGTCCTGTAGGGCGAGCCCATGACGAGCGTCGTTCGGTCAGGAGCCGGCGCATCCGTCTGGTACAGATCACCGAGCATGCCCCGGAACGGCGCGATACCGGTTCCGGTCGCAAAGAAGACGTAGTTCCAGTCGGCCTGCTCGGCCGGCAGCAGGAACCGCTTGCCGTTGGGCCCGGAGACGCGCACCTCGTCGCCGACCTGGAGATCGCAGAGGTAGTTGCTCGCAACGCCCAGGAACAGCGCGTGGTCGTCGTGGTGCTCGTCGATGGTCCGCTTGACGGTGGTGGCCAGCACGGCGCCGTTGCCGTCCTCACCCGCGGTCGGAGAGGCGATGGAGTAGAGCCGGGGCGCGTGCGGGCGGCCCTTGTCGTTCTCACCGGGCGTGAGCACTCCGAACGACTGTCCTGCGCGGAAGCGGCCGGCGATCTCCGTGCCCGACACATCGAGGGCGAGGTGGCGCACGTAGCTCGCGGACTTGCCCGCCATGCACAGCCGAGATTCCACGACACGAGCGGTGCCCGGGTCGTTGGGCCGGTGCAGGTGCATCACGACCTCGGGCAGGACCGGGTCCGCGGCGGCAGCATCGGGCAGCCCGCTCACGGGCCGCCCGCCTCCGAGTCGGCGGCGTCGCTCGCGTCTTCGGCTGGTTCTTCACCGGGTTCTTGGCCAGGTTGCTGACCGGGGCCATCGACCGGGTCGGCCTCGAAGCCGTCCAGCCCATCCTCCTCGGTCTCTGGTGGGATGCCGATGATCGCTTCGAGTCGGGCCACGACGGCATCGATGCGGTCAGAGGCTTCGCCGCGGACGCCTGCGCTCGAGAACGACTCGCGGGCGCTCTCAAGCCGCGAGCGGGCGAGCTCGGCCGCTTCCTCGGCGAGCGTCCCGGCACGTTCGGCCAGTTCCATCCGGTCGGCCGAGCCGGCGGTTCGGACCAGCCTGTTCAGCTGCTCGGCTTGAGAGGCGGCGAGCCCCGCTGCGGTCAGGGCGGTCTCGGCTTCGAACAGCCTCGCTTGCGTTCGCAGGCCGCTGGCAGCCTTGCGTGCCTCGGCGGAGGCCTTGTCGTACGCGCCCATGGAAGCCTCGTACGCGTCGGCCATCGTCCCGGTCATCAGGACCTCAACCGCGTCGATCCGTGCGGTCAGCTCCTGCATCACCGCGTCGGCATCGGTCTGGAGCGACGCGGTCGCTCGACGGGACGCTTCCGATTCGGCGCGGAGGTTTTCGATGGACTCTTCGAGCAGTGTTCGCTGCTCGGTCAAGCGGTCGATCTCGCCCTCGATCTGCGTGATCTCGGGTCGGAGGACATCGGCTTGCGCCCGCCTGCGTTCGGCGTCGGCTGCGAGGTCGTCCGCCTGGTTGCGGAGGCTCGCCGCCTGTTCGAAGAGCGGGACGGCCTCGGGAGCGGTCATCGCCCGGGCACGGGCTCGGAGCTCGCTTTCCTGCTGCCGGATCTCGTCGGCCCGGGCGTCGGCCTCGCCGGCGAGCCCGTCCAGTTCGGCGATCTCGGTCTGGACGCGCTGCAGCGAGGCTTGCTGATCATCGATGGCGGCCGAGCGTTCGCCGATGATCGACTGCAGCTCTGCGATCTCGTCGCTCGGGTCGAAGGTCGCGCTGGCGGAAGCCAGCGCCGAGAGTCGGACGTGCTTGGCTGCCTGGGCCGCAGCGCCCGCGATAAGCAGGTTGGCCTCGGCGTGGGCGGCTGTGAGATCGCCGAGCGGGATCTTGGCCAGGCCGTACTCGGCCCGCGCCATCAGGAGCTGGATCGAGGCCCGTTGCGCGTCACTGCCCTGTCCTGCCACGCTTCGCAGGCTGCGGAGCGCATCCTCGTAGACATCTGTGACGAACTCGTCGCCTGGGATCGCGCTGCCTGGGGCCCCGAGCGCTTCGAACTGGCCCGCGACCTCCTGGATGGTCGCCGCGACCGGGTCCTCCTCGATGCATCCGTTGATTCCCAGCGCGGCGAGCAGCGAGGCTGCTGCCAAGACGGCGCGGCGGGGCGTCCTGCGGAGTGGCTCGATGGGTCGTCGCTTAGTCGTCATCACGCGAGGCCTCGTTCGTGCTCGGCCGTCCTTGGCTGGGGTCTTGGGTTCGGGTTGGCTTGGCCATCCGAGGCCTGCTGGGGGCTACCTGGGCGGCGCTGGCTTCGCGTCCTCTGGTCGGAGCGGAGCCTGCGGAGTGTAGTCCACCGGGTAGTCGGGTCGGGGGACGTACATGGACCGGATCCAGGTCACGGCCTGCTGGAACCGGCCGTCGGTCAGCCCGCGGAAGACCGGACGCCAGCCAGCGACGTCCGGGTGCGGTCGGGTCGCGGCGTGCTTGGGCAGCCCGGCCTGGAGCAGCAGGCTGCTGGCGGGCTCGTCGTAGTCGATGATCGCCTCGCCTTGCTCGGTGCGGTAGCGGTCGAGGATCAGGAAGTTGGTGAGGTAGACCTGGGGGTCCATGCGGGCCGAGCGGGCGAACTGGAGTCGGCCGGCTTCGGCCCCGCCGTGGCAGCGGGTGGTGGCGCAGGCGTTGCGGAGCCACGTGCGGTAGACATCGTCGCGGAACCTGCGGAGCGCGGCCGGTTCTCCTTGTACGCGTACCCGACCGTAGTACTCCCTTGCACGCAGCGTGAAGAGCACCGCGAGCTGATCGACGGCCGGTGCGGCCAGCAGCGCCTCGCGACCGGCCGCGGTGGGGGGCACGCCGGCCTGCCCCGCGAACTCGCGTAGCACATCCTCCATGATCTCACGATCGATCGTCATGCGGGGGGGCTGGTCGAGATCCACCTCGTAGACACGAAGCAGGTTGACATCGTCCTCGGTGATCAGGGGGAAGCTGCCCGCCGGTTCCCGCGGCGAGCCGGCGGCCGGCTCGGTCGGGGTTTCGTCGGCTGGTTCCGGATCGCGGCTCTCCTGAAGTCGGAGCGCCTCGCGGGCGATGACACGCAGCTCGCGGGCGCGGTGGGCGAACGGATCGGTGCGCAGCGCGAGCTCGAGGTCGGCCAGGGCGAGGTCCGGCCGATTCTTGGTCAGCAGCCAATCGGCGATCTGGATCAGGCCGTCGACATCGTCGTCGGCGATGGTGGCCCGGATGGCGCGGTATCGCTGCTCGACCGGCGGCTGGATGTAGGAGTCCCGGATGCGGCGCTGGTCGATAGTGGTCCGAACGCCGTTGATCGAGAGAACGATCCGCTCGGGGGATTCCTCGATCAGCTCGCCGGTCAGGACCTGGCCGTCCTGGAGGATGACGGTTGCGGTCCGCGGCTCGTTCTGTCCGCTGTCTTCGGGTTCGGTGATATCCGCGGTGGCATCGGCCTGGGCAGCGAAGCCCGCGGCAGCTGGGTAGCACGCGATGAGCGCGAGGCCGGCGCAGAGCCAGCCACGCAGCGGATGCACTGCATGCGTTCGGAGTCGTCCCACGGATGGATGATACGGCCCGGATCGCGAGCGGTTGAACCGCTCTCAGGCCGCTCGGAGCGTTTCTCGGAG
The DNA here is from genome assembly GCA_039187315.1 of Planctomycetota bacterium. Lineage (GTDB taxonomy): Bacteria > Planctomycetota > Phycisphaerae > Phycisphaerales > UBA1924 > JANQQZ01. The sequence goes on along the minus strand of JBCCZQ010000009.1, from coordinate 30,279 downwards.
CTCCACGAGCTCGGATCGGGCCGGATCGATGTCCATGGAGGCGGATTCGGTGAGCATGCGGCGTTGGCCGGTGCCGAGGTTCCGGACGGTCAGGTTGCCGTGTTCGTCGAGCTCGATGGCCAGCGGGCCTTGGAGCGTTTCGTCGATGTTCGCGCTGCGTGTTCCCGCCTCGACGCGTGCACCAGGCAGGACGGCTCCGGTGACCGTGAGCGTCGCTTCTGTGTATTCCTCAAGGATGCTGAAGCCTCGATGCATGGCTTGTTCGAGGCGGAGCTTCCACGATTGGATCGAGCCGTTCTGGAACTCGAGCTCCGTGAGCTCCTCGGCGAGGGAGGCGGAGAGCTTGCCCGAGTTCTGCCTGAGCTGCTGGAGCTTGTCCTCGACGAGCGTGCGTTCTCTATCGAGCGTCTTGAGTACCTCGCCGCTCTCACGGAGCAGGGCTTCAAGCTCGGGGATGCGTCCGAGCCGGACCGTGGTACGGGACGCGGCGGGCGAGCCGACCTGCTGAAACGTGGCTGCGCCGGCGACTGTCAGCTCGCCGCCGATGAGCGTGGCGTGCGGGCAGTCGGCCCTCCGGCCGATCGTGACGGTCGTGTTGGTGACCTCCCGGTCGGCGATCAGGTCGCGCCCGATGGTCACGGTCGCGGCATCGATGTACCTCGCGTGCAGGTCTCGACCTGCTCGCGCCTCGGCCTTTTCGCGCCCCGCCATGCCACGGTTGAGCGTCAGATCGAGCCCAGCATTGAGGAAGCATGCCTCGGCGGTGCCGTCGATGGTCAGGCTGCGTTCGGCCTTGACTCGGAAGACATCGCAGACGCCCTTGTGGACGTGGATGTCCCCGCCGAAGGTGATATGACCTGTCGAGAAGTCAACAGCGCCGCTGACCTCCAGCGTCTCGGTCACGTGCAGGTGCTGATCATCAAAGACGACGAGCCCGCCTGTGGTCGCGTAGACGCCGCCCTCCGCGTCGGTGCGGACGGTCGAGTCATCGAGCGTCACCGAGCACGGGCTGCCGTCCGGTGCTGCAATCGCGAGGCCGCAGACATCGATCCCGTCGACGCCCTTGGTTGCCGGGTGGAGGGTGCCGAGACGCTGGCCCGGCTTGACGATCATGAGCGTGGACTGGAAGTAGTGGTCGATACCCTCGTCGGGCGCGTCTTCGCCGGCGCTGTCTTCAGTGGGCATCCGCTCGTCATCTCGGAAGCGTTTGTGCTCGAGACGCTGAGCACGTTCTTTGATCTCGGCGAGGTCTTCTGCGAGCTCAAACCGGGACGGTTCGCCCTTGAGCGCGGGCGTCCCTTCCGCCAGCAGTGACTCGAAAGGCTCTGCCGATGCCGGGTCGTAGGCTGCTGCGAGCGCGGCGACGCGTTCGGCGAGTTCGGGAGACTCGCGGAGCCCCCTTCCGGTTGCAACGCCCAAGAGCATCTGCTCGGTCACGAGCGAGGCGTCGGTGCCGGGCTGGACGGTGACAACCGCTTGGAGCCGGTCGCTGCTGATCCGGACCCGAACCGCGTTGTCTGCATCGCGTGTCATGGTCCAGTGCGTGGCGGGAGCCGGTCAGGCCGCCTCTCGGCCGACCGTCTCGTTGATGCGCTGGCTGAGCACATCTGGCGTGAACGGCTTGACGACGTAGTTGTTTACGCCGGCTTTGATGGCCTCGATGACGCGTGCCTTTTCGCTCTCGGTCGTCACCATAATGATCGGGGTGGTCTTGTCCTGGGTGCGGATGGCCTTGACGAAGGTGAGTCCGTCCATGATCGGCATGTTCCAGTCGACGAGCATCAGGTCGGGCGCAAAGGCTCCGACCTTGCTCAGCGCATCCTGCCCGTCGCAGGCTTCTTCGACCTCGGTGAAGCCGAGCTGGCTCAGCACCGACTTCTGGATATTCCGCATGGTCTTCGAGTCGTCGACGAGGAGTATCTTCATGGCGTGTTGCTCCAACAGCTCGGGTGCGTCAGGCCGCTTGGTTGCTCTCGGTGTCCTGGGTGCCTCCGGCGGTGTTCTCCCGGATGGCGATCTCGATGGCTAGTTCGCCGCAGTCGGTGTCGCACGGGATAACGATGCAGGGGGTATCGCTGGCGGTGCTGACGTTGTGGTTCTCGCCGACGATCACGCTCGGGCACGTGATCGAGACTTTCTTGTTCTGGAACAGGCCCTTGGCGTTGCCTGAGACCATGTTGACCAGTTCGCCGATGGCGTCGGCGAAGTCTGGGTTGTCTGCGTCCATTTCCATACCGACGAACAGCGTCACGAGCCGCTGGGCCGTTTCCCTGCGGAAGCTCAGGACGATCGAGCCGGTCACGTCGCCCGACATGCCGATGATCCCGGAGACGTCGTAGGTCGCCTTTGGTCCCTGCTTGATGCTCGGTTCCCCGATGCTCACAGGCATCTGGAGCATCGTTGAGAAGACGTTTTGGATGCTCGTAATGAAAGGTGTGATGTACTGCGCGTCCATGGTGCTCCCCGTTGTGCGGCGTGCGTTCCTGTCGGTGCGGCTCAGGCCGCGTTCTTGCATTCGGCGATACGGGCGAGCTGGCCCACGTCCACGATGAGGCTGACACTGCCGTCGTCGCGAACCGTGGCACCGCTGATCGGCCCTTGTTTATCGAAGATCTCATCGAGCGGCTTGATGACGATTTCCTGCTGCCCGATCAACGTACTGACGAGCAGGCCGAACGCCCGATCCTGGTGGGTCAGAATGACCGCGAACGGTGCGGGCGGCTCGGGCTCATTTTCGTGCTGTTGAGTCAGTCCGAAGAGCTTATGTGCACTTAAGAGCGGCAGGATCGTGTCCCGGAGTCTAAGAACCGGGTTTCCATGGATCGTGCTGACGCTGCACTCCTCGGGCCGCACGATTTCTAAGAGATTGGAGAGCGGGATGGCGTAGGTCTCATTTTCGATGCCCACCATCATCGCCGGCATGATTGCGACCGTCAGCGGGATCGTGATCGTGATCGTCGTGCCCTCGCCCCGTGCCGAATCGATCTCGATCGAGCCCTTGAGCGACTCGATGTTCGTGCGGACAACGTCCATGCCGACACCGCGGCCGGACAGATCGGTCACCTGCTCGGCGGTCGAGAAGCCGGGCATCAGGATGAAGCGGAAGACCTCGCGATCGCTCTTGGCCGCGATCTCCTGCTCGGTGGCAAGGCCCTTCTCTACGGCTTTGCGCGCGATGACATCGCGGGGGATGCCACGGCCGTTGTCGATGATGCGGATCGCAACGTGGCTGCCCTGGTGGCTTGCGACGATGCGGATGGTGCCCATGGCGTCTTTGCCTGAGCCGGTGCGTTCGTCGGGGCCTTCTAAGCCGTGGTCGGCCGAGTTGCGGAGCAGGTGGACGAGCGGGTCGCCGAGCGCCTCGATGATCGACTTATCGACCTCGGTGTCGCCGCCCTCGATAGCCAGGCGGATCTGCTTGCCTGTCTTCTTTGCAAGGTCGCGGATCAGGCGCGGGTATTTTCCGAACAGCTTGTCGAGCGGCTGCATGCGTGTCCGCATGACCGCGACCTGGATATCGCTCGTGACACGGTCGAGCGTGCCCGATGCGATGGAGACTTCCTCGCGGAAGTCGCCGTCGAGCGATGGAGTCGCTTCGATCTGCCTCGTCAGCGCCGCGACCCGGTTCTTCTGGAGCACCAGCTCGCCGACCAGGTTGATGAGAGTCTCTAGCCGTCCGACCTCGACGCGGATCGTCTGCTCGACCGCGGTCGCGGCGCCGGCCTGCGCGGGCGTGCTCGCAGAGGCTGGTTTGGCCGAGGTTGGCGGAGCCGTCCGGGACGCATCAACTGCTGAAGCAGCGGGGGGCTGTGCGGCGTCCGCTGGCTCGGGGAGGCTCCCGGGTGCGTCCTGCATCGGCTGCTCGGGTTCCGCTGTTGTGGGCTCATCTGCCGAGCGGGCTCCGAGGCCGTCGGCCTGCCATGCATCGTCGGGCGTGGCCCCATCGCTGAGCGCGGCGCCTTCGGTGTCGCCGCCCTCAAGGATGGCCCTCAGGCGGGAAGCGAGGGTGTCCGTTTCGCGTGTCCAGAGTTCGTCGCGGCTGAGCTGATCGGTCTGCTCACGCAGGAGCTGTGTGATGAGAACCACCCGCGGCTGAAACCACCCGAACTGTTCTTCGGGCACCGCGTCGGTCCCCGCCGCGGCGTCACGGAGGAGCATCGCCAGCGCGCCCATCTCGGGGAAGTCGAAGAATTCGGCCGATCGGCACATCGATTCGCCGAGATCGATCAGGTGCTCGGCGGCCTCGCTGCGCGAGGATACCTCGGACAGCTGCGGAACCTGCTCGTCGATCTGACTCAGGGTGTCCTCAAGATCGGCCAGGAGGAACTCGAGCAGGTCGCGCTTGTTCTCGGGCAGCTCCAGCGGTCGCGACGCCACGCCCGCCGGCAGCGCGGCGGTGGGCTTCGGCTCGTCGCTGACGGGTTCGGTCCGGGTGTTGTGGCTGGTGGCGGCCGCGACCTCGTCGGCGAGATCCTGGATGCCCTCGCCCAGCTTGCTCAGAGCCGCTACGACATCCGCATCTGGCGTGGCGAGCTCGGTGCCGTCGGCGATCTGCGACATCTGGAGCTTGATGGTGTCCACTGCGTCCAGCAGCAGGTCCATGGCTCGCTTATCGACCACGACCTGCTGGTTGCGTGCGGCGTTGAGCGCCGACTCCGCGGCGTGGGCGATGTCGACCAGGTTTGTGAGCGCCAGGAACGACGCGCTGCCCTTGATGGTGTGCAGCGCGCGGAAGATCTGGTTGAGCATCTCCGGATCATCGGGGCGTTCTTCGAGCGTCACGAGATCGCCCTCGAGCTCGTCGAGCAGCTCACCGGACTCGGTCAGGAAGTCCTGCAGGATCTCGGGATCGAACGCATCGGTCGACATGCCGGGTGCCTTTCTCTTGCCCTTTCGTCAGGAAGCCTTGCGGTAGCAGAAGCCCTCTGGGATGGGGATCTGCTCGAAGGGCACGCCCAAGTTCCGGAGGCTCTCGGAGTGGCCGATGAACAGGTACCCGTCGTCGGCGAGCTGGTCGTAGAAGGTCTCGACAACCTGCTTCTTCATGGCGTCGTCGAAGTAGATCATGACGTTGCGGCAGAAGATCACGTCCCACGTGCCGTGTCGCTTGGCGGCCATGCGGTCCTTGAGGTTGTGCTTATCGAAGCTGACCATCGAGCGGATGCCCAGGTCGAGGTCGTAGAACATCCCCTCCTGCTTGAAATAGCGCTGCTTGACAAGGTCGGGTGTGGAGCGGAGGGCATAGCTCGAGTACCGGCCGCCGGCGGCGATGTTCAGGCATTTCTCGCTGATATCCGTACCGAGGATCTCGACCCGCCAGTCCGCCAGGCGGATGCCCAGCGAGCGGTGCAGCTGCATCGCCATGGTGTACGGTTCTTCGCCGCTCGAGCAGGCCGCGGACCAGAGCCGCAGCCGCTTATTTGACGAACGCTTGTCGAGCATCTCGGGCAGGATGGTCTTCTCGAAGACGTCGAGCTGCGGCTCGTTCCGGAAGAAGCTCGTCTCGTTGATGGTGATCCGGTTGAACATCTCCTGGAACTCTTCGGTCTGGTAGGGACCCATCGAGAGCAGGGCGATGTACTGGTCGAAGTCCTCGATCTCCAGTTCGCCCAGGCGGTGGCCCAGGCGCGACTCGAGCACGTACTTCTTGTTGTCCGGGAAGTGGATCCCAGAGCGGTCGTAGATGATCGTCCTCAGGCGTTCGAACTGCGGTTGGCTGAGCTTGATCGAGGTGGTCGTTGCCATCGTGCTGTCCCGGAACTGATGTGAGTGGAACTGTCTTTGGTACGCCGGCCGGGTTCGTGCCCGGGAACAGATCTACGCCGCCGAGCTCTGCGTGCCCGCGGCTTGTGGGATCGAATCGACGAGGCCCGCATCGAAGAGCGTGTCCAGATCCAGAAGGATCAGCAGTCGGTCTTCGAGCTTGCCAACGCCCGCGATGAAGTCCGTATCCACCGAGCTGACCATCGCCGGCGCCGGCTCAACGATCGATGAGCCGATGCGCAGGACCTCGTTGACGCTGTCAACGATGAACCCGATGACGCGGCTGTGGACCTCGACAACGATGATGCGCATCCTGTCGGTGACGTCGCCGGCGGGCATGCCGAAACGCTTGCGGAGATCCATGACGGGGATGATCTTCCCGCGCAGGTTGATCACGCCCTCAACGGCCGGCGGGCTCGCGGGCACGCGCGTCAGGTCCATCATCCGGTTGATCTCTTGGACCGCGAGGATGTCGACGGCGAATTCTTCGTTAGCCACCTCGAAGGTCACCAGCTGGAGCTGGTTGCCCTGGCTGGGGTCGAGCTCGCTGGCGGACACATCGTGCGATGGCGCCTGCGGCTGGTCGCTGGTCATGGCCTGTCTCCTGCGGCGGTGCCGCGCAGGGAGGGATGGACGGCGTACGCCAGGCGATCCCCACAGTGAGGCCACCTCGGCTGGGCTGCTATCGGTCCCACAAGTTGTCCGCTTAAGCCCGGGTTGTCAGGCTGCGGGCGAGCCGTGATCCCGGGAGGCATCCTGAGGTGGATAGCGGCAGGCCGCTCCGGGCTTGCGGTCGGCGTCGGCGAGGGTTGCGATCGCCTCACCGAGCTCTGCCGGCGGGAGCTGCGCCGTGACCAGGCCCGCCTCGGCCACGGCCTTTGGCATGCCGTAGACCACGCACGAGGTCTCGTCCTGGCCGAGCAGCACGCCACCGGCCGCGACGAGCGCCTTGGAGCCCTCGAGCCCGTCGTCGCCCATCCCGGTGAGCATGATCCCGAGCACCTTGCCCCCGAAGGTCTCGGCTGCGGACGCGAACAGCACGTTCACGCTCGGTTTGTACAGCTCACCCTCCGGGTAGCCTGTGACCTCGATCCTCGATCGCCCGCCGGGCGTCCTGGCGACGTGGACGTGCTTGCCGCCCTGGCCTACGTAGACCGTTCCGGGCAGCAGCGGCATGCCCGTCTCGGCGTGGACGACGTTCAGCGGGGTGAGGCCGTCGAGCCGCTCGGCCATGCTCTGGGTGAACATCGGGGGCATGTGCTGCGCGATGATGACCGGGACGGACAGCGAGGGCAACAGGCCGCTGAGGATCGCTTCGAGCGCAGGCGGGCCGCCGGTCGACGAGCCGATGACGATGCACTCGTAGGCCCGTTCCGGCAGTGATCTGAGCACACGTCTGGACGAGCCGGCTCCACGTGTCGGCTGCCGCGGTGCATCGGTGCTGGTGAGCTTGCGCCGGGTCCGAGCCGCGGCCGCACAGCGGATCTTGGCCAGCAGGATCCTCGCATCGGGGCTGTCGTGCAGCCCTGCCGCAGATGTCGGCTTCGCGATGACATCCGTGGCGCCGTAGGCCAGTGCGTCGAGCGCCACGCGGCTGCCGTCGCGCGTGAGGCTTGAGCACATCAGCACGGCGGGCGGGTCCTTGATGCTCCGCACGATCGACCGCAGGGCGGTCAGGCCGTCCATCTCCGGCATCTCGACGTCGAGGGTCACGACATCCGGATTGAGCGATCGGATCTTGTCTAGGCCGTCCTTCCCGTTGACGGCATGACCGACCAGCTCGAAGCGGTCGTCGGCCCCGATGATCGCCGACAACGCGCGGCGCATGAACGCGGAGTCGTCAACAACCAGGACCCGGATCGGCATACGCACCCTCGCAGAGAACCTAAACGGGGCTATCGGCCCTGCGGGTGCTCGGCGTGAGCCCCCGGCGGGGTTCGTAGGCCGAGGCAGTAAAAAACCCGGCCGTATGGCCGGGCAATGCCCAGGAGAGGACTCGAACCTCCACCCTGTTTCCAGGACTACCACCTCAAGGTAGCGCGTCTGCCAATTCCGCCACCTGGGCGTGGGTCTTCGGCTGCGACTGTACGCCCGGCCCACAAGCATGTCGACGCCGGCAGATCCCCCTGAGCGGGGTTATCGGATGATTTCCGTGCGCCGCTGAGCTACGCTCCGCTCGGCGGGTTCGCAGCGCGGATTCGAAGCGCAGCCGCCGGCAGGGATCCATCCGTGAACATGACGATGACCGAAGCTTCATGGCAGGCTGCGCTCCCAGATATCGCGGCATCCGCCCAGCGGGCCGGGGTGTTCGGGGATGTCCGGGTCGAGGGCGATCGGCTGCTCTGCGACGCCGCGGAATCAGCCGAGCCCGCGACCTACGGGCTTGAGCTGGTCGACGGCGAGGCCTGGGTCAGCCTTGTGATGGCCGACCGCTGGCAGAGCGAGTCCATCGAGTCCGAGCTGGTTCACACCGGCGATAAACTCGAGGAGCTGCTCGACGAGGAGCTGGCCGAGCTGGGCTACGACTCGTCGGAGCACGGCGAACCGACCTACCAGCACTACCGCTCCGAGGACATGCTCTTTACGTTCAGAAGCCGCGTGCCGACCCAGGGGCTCGGCGGGGAAGCGCTGTCGCAGCGTCTTGCGGTCTGGCTGCTCGGCTACGAGGCATGCTTCCGCCAGCTCGGCGATATGGACACCTCGGGTGACGACGAATAGCCGCGCGGCGGAGTCCGCGGGTTTCAGATTTCTTGTTCTGGCGACGACCGCGGTGGAGCCAGCGGTCTACGCCACCGGCTGGAGCGAGCCATGCGCATCCTGATGCTCGGCTGGGAGTTTCCCCCATTCATCGCCGGAGGGCTCGGCACCGCATGCCACGGCCTGACCTCCGGGCTCGACCGCCTGAGCCAGGATGTGCTGTTTGTCCTGCCCAAGGCCGCGGGCGGCTGGGCGGGCGGGCGCGTCCGGGTGATCGGCTCCGATACCGCCCCGGTGCGCGGGGCAACAGACGCACCGGAGCCCGACCCGCTGACCGTGGTCGAGGGCACCATCGACGGCTTCCATCGCACGCGCTTCGTTGGCGTGCCCGCGGGTTTCTCGTCGCCCTACGCGGCGTTCGAATCCGAGGGTGTGCCCGCCGCGGCCCCTGTGCCGGACGTGCCGGCGCCCGCACCGATCACGGAGAAGGAAGCCGAGGCGCTGGGAGAGGCGGGCGTGCCGGCGATACCGGTGCCCGCCGACCCTGTCAGCCGTGAGCAGCACTACTCGGGCGACATGACGCGTGATTGCGAGGTCTACGCAAACATGCTCGTCCAACTCGCCCGGAGCGAGCCGTTCGATGTCATCCATGCGCACGACTGGATGACATACCCGGCTGGCCTTGCCGTCTCGCGCGCCTGCTCGAAGCCGATGGTGGCGCATATCCATTCAACCGAGTTCGACCGCTCGGGCGAGCATGTGAACCAGCGGATCTACGACATCGAACGCCGGGGCATGCACGCCGCCGTCCGCGTCGTCGCGGTGAGCCGCCTGACCAAATCGATCTGCGTCGAGAAGTACGGCATCGACCCCGGCAAGATCGATGTGGTCTACAACGGCGTCGCCCGCGAAGACCAGCAGCCCGCACCGGGCGCACGGATCGATAGCACCGATAAGATCGTCCTGTTCCTCGGGCGCATCACGATGCAGAAGGGTCCTGAGTACTTCGTGCGCGCGGCGCGGCGGGTCCTCGACCGCTACGAGAACGTCAAGTTCGTGGTCGCCGGCTCCGGCGATATGGCGCTGGGCATGATCGAAGAGGCCGCGGGTCTCGGCATCGGCCACAAGGTGCTGTTCACGGGCTTCCTACGGGGCAAGGATGTGGACCGCGTCTTTCAGATGGCCGACTGCTATGTCATGCCCAGTGTGTCCGAGCCGTTCGGCATCGCGCCTCTCGAGGCGATGCGCAACGATGTCCCCGTGATCATCAGCAAGCAGTCGGGCGTGAGCGAGGTGCTCACGCACGTGCTGAAGGTCGACTTCTGGGACATCGACGAGATGGCCAACAAGATCATCGCGGTCCTGCGTCACCCGCCGCTGAGCCAGACGCTCCGGCAGCATGGGCCTATGGAACTGCGAGGCCTGACCTGGGACGGTGCCGCCCAGAGGGTCGTGCAGATCTATGAAGATGTGCTCAAATCCGTCAACGCTCGCACTGTTGACGGCATCTACTAAAGCGTGCGGCTGAGACGATCGGCCCCAGCCTGCAGAATCACGATCTGCTAGGCGCCGCCGATGGTTGCAGGATCGATCTCCTGACGGGGCGGTGGGGGTGGTGCATCGTCGCTCCGTGCGGCCGGTCGTGCTTCTTCCGGCCGGGGAGAGGGGGCGAACTGCAGGTAGAGCCCAACCGCCGCTCCCACAAGGCACACCGCGATGATGATGATCTTGATCTTCTTGCTGCTATCGCTGTCTGACATGCGTCGTTTCCCGCTGCAACGCATCCGGCATCAGAATGCCGGTGCTGGTTGGTCGGCCAGTCAGCCGACGTCTCGTCTTTGAAAGAGTATAACCGCCACGCAGAGGAACGCGAGGCTCTGGAGCACGCCGTAGATCGCGATGCGGGCGAGGTGGCCGTCCGGGATCAGCCTGTTCTGCGTTACCGCGTCGAGCAGCCAGAAGTAGTGCATGTTCGGAAGCACGGCCCAGGCCGCGAACGCGACCGCGTTGTGTTCTGTGGGCTGAAGGAACAGGTGGTCACCTTCGACAGGTGCGCGGCTGACAGGGACCGCGGTCATGCCGATCTGCTCGAGCACCAGTGTGGTTCCGTCTGCGTCGCGTACCACGATCGCAGGCGGCAGGTCCGGGTCGTTTCGAGTTCGCGGGTCGCTGATGTCCCCTTCGAACGGCTCGAAGTCTGGTACGGCCAGCGCGAAGCCCGTCGGGTTGGAGCCGTACCAGATCGAGTCGCCCGGCTCGAGTGTGACCTCCGGGAACGTCACCAGCTCGAGTTGATACCGAGCCCCACGCGAATCGAAGCCGTCGAACCGTGCCGCCTCGGCTTCGGCGCTGCGGATAGTCGCGATCGGTTCATTCTGGTAGGCCAGCCGTCCGAGCATGAAGTTCGAGAGCAGCCCGAGCACAAATACGCCTGCGCAGACCACGATCGTCATGACCTGGCCCAGCCTGGTCGAGGCCGCGGTCGCGATCGACGTCAGGACCATCACAGCGATGCCAAGCGCGATACACGCCCGAAAGACCTGCGGCTTGAAATCCGTCCCGATCGGCTGGAGCTCCCAATCCTTGCTGATTGTCAGCGTGGCGGCGTAGCCCAGCGGTACGAGCACGAACATGGCCGACACCGCGACCTGAGGGAACGACCAGCCGTAGAAAAAGTTCCCGAATGCCGCGAGCAGCACCGCGATCGCGACTGTCCCGACGCTGAACAGCACCACGGGCTGATCGACGATATCCGCAGCGGTGGTCATCACCTCGTGCCGGATCCCGAACAGCAGGAACGTGATCATGACGATCACGGCCATCGCGATGGCGCCAGCGACGCCCAGGTACTTGCCCAGGATGATCGTCGGTCTGCCCACCGGCTTCGAGACCACCGTCAGGACGGTCTTGTCCACGATCTCGCGGCTGATGACAGCCGTTGCCTGGAATCCCGCCAGCAGAGCCCCGATCACGAAGATCGTGCCCATCCCGATGTCCAGCAGCAGCTTGTCGTCGCCCGAGACCTCAGCCGTGGTTGTGTAGCCCATGCTAAAGCCCGTCGAGGCGGTGTTGAAGGCCTGCAGAACGCCCGAGAGCATGACGAGCACGAAGAAGATCGGCTGCCGGAGGCTCTCGATCAGGGTGTTGCGGGCGATGCTGAGGGCTTGGAAGACCATGCAAGCGTTTCCCGTGTCGCGGAGCACACGTCGCGTGCGCATCTGCCGAGATGCAAGCCCGAGACCCAGCGGCGAGACCCCAGCAACCAGGCCCAACAACGAGATCCAGAGGCGATGCCCTGGGGTACGGCTACGGGATCGAAAAAGTTCTCGGGCGGGGTGAACATAGTGGGCCCCCGCTCGTAGTTCCACCAGAGCCGTGGGGGTGACGGGAGCGTTTGCGTGCGCACCATGCTGTTCTGGGCTAGGAATCTCCGAAGGTGAGCCGTTCCCCAGGGGTCTGCGGCCCCTGCCGTGAACCGATTCGTGCGTACGAGTGGACCTCGGGTCAGGGGCGGGTGAAAATCCTGCCTCCACACGTGGATCAGCAGGCGGCGGAGCCCGCCGGAGGGTGTTCCGCCTGGGTCGGGACACGTCCAGTCAGCAGCGCCGGGCTGTCTTGCCCGACGCGGGCCAACCAGCGGGGGCCTTTTGAGCATGCGGGCCGATCATCTTTCTTACCGACGCGCCACCAACGTCTCCATCATCGGCATCATCCTGCACGCCCTGGTCAGCGGCGGACTGGCGGTGTACGGAGCGATCAACGGCGACGCCGCAGCGATCACCGCTTCACTCTTCGTCCTGCTGGGCGTGCTGGTCTGGACGTCGCTGGCGATCCTGTTCGATCAGCACCGCCGCGAGCGGCTTGAGGCCGTCGAGCAGGAGAACTTCGCCGCGCAGGAGCTGACCGGCTCGAGCGTCTTCGAAGAAGCGGGGGACGAGCTGCTCGTCGCGGCCAAGCGGCTTGAGATCCTCTACCGATTCATGCTCCCCGCCGTCAGCATCGCGGTCGGCAGTGCGCTGATCGCGATGGGCGTCTTCCGGTTCCCGGAGCAGGCGACCGGGTTGGCGGTCGAGCTTGCCGGGACCGCCGAGGGCGCGGCCCAAGAGGGCTTTACCGGCTCGCGGGGCATTGCGATTGCCATCGGCATCGGCCTGGCCGTGATCGGCTTCGTCTTTGCACGCTACACGTCTGGGATGGCCCGGGCCAAGGTGTGGGAGGGCCTGCGCGGCGGCTCGGTCTACGCGGTTGGCGCTTCACTTATGGGGCTGCTGCTCGCGGTCACGCACTTCCTGGATCGGGCAGGGATCATGGGTCCGCTGGCCTACCTGGACACCGTCCTGGCCGTGGCGATGATCGTACTGGGTGCCGAGGTCTTCCTGAACTTCGTGCTCGACATCTACCGGCCCCGCAAGCCCGGCGATTATCCAAGACCCGCGTTCGATTCGCGGCTGCTCGGCTTCGTCGCCGCGCCCGACCGCATCGCCGAGTCGATCAGCGAGGCGATCAACTACCAGTTCGGATTCGAGGTGACCTCGAGCTGGTTCTACCGCCTGCTGAGCAAGAGCTTCCTCTGGCTGATCCTGATCGGAGGCGTGGCTTCCTGGCTGATGACCTCGTTCGCGGTCGTCGAGCCGCACCAGCGTGGCGTGCTTCTGGTCAACGGACGAGTCGCCGAGACCGAGCTCGAGCCCGGCCTGCACATCAAGCCGCCGTGGCCGTTCGGGCGGGTGGTCGTTCCCGAGTTCGTACGGGCCGAGACGCAGGGCGAGGGCGCCCTGGCGCGCAGCGTGGAAACCGTCGAACGGACAGCCACCGGTGTCCGCATGATCGATCTCGCAGCGCAGCCGGCCGACGGCGACGGCCCAACGCTCTGGGAAGATGAGGCGCTGACCGAATACTTCCTGCTCGTCCAGCCCGGTGTCAGCGGGACTGGCTCGGGGTTCAACACCGAGCTCAGCACGGGACTGGCGCTCGCGACGGTCCGTGTGCCGCTGTACTACAGCATCGCACCCGGGGGCGCCGAGGCGTTCTTGCGGCTCGGGCTGGACGCCAAGACGCGCGACGAGATTCTCAAGGCAGCCGCCCAGCGCGAGCTCGTGCTTGAGCTGGGCGCACGCTCGATCGATCAGGTCATCGGTTCGGGCCGCGATGCGATCCGCCGATCGCTGCAGGGCCGGATCGAGTCGGCCTTCGCCGACCTGAACCCCGGCCCCGGCGGTGAGCCGGTGGGCGCAGGCGTGCAGGTGCTGTTTGTTGGCTTCGAGGACGCCCGTCCCCCCCGGGAAGCGGCCGCGTCGTTCGGCCAGATCTTCGAAGCGCAGCAGAAGTTCGAGCTCCGCGAGGCACTGGCCCTCGAGCACCGCGCTCGCGTGCTTGCCGAGATGATCGGCTCTGTGGAGAACGCCGAGGCGATCTCAGAGAAGCTCGCCGAGTACGACCGGCTCAACACCGAGAACGCCGATCCGGAGCTGATCCAGGCGCTCGACGTCGAGCTGCGGGGCATGATCGAGCGTTCCGGTGGCACAGCCGCCGATACCATCTTGGCCGCCCAAGGCGACCGGTGGGAGAACCACATGACAGCCCGAGCGTCCGCTTTGGAGTACAGCGGCCGGCTCGATGCCTACCGGGCCGCTCCCGAGATCGTTGAGGCGCGTCTTCGACTCCAGGCGATGGCCGAGGCCATCGAGGACCTGCGCGTCTACATCGTGGATGAGGCAACCAAGAAGCGGTTCCGCTTCGATCTGAACGATGTCTTCCTCGGCACGTCCGATGGCTTTGAACCGCAGACCGAGGGCCTCTAGCAGACAGCATCCGGCCGCCGATAGGCGGTCCGGGCCATACAGCGCGGCGTTGCCGCCAAGGGATGACCGAGATGATTCGAACGATCCGGACACCGGCCTTCTTCCTGCTCGCGGGGCTCATCGTCCTGTCGCTGGCCGCGTTCAGCTTCACGTACACCGTGCCCTTCAACGAGCGCGCTGTCGTGACGCTCTTCGGGTCGGCGAGCGACGCCGACGTGAAGACCGAGCCCGGCCTGAAGTTCAAGCTGCCGTACCCGTTCCAGACAGTGACGAGCTACGACACGCGTCTCAGGCTCGTCAAGACCACCGGCACGCAGCAGCAGACAGCCGACGACAACCAGATCATCGTCGAGGCCTACGCGCTCTGGCGCGTCAGCGACCCGCTGGCGTTCTACCGCCGGTTCTCGAACGCAGGCCAGGGCGCCGATGACCACTTCGCGCTCGCCCAGCGGACGGTGACTTCGAGCCTGAACAGCGCGATCAGCGAAACAAGCCGGTTCAGCCTCGACGAGCTGTTCGCGCCGGGGCTCGGCAGCTCACGCCTGCCTGACCTTGAAGCCGCGATCCTCGGCGTGCTGCGGCGTGATGCGGGCCTTGCCGATCTGCCTGCTGGCGAGGGTGCCGGCACGTCGGGCTCGCTGGGCGTCGACATCGTGGATGTCGGGATCAACCGCATACGCCTGACCCAGACCAACAGCCAGGACGTCATCGCCCGCATGAAGGCCGACCGCAACGGACTGGCCGCGGACACCATCAGCCGCGGCGAAGCGACCGCGCAGTCGATCCGTTCCAGCGCCGACCGGGATGCAAGCCGGATCAACTCGTTCGCTACCCGGCTTGCGAACGAGCTTCGAGCCGCAGGCGACCGCGAAGCCGGGCAGTACATCGCTCAGATGAACGAGAGTGCAGCGCTGGCGACACTCCTCGACGAGCTCCGCTTCCTCCGCGAAGCTTACAGCAAGCAGATCACCCTGGTCGTCTCGGGTGCGCCCGGCTTCCGCTGGGCCCAGACCGAGACGCTCGACCGCATGCTCGAGAGTCAGGATCCGAGCGAAGATTCGGATGAGTCCGAGTCGTCCGAGCGCGATGAAGCCGTGGCCCGCGGGGATAACCGATGAGCGACGAGCCCACCAACAACCCGGAACAAGGGCAGGGCATGCCACCCGAGCCCACGCCCACGCGGCCGTCGTCGGTCACGCTGCGCGAAGCGCAACGGGATGACGACGACGCCCAGCTGATCGAGCGGGCCAACCGCTCGGCCCTCGATGCGCTCCGCATCGCCTACACGCTGCTGAGCTGGATCATGGTCGGGCTCATCGGGCTGTTCATTCTCAGCGGGTTTCAATCGGTTGATGAGAGCGAGCGGGCGGTCCGGCTGCGCTTCGGCGCGATCGTGGACCGCGATCTCGGCTCCGGCTTCCAGTTCGCCTATCCAGCGCCGATAGGGGAACTGATCAAGGTCCCATTCGGCGAGAGCGACCTGCGGGTCGATGACGCCTTTTTCCCAGAAATCCGTTCCGATCGATCGCTGGAAGACGTCGCCCGCACGGCTCGATCCTCCTACGAGCCCGAGCGTGACGGCATGCTGATCACCGCGGACCTCAACCTCGCCCATGTGCAGGCACGTGTCCTCTTCCGGCGTTCCGATCCCACGCTGTTCATCACCAACGTGGACCGCGATGTCGACCAGGTCGAAGAGCTGATCCGTGTGACGGTTGAGCGGGCGATCCTGCAGGCTGTCAGCGAGGTCGGCATCGACGACATCGTGAAGCTGACACCCGGTGCGGAGGGCTCGATCGCCGGCCGCGCGACCGAGCTTGCGCAGGTCATGCTCGACCGGATCGAATCCGGCGTGAGCATCACACGCATCGATCTGAACAACCCGGTGCCGCCGCTGAGCCTGTTTGATGATTTCGCGGCCGTCACGAGCGCGACGGCCAAGGCCAACGAGGCGCGGGACCGCGCCGATCAGGAGGCCCGCACGCGGCTGAACCGCATCGCGGGAGCCGCAGCCCCTGCGCTGGTGGATCTGATCGACCGGTACGAGCGGGCGACCGATCTGGGCGATGATGCGTCTCAGGCGGCGTTGCTCGACGCCATCGACCGTGTCTTCCTGGGCGAACGCGTCCAGATCGACCCAGCCTGGGGCGCTATCGACCCGGACATCGCAGCAGGCGACCCGATCATCATCGCTGAGGGCGCGGTCTCGGGTGAGGTCACGGTCACCATCGGCGATGCCGAAACCTACCGCCGATCGGCACGCGACCAGGCCCAGGCCGACCTGGCCGCGTTCCGAGCCAAGCTTCCCCAGTTCCGGAGCAACCCGCGGGTGCTGATCGTCAACGAATGGACGCAGGCAATGCGGGAGTTCCTCACCAAGGAGACCGTGCAGGCGTTCTACGTGCCGCCCGGGAGCGACTTCGTTGACCTTGAGCTGAACCGCGACCCACAGATCCAGCGTCAGCAGGAACGCGAGCGCAACCGTCGAGAGATCGAGCAAGCCAACCGGGAGCGTACCGAGCGTGTCCGCAACGAGGACCTCGAGCTGCGCGACTCGAACACCGGTGCGGAGCAGTGAGCACGCCCGCGTCATCATCCGTGCGCGTCGCGGCCGGGCAGCCCGCGGTTCCGGTCATCGCCTGCCAGCGGCTGAGCAAGACCTTCCGCGATTTCTGGATGCGACCCCGCGTCCGCGCGGTTGAAGATCTGACATTCGAGATCGCGCCGCGCGAGGTCTTCGGGCTGCTCGGACCGAACGGCTCGGGCAAATCGACCACCATCAAGATGATTCTCGGGCTGCTCCACCCGTCCAAGGGCCGCCTGCTGGTCTTCGGCAAATCGCCGAGCGATGTCGCCATCAAGTCGCGCATCGGCTATCTGCCCGAGGAGAGCTACCTCTACCCGTTTCTGAACGCGCGCGAGACGCTCGAGTACTACGCGAAGCTCTTCGAGATACCAGCCAAGACACGCAGGCAGCGCATCGATGAGCTGCTCGAGATGGTCGGGCTGAGCACCGCCCAGCACCGACCCGTCCGCGAGTACTCCAAGGGCATGCAGCGGCGCATCGGCCTCGCGCAAGCGCTGATCAACGACCCGGATTTCCTCATACTCGACGAGCCCACGACCGGTCTCGACCCGATCGGTACCCGACAGGTCAAGGACCTGATCGTCGAACTCGGCCGACGCGGCAAGACCATCCTGCTCTCCAGCCACCTGCTGGCCGATGTCGAGGACGTCGTCGACCGCATGATCATCCTCTACGGCGGCAAGAAGCGCGACGAGGGCACGACCGATCAGCTGCTTACCAAGACCAGCGTCACCACCATTGAGACCGATGCGCTCGACGAGGACACCATCACAGAGATCGATCGGGTCATCCGGGAGCGCAGCGGCGGGGCGCAGAGCATCCGGAGCGTCGCGCACCCTCGCCAGAAGCTCGAAGAAAAGTTCCTCGACATCGTCGAGCAGGCCAAACGAGAGCGCCTCGATACATCCGGCGCTGTCGGCGACGGCAAAACTGCTGCCTTCCTGGCCGCGGAGACCGGTCGGCCCGTCAAGGAATCTCCAGACGAGGTTCTCTCGCGCCTGATGACGCAGGACGAGCCGGCAGAACACGGTGCGGTCGGAAGCAACGAAGCGCAGCCCGCTGAGGCTGCTGCCGGTGGCGTGTCGGTTCCGCTTGATGCGAACGAGCCGCAATCATCACAGACCGCTGCCGACGCTGCGGCAAAGGATGAAATCCTGGCAGGCTTGCTGAGGGATGATGCAACGGCGCCAGCACCTGCGGCTCCGTCTCGTGGCGAGCCCGCCGACAGCCCGGCTGCGGCGCATGAAGCCGCTCAAGAAGCATCGGCGTCATCCGGAGCGCCCTCTTCAAGCGATGTCGATCGCGGCATGATCGACTCGCTGCTCGGCGCGGGTGACGAGCAGCAGGATCGGACCAAGGAGCACGGCACGTGACCCGACCGGCGTGGGTCCAGCGTGCGGACCGTCTCCAGCGCACGAGAGGCTTCAAGCTCGCCGCATCCGGGCTGATCGTTCTGATCATGCTGGTGCTGAGCATCGGAGCCGTCGTACGCGCGAGCACGCCCGCGGCCGAGCGGCTCCGCGAGCAGCAGGCATCGATCTCGGACACGCAGCTCGAGGCGACCGAGCTCGACGCGCGGGATTCCATTGCGAACACCGACGCCGCCGACCGCATGCTCGCGGACCTGCTGCGGCACGCCGAGAGCCCCGCGGGATTCGTGATGTCGGTCGGGGTCGTGGGCGGCATCGCGCTGACGATCGTCTGGCTCGGGGCCGGGCTGAGCTACCTGGCAATCGCGGGTATCTCCGCGGTCATCATCGGGCCGCTCGCGGCGTTCGATGCCACCCGCGGCGGCGCGACGCTGCTCGGCGGGATCAGCTCGCTTGCACTCGCATTTACAGTCCTGCTCCGGCTCATGCAGACCCTTCTCGCTGGACGCGGACCCGTCTCGGCGATCGCGGCCAATGTTCTCGCAGAGGCCATCCGCCTGAAGCTCTCGCTCGTCTTTATCGTGCTGCTGATCTTCGGGCTGGCGGCCCTGCCGGGACTGCTCGATCCTGAGACGCCGCTGCGCTACCGCGTGCAGTCGTTCTTGCAGTACGGCACAGGCGGAACGTTCTGGCTGATCGCGGTGCTCGTCGTTGCCTTCAGCGTCAGCACGGTCGCGACCGAGCAGCGGGACAAGATTATTTGGCAGACGGTGACCAAGCCTGTAGCGGCGTGGCAGTACATTCTGGGCAAGTGGGTCGGCGTGAGCGCACTCGCTGCGCTGCTGCTGGCCGTCAACGCAGCAGGTGTCTTCTTGTTCGTTGAGTATCTGCGCCAGCAGCCGGCTCAGGGCGAGCGTGAGGCTTATGTCGCGCTGAACGAGACGGGCGTGAGCGAGGATCGGCTGATCCTCGAGAGCCAGATCCTGACCGCACGCAGGGCTATCGACGCCGCCGAGCCCGATCCGAGCCTCGAACAGATCGACGCCATCATCAGCAGCCGCGTCGAAAACATCCAGCAGACGCAGCCCGATTACCAGCTCGACCCTGCGACCCGCGACGAGTGGCGTAAGGAGCTGTACAGCGATTACCGCCTGCTCTACTTCGCCATCCCGCCCGGCGGTATGCAGCGGTATGTCTTCGAGGATGTCGGTTTTGGACCCGATGCCGACATCCCGGTTACGCTGACCTATCGCATCGACGCCGCGGCCAACCGCCCGGATCTCCAGTTTCTGCTCTCGTTCCGCATCAACAACGCGATGCCGATCGTCCGCGACACTGGCCTCGGCCACGCACACTCGATGCCTATCACACCCGCGCTGGTGATACCACCCCTTCGGGGTTCACCGGTGCCGATGACCGTGCTCTCGGATGAGCCCGCGTTCGAGCGCATCCGCGACGAGATCCGTGTCGGCCGAATCACCGGGCACACCACCCTCACGGCGGGCCAGCTGGTCGACGAGAGCGGCAACATCGTCATCTATGTCTACAACGGCGAGACGGGCTTCCGCATCAACGAGCGGACAGGTCAGATCTCCGGCCTCGCCGTCAACCCGAACTCCGACGCGATCCGCTTCCCTGCCTCATCGCTGACGATCAGCTTCCCGGTGGGCTCGTACCACGGGAACTTCCTGCGTGCGGTCTTTGTGCTCTGGATGAAGCTGGCTTTCCTTGCGATGCTCGGTGTCGCCGCTGCCACGTTCCTGAGCTACTCCGTCGCGAGCCTCGTCGCGTTTGGGGTCTTCCTGATCGCCCAAAGCGCACCGTTCATCAAGGATGCGCTCGAGATCTACGCCACCGTGGACAGAGACAACCAGGTCAACCTGTTGAAGGTCATCATCGCCGCGATCGCCCATGGCGTTTCCTGGATCTTCCTGACATACGGCAGTCTTCAGCCTGTCGAGAAGCTGGTCAGCGGCGAGAACGTCTCGCTGGCCAGCCTGGCTCGCGGGCT
Source organism: Planctomycetota bacterium (assembly GCA_039187315.1). GTDB lineage: Bacteria > Planctomycetota > Phycisphaerae > Phycisphaerales > UBA1924 > JANQQZ01. The sequence continues at coordinate 10,050 of JBCCZQ010000009.1, read as the reverse complement.
GAGCGTCATCGCGGTCTGGGTCGGGCTGCTGTACGCGTTCGCGGTGCTCGTCTTCCGCAAGCGCGAACTCGCGGTGTACTCGGGCCAGTAGAACAGCCATCAGAACGGGGATCAGGCGGAACCAGCTATGAACCGGGACCGAGTCGTACAGATCATTGCCGGCGTGATCCTGCTGGCCAGCCTCACCGCCGTCGGCTTCACCAGCGCCTCGCTGACCGAGTCCATCGGAACGAACAAGCTCGTCAACGCCGACACCGCCGCGGAAAACGATCGGCCGGAGATCGCCGTCGGCATCGCGATGGGCGCCTTCCGCGGCGTCTTTGTCAACATGCTCTGGTACCGCGCGAACGAGCTGAAGGAGGAGGGAAAGTTCCACGAAGCCGTTGAGCTCTCCCGCGCGATCACGAGGCTTCAGCCGCGTTTCCCGCGCGTCTGGGTCTTCCATGCGTGGAACCTCGCGTACAACATCTCCGTGACTACCCAGACCTCGCAAGAGCGGTGGCGCTGGGTGCAGGCCGGCGTGCGTCTTCTGCGGGATGAAGCCCTTCGGTCCAATCCGAACGACCTGTTCATCCACAAGGAACTCGCCTGGATCTTCGTCCACAAGATCCAGGGGTACACCGACGACGCGAACCGCTACTACAAGCAGATGATGGCCGAAGAGTGGACCTACGTGCTGGGTCCACCACCGCCACCGACATCCGATATGCGCACGCGCGAGTCGGCCTCCCGGGTCTACGCCGACTGGCTGCGTGTCGTAGCCGAGGCCCCGAGCACCCGCCAGGCTGCCATCGAGGCTGTCCCGATGATCGAAGAACTCCAGCGCAGGCTCGTCGGCCTCTACGGAGATGAGCAGGCGATGGATACCCTCCGCCGCTACGCCATCCACGATGCCATGCACCGCGCCGGGCTCGGTGACGACTCGCTCGGCGAGATCCTGGGCATCACCGAAGCACGCGAGCTCACCCGCCTGCGCGCCTACACCCAGCTCAAGCACGACCCCGCCTTCGAAGAAGCCTGGGAGGTATACATCGCGTACCTCCGCAAGCGTGTGCTGATCGACGAATACAACATGGAGCCTGACCGCATGGTCCGGTACACCGAGACCTACGGCCCGCTTGACTGGCGGCACCCAGCAGCCCACGGCCTCTACTGGGCCCGCACAGGCGTCGAGCGGGGTCTCGGCCGCGTCGAAGAACGCAACACCAAGGACTACGACTTCGTAAACACCGACCGCATGGTGACCCACTCCATCCAGGAGCTGTTCCGGTACGGCGACATCTACTTCGACTTCCTCGAAGCAGTCCGCGGAAGATTTGCCTACTACATCGCCGTCCCAAACCCGCGTTTCATTGACGCGTACACCAATGTCATCGAAGAGGTCATCGAGCGAGCCGGCGTCCGGGCCCGCGCCGGGAACCCGTACAACACCTACGCCGCTGGCTACCAGAACTTCATCGCCGATGCGATCATCCTGCTCTACCGCCGCGGCGACGTCGAGCAGGCCGAGACCTATCGCCAGCAGCTGATCGCATGGTCACGCCGCAATTGGAACGATTGGACGTTCACAAGGCGGCTCGAGCTTCCGCTCGCCGAGCTTGTGCAAGAAGAGATGGTCGACCGCTACAGCTCGCCGCAGGTCTACGCCAACCAGGTCGCCGGCGCCCTGCACGGCGCGTTCAGCAGCGGCCTGCTTGCAGGCAACGATGAGCTTTTCCGGTCGCAGTATGAGTGGGCCCGGCAGTACCACGAGTACTATTTACGCGAGCAGCTCCGTACCGTCCTAGCCAACCCTGACACCGGACGGACCGAGGTCATGCCCCGCGAGTTCCGCGTGCTCGCAGGTGGGCTCTTCTACAACTTCATCGCGACGATGCCGCTCCAAACGCGCCAGGACCTGTACCTCCGTGCACCGAACGATCTGCGCCAGCACGCGTACATCCTCCTCGAACGCGATCTGCGTGAGCGGATCGACGAGATGCACGCCGAGGGCGAATCCGAACCGTTCGACCAGCTCTTCCCCGCCCCGATCGGGATCGACGAATACCGCGCCCAGCTCGAGGCCCAGCGAGCGAGACGAGATCGCCAGCTCAACGTCGATCAGAAGTAGCTCTCGGCGAGACCGGCCTTCACGCGCCGACCGTCAGCCGCTCCACGGCCTCGCGGTACCGCTCGAGCGTGCCGCTGACGATGTCTCCCGGCAGCTCAGGACCCGGCGGCGATCTATTCCACCGGCCTTGCGCGACCAGCTGTTCCAGATACGCCCGCACGTACTGCTTGTCGAAGCTGGGCTGCGGCTTGCCGGGCGCGTAGCCATCAGCAGGCCAAAAGCGTGAGCTGTCCGGCGTGAGCGCCTCATCGACCACGATCGGGCCGCTGTCGGGCTCCTCGGGGTCGATCCCGAACTCGAACTTCGTGTCCGCCAGGATCAGCCCGCGCGCCTCCGCGTAAGCCGAAGCCTCTCGGAAGATCCGCAGGGCTATCGCCCGAGCCTGCTCGTACCTTGCCGCGCCGATGCTCGATGCCGCGTCTGACTCGGTGATGTTCTCGTCGTGCGCACCGGCCGCGGCTTTCGTGGCGGGCGTCAGGATCGGCTCGGGCAGCCGGCCGCAGCGTGCCAGTCCCGGCGGAAGCCGATGCCCACAGACCCGGCCAGAGGAGCTGTACTCGCGCCAGCCCGAGCCCTCCAGATACCCCCGCACGACAAACTCGATCGGCAGCACCTCGGCCCGCCGCGCGATCGTCGTCCGCCCGACGAGGTCCCCGCGCGCCGTGCCCCCAGGCTCGAACAGCCGATCGGGCAGCCTGTCGGCATCGGTCGAGATCAGATGTGTCCGCGCGAGGCCGCGCGACTCGATCCAGCCCAGCCAGAACTCCGCGATCGATGTCAGCAGCACGCCCTTGCCGGGCAGCGGCGTCGGGAGCACGACATCGAACGCCGAGACGCGGTCGGTGGCGATCAGCGCCAGTTCGGTCTCCGAGATCGTGTACACATCACGGACCTTGCCCCGCACGCAGGGGGCCCTCAGGCGGCTCTCAACCACTGCTCGCATCTTTGTGCCCCGATCAGCCGATCCGATCGCCCGGATCCCTCTATCGTACCGCTGGTGGAGCGGCGGGTCGGGCCGCGCCCGCCGGGTCCGAGCGGCGTGAGTCGGGCCGCTGGCTACCGGCCCCGGGTCCCGGCATGATGCTCAGCTTCGCTGTCTTTGACGAGCAATCCGGCGCGACCTTCGCGCCCGCCCAAGGCTGGGATCTGGCCGACGCTCACATGTTCGGCCCAGATGGCATCCCCGTCCCGGCCGAACTCCGCATCGAGCAAGGCCGCATCCTGTGCGACAAGCCCTCCGCTGAGCCCGCCGGGCTCGCCCTGCCCTTCCCCCATCCGACAACCAGCGGCGCCGACGCGAACCAGCCGGCCCTCATGCTCGCAACCTGCCTGCTGCCGGAACGCGACACGCCCTATCTCCTAAGCCTGGAGCTCGCCCGACAGCGGATCATGACGCTGCTCAACAAGCTCGAGGACTGGCAGCTCGTCGATCTCGCCCCGGAGCAGCCCGCGATCGCGGCGCTCGAACGCGCCAGGCTCGCCTTTACCGAGGCCCTCGTCAGCCACCGGCTCGCCTCGGGAGGCCAGGGCCAGTACTCCGCGGAGGCCGAGCGGCTCTCACGCCTCGCGCTCGCGCACGCCAACGACGCGAGCGGAGCCCTTGTCGCCGTGAGCACGGAGCGGGGCTTCCCAGACAGGGTCTCCGGCGCAGGCTATCTGGCCGTAGTGGCCGGCCACGCATCCAAGCCCAAGCTCAAGCCCGGCACCCCCGGGCCGCCGCTCAAGAGCCAGAACGACACAGGGCTCGTCCTTCCTGGCAAGCCCGCGGTCGCCGCGTCGATCAACCCGGCCCAGTTCTCGGCCCCGATCCAGCAGGCGGTCACTGCCGCGAGCGATCTGCTCGCTCTGCCCATGCGCTGGCGGGATCTCGAGCCCGACGAGGGACGCTACAGCTTCGCCGCCACCGACCGCTGGATCGAGTGGGCCGTCCGCCGCGCGAAGGTCCAGGTCTCGGCCGGTCCGGTGATCACGTTTGCACGCAGCGACGTCCCGGACTGGCTCTATATCTGGGAGCACGACTACGAGACCCTCCGCGAGGTGGTCTACGAGCACGTCAAGAACGTCATCACCCGCTACCGCCGGACAGTCCCACGGTGGACCATCCTGTCGGGCCTCAACCGCAACGAGAACATCCAGCTCACGTTCGAGCAGATGATGGACCTGACACGGATGACGCTCCTGCTCGCCCGCAAGCTGCACCCGCAGGGCAAGATCGCCATCGAGGTCGACCACCCGTTCGCTTCCGAGCCCGGCCACAAGCCCAGGTCGCTCCCCGGTGCGCTCTACGCCGAGATGGTCCAGCAGGCTGGCATGGGCGTCGATGCCTGGGGCATCCGCCTGGAACTCGAGCGCCCCAAGCCCGGCCGGATTGCGCGCGACCTGATGCACCTGTCCGCCGCGCTCGATCGCTACGCCCTGCTCGATCGCCCGCTGGCCGTCACCGCCGTCTCGCCCGCGGTCGAACCCGGCAGCCCCCCGCGCACCACTGAAGAGATCCAGTGGCTTGCACAGGCGTTCGAACTCATCGTCAGCAAACCCAGCGTCCTGAGCCTTGTCTGGCAGGAGCGCGAGCTGCCCGCGGGCGCGAAAGGCCCCGTGCCCGGCAGCGTCATCCTTGGCTCCGGCGATCCGCGAGCATCCGTGCGTTCCCTTGCCGAACTCCGCAAGCGCATCCGTGAGGCAGGGCAGCCACAGCCCTCCCCGAGCGGGGCGAACGTCGAGGCCTCCGCATGACCGCCGCCGGCCTGAGCGATCCCGCGAGGCTTACGGTTGCCGTCGTCCTCGGCGGTGTCGCCACCCTCGGCGTCTGGCGCGGTGTCACGATCGACCCACCGGCCGAGCCACAATCGCGTGCTGCCGCCGTCACGACCTCAGTCACCCCGCGAGGCCCGGCCGGGAACACACCACCAAACCGCGCCGACCCAGCAAACACGCCAGCACGAACATCGCCTTCCAGCGGCCCAAACGACGACCTGAGTACCGAGACCCGGGTGCTGCCTGAGGATGACGGCCTGACACTCCGGCTCGATCTCAACGCCGCGACGCCCGGCGAGCTCGAAATGCTGCCGCGCATCGGGCCGGTCTTGGCTGGCCGCATCGTCGCCGATCGCGCCTCCAACGGCCCATTCCGCTCGCTGAGCGACCTGCAGCGCGTCTCGGGTGTCGGCCCCAAGACCGCCCAGGCCCTCGAGCCGTTCATCCGATTCGAATGACCACGCACGCGGCCGCGACACACCTCGCGCCAAACCTGAGCACGCTCCGTGCCAGCACCGCGCTTCGCCAGATCGCGGATGCGCTCGCATCCGGAGACGCGACCGTCGTCCACGGATCGGTCGGCTCTTCTACTGTCACACTCGCCTCGCTGCTCGCCCACAGCCTTGGCCGCCCGGTCGTGCTCGTCATGGCCCACCTGGACGAAGCGGTGACGGCTGTTGACGAGCTGGCCGCCCTCGGGACCGAGGCGATCCACCTGCCCGCGCTCGAGGTACTTCCCGGTGAGACAGACGTCGCCGCCGATCTGCTCGCCGAGCGCGTCGCCGCCGCCCGCGCGATCGGCTCCATCCGTGCCGGTAGTGCGCCGGTCATTATCGCAACCATCCACGCGCTCATGCAGTCGGTACCCAAGCCGTCGCAGCTCGAGTCGTTGCTGCGACGCTTCGCCCCGGGCGACCGCCAAACGCCTGAGGCACTTGTCGACTGGCTCGCCCAGTCCGGATACGAACGCCGGCAGGCCATCGAAGCGCCGGGCGAGTTCGCCATCCGAGGCGGCATCCTTGACGTTTTCCCTGCGGGAACCCCAGACGCACCCCCGGTCCGGTTCGATTTCTTCGGCGACGAGATCGAACGCATCACCGAGATCGATCTGCAGACCATGGGCTCCGACCGCCGGCTCGAAGCCGCCGAGCTCGTCGCGGCACCCGATCACCAGACCGCGCCCGCGGACGGCGTCAATGCGCTGACGCTCATGCCCGATTCCGCGGTCGCGCTCCTCGCCGAGACCGTGGAGGTCACCGAGCAGGGACGCGGCTACTTCGAGCGCCTCACCGACTCGCGGGGTGTCTTCGGCCCCCCGGCCGTCTTCAAGCTGCTACGCGAGCGATTCGCCGGCTTTGCAGAGATCAACCAGTTCTCTACGCCGCACCCCGCGCAACATCATGTGGACTGGCCCGTCGGGCCGCTGCCCGCGTTCAGCGAGGATTCGGCCGAAGCGGTGGGGGAGGTGGCCTCGCTTCTGGCCACGACCGATGCCGTCGTGATTACGTGCGAGAACCAGGGCGAGCTGGACCGTTGCACCGAGCTCTTCGCAGACCACGGTTCGGCCGAAGGGCTCCAGATCGTCCTCGGCGCGGTCCATCGCGGCTACCTCTTTCGGCAGGACGAAGGACCATCGCTCGCGCTGGTTCCCTACCACGAGCTCCTGCACCGCTTCCAGGTCCGGCGCCGCTCACGCCGACTGCGCGCCGGCCGCGCCATGGATACCTTCCTCGAGCTCGAGCCGGGCGACTACGTCGTGCACGCCGACCACGGCATCGCGCAGTTCACCGGCCTCCGCCTCATGCCCGCGAACACCGGCAAGCCTCAGCCAACCAGACCTACCAGAGCATCCAGTCGGAACCGGTCACGCGCCGACGCGAGCGTGGAGCAGCTCGACCCCATGGACCTCGAGGAGTACCTCACGCTCGAGTTCGCCGGCGGAAGCCAGCTGCACGTGTCGGCGCTCAAGATCGACCACGTTCAGAAGTACATCGGTGGCTTTGCCGGCAAACCCCCGCTGAGCAAACTCGGCGGCAAGAAATGGGCCCGGCAGAAGGAGCAGGCCAGCGAGTCCGTCCGCGATCTGGCCGCCGAGCTCCTCCGCGTCCGAGCCGCTCGCGAGAGCATGCCCGGCATCCGCTACCCCGACGACACGACCTGGCAGCGCGAATTCGAGGCCGAGTTCCCGTATCAGGAGACAGACGATCAGCTCGCCGGCCTCGCCGCTATCAAAAAGGACATGACCAGCGAGCGCCCGATGGACCGGCTCGTCTGCGGCGATGTCGGCTTCGGGAAGACCGAGCTGGCCATCCGTGCCGCCTTCAAGGCCTGTGAATTCGGCAAGCAGGTCGCGGTGCTCGTCCCAACGACCGTCTTGGCCGAGCAGCACGAGCGGACCTTCCGGAGCCGCTTCGCCGACTATCCGTTCCGCGTTGAGAGCCTCAGCCGATTCAAGACAACGAAAGAGACCAACGCCGTCCTCGCGGCTCTACGCCGCGGACAGATCGACATTGTCATCGGAACCCACCGGCTGCTCTCGAAGGATGTGCGGTTCAACGACCTCGGACTGGTTGTGGTCGACGAGGAGCAACGCTTCGGCGTCGAGCACAAGGAGCGCCTGCTCCAGCTCCGAATGACCGCCGATGTGCTCACACTCAGCGCAACGCCCATCCCGCGCACGCTGCACATGTCCATGCTCGGCATCCGCGACATCTCCTCGCTCGCCACCGCCCCGGCCGACCGCCAGAGCATCGTCACAGAGGTCATCCCCTACAACGCCAAGCGGCTGAAGCAGGCCATCGCACGTGAGCTGTCGCGCGAGGGCCAGATCTACTGGGTCCACAACCGCGTCCACGACATCCACAGCGTCGCCGACAAAGTGCGCGACCTCGCACCCGATGCCGAGGTGGTTGTCGGCCACGGCCAGATGACCCCTCAGGAGCTCGAGGCTGTCATGCTCAGGTTCATACGAGGGCAGGCCGATATCCTCGTCAGCACCACCATCATCGAGTCGGGCCTCGACATCCCGCGCGCCAACACGATGATCATCGACGACGCCGACCGCTTCGGCCTTGCCGAGCTCCACCAGCTCCGCGGACGCGTCGGGCGCAGCCGGCACCGAGCCTACTGCTACCTCCTCCTTCCTGAGAACCGAGTGCTCACGCCCGTGGCGCAGAAACGCTTGAAAGCACTGGAGCAGTACTCGATGCTCGGTGCCGGGTTCAAGATCGCCATGCGCGACCTCGAGATCCGCGGCGCCGGCAACATCCTCGGGCCCGAGCAATCGGGACACATCGCTTCGATCGGCTACGAACTCTATTGCCGCCTGCTCGAAGACGCGGTCCGCGACCTCACCCATGCACCGCCGCCGTCCTCAGCGAGCCGGACCAACCTTGAGATCGGTCTCGGCGGATCGATCCCCCGCGCGTACATCCCCGCCGAAACACGCCGACTCGAGGTCTACCGCCGCATCGCCTCAGCCGACGGACCTTCGGCCTTGGCCAAGCTCCGCGAGGATCTCGAAAGCGCCTATGGCAAGCCGCCCCCCGCGGTCGAACGACTGCTCGAGCTCGCCGAGATCCGGATCGCCGCGTCAGCGCTGGGCGTCAGGGCCGTCGTCCGAAGAGAAAGTGATCTGATCTTCCGCGCGGTCCAGCCCCGCGACATCACCCACGCGCTCCAGGGCTCCGCGGGCACGGTCAGCGCTCTGCCGCCCAAGTCGAACGAGCAGGTCAGCGAGGTCTACTGCCGCCTGCCAGACACCTATTTCGAACCCACCAGCCTGCTTGCTTTTCTCCGCAGCCAGCTCTCGACAAGCGACGACGACGACCGAACGCCGTGACCGGTGCCCTCCGCCGATCTTTTCGGACCACTTCGGCTCTCTTTCCCGGATACGGGTAGAACCAGCGGTTCTGGATACGTATTGATCTCTACACGACTTGTCGGCCCTCATCGCACGGTGCGTGACAGCCGATAGACCAACAAACGGGGTTGCAGGTCCGATTCGAGTTCAGGATAGCGTGAACGAGTACCAAACAAACGAACACGAGTATCAGCGTGACGTCGCGGCCGTCCGCCGCCGGCTGGCACGCCAGAGCACCGTCGCGATCGGGATGCTCGAGGCAGCGCTCGACGCGCTGTGGGCGATCGATGCCGAGGTCGCCGAGCACGTCCGCAGCCAAGACGACACCATCGACGCCGAAGAAGTGGCCATCGAGCAGGAGGCTTACCGCATCCTCGCTCTGGCACACCCCGTCGCCCGCGACTTCCGGATCCTGACCACCATGGTCAAGGTCAACCACGATGTCGAGCGGGTCGCCGATCACGCGTGCTCGATCGCTAAGGTGGTCATGCGCCTCGCATCGCTCACCGTTGTGCCACGGTTCCCGACCAGCCTGCGCGAGCTCGGCGACCGCGTACCCGGCACGTGCCACCAGCTCCTCCGCGCGCTGATGGAAGAGGACGCGAGCGCGGCCAATTCGATCGTCCGCAACGACAAGACCCTCGACAGACTGGACCGCATCGTCTTTGAGGAAATCGCGACTCAGATCGTCGGCGGCACCAAAGACGAGGCGGCCGCGGGCCTGCTGCTCTACCGTGTCGGGCGGGACCTCGAGCGCGTCGGCGACCTGATGAAGAACATCGCCGAGAACGTGATGTACCTCGATTCCGGCAAGATCGTCCGGCACGCTTCCAAGGCTAAGCCACGCCGGCCTTCCGGTGATGCGGGCGCGGCCTGACAGCGACGCGTGTGCACCGCGCAGGCGCGTTGCGGCACCCGCCAGGCAGGCAATAAACCAGGTAGACAAAAAAACGCCCGTGTCGCGAGACACGGGCGCTGGAAGAAGTGCTTGTCTGCCCATTGGCCGCTCGTTGCCGAGACGGCTATCCGTGACCCGTTGCGTGCGGTGCTGGCCAAAGGCCTGCACGTCGGCAGCGGGGGGATTCCACGGACGAGAGTACGCTGACGATCCCGCTGTGGATCGCTCCACGCGGACAGGAGATGATCACGGCACGCCATCGTGCGTACCGAGGCCCTGGCGGGCTTCTCCCGACCCTGGCGGGTCTAAGGAAATCCCTTAGAAAGGAGGTGATCCAGCCGCAGGTTCTCCTACGGCTACCTTGTTACGACTTCGTCCCAGTCACCGAGCTTGCCGTAGGCACCCCTGAATCGAGGTGACTTCGGG
>JBCCZQ010000008.1:0-59805 GCA_039187315.1 Planctomycetota bacterium | reverse complement strand
GGGGCACAACGTTCCGGGTCGATCGGCGTCCTCGGCGACGCCGCAGGTCGGGTCCGGTGAAGGTCCGACCGTGACGGCACCCATGACCAAGCCGTCGCGCGGCGGCGATACGGGGTTGGCCCGTGATTCATCGCCGGACCCCGCGGTGGACCCGGGTGCGGCTGCGTCCGAGCCTGTGCTGTACGAATGCGCTTGGGAGGTCTGCAACCAGATTGGCGGCATCTACCAGGTGCTCCGTTCGAAGGCCGCGGCGATGACAAAGCGGTGGGGGGATCGCTACCGCCTGATCGGGCCTTGGGAACCGGAGCGTGCGGCGCTCGAGTTCAGCGCCACCGAACCTCCTGAAGACCTGCGTGGCGTGATCGACCGACTCGCTGAAGAAGGCGTCCGTGTGCATGTCGGGCGATGGCTGGTCGAGGGCAGCCCGTTGGTGCTGCTTCTCGAGTACTGGCGGGGCACGGAGCACCTCGACGCGGTCAAGTACCGGCTTTGGGACCACCACCGGATCCCGTCGGCGGTTGGCGACATGATGGTTGACGGTGTGATCGCGTTCGCGGACGCGGTACGCCGGCTGGTGCACCTTGCGGCGGAGGCCACGCCCAACCATCCGACGCTGCTGCACGGGCACGAGTGGATGGGCGGGCTAGCGATCCCGATGCTCCGGCACGACAACGCGCCGATCGGGCTGACGTTTACGACCCACGCCACGCTGTTAGGCCGGTACCTGGCCTCGGAAGATCCAAGGTTCTATGACCATCTGCCGTTCGTGGATGAGGATGCCGAGAGCCGCCGGTTCGACGTCGTGACTCGGCATCGGATGGAGCGGAGCTGCGCCAACGCCTCGCATGTGTTCACGACCGTGTCGCCGATCACCGCCGAGGAGTGCGCATACCTGCTCGGGCGCCAGCCGGACGTGATCACACCCAACGGTCTGAACATGGCCCGCTTCGACGTGGGGCACGAGTTCCAGACGCTGCACGCGAAGTACAAGGCCAAGATCCATCGCTTCACCATGGGTCATTTCTTCCCGAGCTACTCGTTCGACCTCGAGAAGACGATCTACATGTTCACGAGCGGGCGGTACGAGCCGCGGAACAAGGGGTTCGACCTCTGCCTCGAGTCGATGGCGCGGCTGAACGCAGAGCTCAAGGCGGCCCAGAGCGACACAACGGTCGTCTTCTTTATCATCAGCAAGCGGCCGACGAAGTCGCTCAATCCGGCGGTGCTGGAGCGGCGCGGCGTGCTCTTCGAGCTGCGTGGCGTGTGCGAGACGATCTCGGAACAGATCGCCGAGCGGCTCTTCCCAGCGGCCGCAGCCGGCGAGCCCCTGAAGTTCGATGGGCTCGTTGATGCGTACTGGGCGATGCGGTATCGGCGGACGCAGCAGGCTTTCGGGAGCCACGAGCTGCCGTATGTCACCACGCACGTCTTCGAGGACGGCGACCGCGACCCGGTCCTGGAGCATATCCGGCACCTTGGTCTGCTCAATCGGGCCGAGGACCGGGTGAAGGTGGTGTATCACCCGGATTTCATCAGCCCGGCGAGCCCGCTGTGGGGCATGGACTACGAGCAGTTCGTTCGCGGCTGCCACGTGGGGGTGTTCCCGAGCGCCTACGAGCCCTGGGGCTACACGCCGCTGGAGTGCATCGCGATGGGTGTGCCGGCGATCACGAGCGACCTTGCTGGCTTCGGCCGCTATGTGCAGACCAACCTGGACGATCACGATGAGTGGGGGATGCACGTGATCCACCGGCGCGGCGTGGGCTTCCACGATGCCGCGGGCGAGTTGTCCTGGCGGCTGATGGAGTTCTGCGGGCTCGATCGTCGGGGACGTATCGCGGTCCGCAACAGCGTCGAGCGCCGGAGCGAGGCGTTCGACTGGTCGATCCTGGCCGAGCATTACGAAACGGCGCACACGAAGACGCTCATATCTGCGCATGCCCGCGGGGGCACCGGGTGAGCGACGCCGAGCCGCCTCCGGTTGTGGAGCTCTATACCGACGGCGCGTGCTCGGGGAACCCGGGGCCCGGTGGTTGGGGGCTGATCCTTAGGCACCCTGGCTCTGGTAAAGAGATCGAGCGAGCGGGCGCCGAGGCTTCGACGACGAATAACCGCATGGAGTTGACGGCCGTGATCGAGGGGCTGTCGCTGTTAACACGGCGTTCGCGTGTGGAGCTGTATTCGGACTCGAAGTACGTCCTCGATGGGCTGAAGTCCTGGCTGGCGGGCTGGAAGCGTCGCGGCTGGAAGACAGCCTCGAAGCAGCCGGTCAAGAACGAAGCCCTCTGGCGGACGCTCGACGGGCTGGTCTCTCAGCACGAGGTCGAGTTCCACTGGATCCGAGGCCACGCCGGGCACCCGGACAACGAGCGAGCGGATCGGCTTGCGGTCGAAGCACGCGAGCGGCTGGTCGCCGGCGGTTGACGGGTCCCGATACGTTGGTCCACCCGCCGGTATCGATGGACCGCTCGCGCAGGTGTCGCGGCCGGCACACGCGGCAGGGTCGCCCACGCGACATGGGGGGGAGGCCCACCGTCCGGTGATGGCCCGACCCCCTCGGACCGATGCCAGACCGGGAGATGGTCGACCGGCGCCGAGGCGAGCGTCGGCGATCGATACCGGACCCCGGAGGCCGACCCGTGATCGATATCAAGCGGATCCTGCAGGCAGCTCACGATCAGGACGCGTCGGACATCCACCTTGTCTGCGGCTTTAAGCCCATGATCCGGGTCCACCGCGTCATGACCGCGATGGAGTTCGACGTCATCACGGCCGAGGATGGCAAGAAGCTGCTCCAGCACATGGTCAGCCAAGAGCAGGTTCGGGAGTTCGAGAAGACGCGCGACTTGGACTTCTCCTATGAGGTCGAGGGCGTCGCTCGATACCGCGTGAACGCGCACATGCAGCGTGGGATGATGGGCTTCGCGCTGCGTGTGATCAAGACCGAGGTCCCGCCGCTGACGAGCCTGAATCTGCCCGATGTGATCGCCAGGCTGACCTATTTGCCGCGCGGGCTCGTGCTTGTCACGGGAGATACCGGATCGGGCAAGACGACCTCGCTTGCGGCGATGATCCAGGCGATGAATCAGCGGTACAGGAAGCACATCATCACGCTTGAGGATCCGGTCGAGTACGTCTTCGAGAGCGATAAGTCCGTGATCGAACAGCGCGAGCTCGGCGCCGACATGCCGACGTTCGCCTCTGGCCTCAAGCACGCGCTGCGTCAGGACCCGGACATCATCCTCGTCGGTGAGATGCGTGACCTGGACACCACCGCTCTTGCGATCACGGCCGCTGAGACCGGCCACCTTGTCTTCTCGACGCTGCACACCGTCAACGCCTCGCAGACGGTCGAGCGGATCATCGATATGTACCCGGCGAACCAGCAGAACCAGATCCGGGCGATGCTCGCGAACACGCTGCAGGCGGTCGTGTCGCAGACCCTGTTCACGCGGATCGACCGCCCGGGCATGGTGCCCGGCGTGGAGATCCTGCTGGCGACGCCGGCCGTTCGGAACCTGATCCGCGAGGCGCGGACGTTCGAGATCCCGAACGTCATCGAGACGAGCCGAGCCCTGGGCATGCAGAGCCTGGACAGCTCGATCGCGGAGCTGTACTTCAACGGCATGATCGGCCGGGACGACGCGATCGCCCAGGCCGCGTATCCGGACAAGCTCGAGCGCGAACTCGCGGCCTGATGACCTGACGAACACGGGGGACGTATGCCCAGCTACAAGTATCAGGTCAAAGACGGCGGCGGGCAGGTGCAGTCCGGCGTGGTCTCGTCGGAGAGCATCGAGGCGGCCGCCACCATGCTCCGGGGCCAGGGCCTGCGCGTGATAAGCGTGCAGCCGGCCTCGATCGGTATCGACCGCGACAAGCTCAAGTCCAAGCTATCCGAGCTCAACGCCGGTAAGCCCAAAACCAAGCACGTGCTCGACTTCACGACCCAGCTCGCGGTCATGATGCGCGCGGGCATCAACCTGCGCTCAGCGCTCGACGGCATCGCCGACCAGACCGAGCACCCGACGTTCCGCAGGATCGTGCTGGGTCTCAAGCAGGATGTCGAGAGCGGAAAGCAGTTCTCAGAGGCACTCCAGAAGCACCCGAAGCTGTTCGGTTCGCTCTACGTCAACATGGTCCGGGCTTCCGAGATGTCGGGCTCGTTCAGCGACATGCTCGATCGGATCGCTGCGTACATCGGCCAGCAGATGGAAACCCGCCGGATGGTGATCGGCGCCGCGATCTACCCCGCTGTGATCGGCACGATGGCCGTGGTGGTCACGATCTTCCTGCTGACGTTCGTGCTGCCGCGTTTCTACGTGGTGTTCGACGGCAAGGAAGAGATCCTTCCCTGGGCGACCAAGTTCCTGATGGGACTGAGCCAGTTCATCGTGGCGAACAAGTACTACCTGCTCGCGGGTGTGGTCCTGCTATTCGGCGGTGGATACGCCTTCGCCAGGACCGAGGTTGGTGGGTTTTTCTTCGACAAGCTCAAGCTGAATTTCCCGGTTCTCAAGGGCATGTTCAAGGCGCTCTACATCTCCCGCTCGCTCCAGACGATGGGCCAGCTGATCAACGCCGGCGTGCCGATGCTCGACACGATCGCCATCACCGGAGATATCTCGGGCAACCGGCTCTACCGAGGGATGTGGAAGAGCGTCTACACATCGGTCAAGCAGGGCAAAAAGGTGACCTCGCCTCTCCAGCGGACGACGCTGCTGCCAAAGAGCGTTGTCCAGATGATCGCCGCGGGCGAGGATTCCGGGAAGCTGGGCGAGGTGCTCGACGAGGTCTCAACGTATTACCACACCCGGCTGCGCGAGGCGATCAAGACGGTTACCGGAATGATCGAGCCCATCATGATCATCGTAATGGGCACAGTCGTCGGCTTCATCGCCATGGCGATCGTGCTTCCGATCTTCAAGATGTCGCAGATCGTCAAGTAGACCGCATACTCGGCGTGCCGAGCGGGCTCGGCGATGGAGGAGGGTTATGAGCCGTTTGCTCGTCTCGCGTAGGGAACGTCCGCGTCGGAGCGCTGTGCGTGCGCGCGGGTTCACGCTGCTCGAGACGATGCTGACCCTCGTGATCGTCGCGGTCGGGGTGGCAGCGGTCTTCGACGCCTACCAAAACTTCTTCAGGACGAACCAGTGGTCGACGCGCACCGCGACCGCCTCGCTGCTGGCGGCTGAGGTGCGCGAGCTCACCCGCTCGATGCCCAAGCACGACGGCGTGACAGGCCTGAGTCTGGATACTTCAGGCGGGACATCTGTCGCCGTCGGTTGGGGACGCGAGCCAGGCGAGCAGACGGTGCTTGATATCGATGACGTCGACGATCTCGACGGCCTAGTCTTCTCGTTCAACGGCGAAGACCAGCAGAACAACGAGTTCGCCGGCCCCATCGACGCCGCGGGCAACGTCATCCCGCAGTACGTCCTCAGCGCGACCGACGACGCCAGCGGGGTGACCTTCACCTACGGCTGGCAGCAGTCTGTTGAGGTTGTCAAAGTCGATCCGTTCGATTACAGCGTCGTGCGCGAGCCGTCGTACTCCGAAACGGACATTGAAATCGATGAGTTCCCGCTCCGCGTCACGGTGACGGTGTCGTATCAGGACTTCTTCGATCCGGAGCCGTTGCCGATCACGACGGTGAGTTGGATCGTGCCGTAGCGCGAAGGGTCTGATTGTGGAATAGAAGGCGGCGTCGGGGTAGATCACGAGTCGGAGGTCGAGATGGCACGACGCATGCGGGACTTCATGAAGCGGAACCTTGGAACAACGCGCGGCGAGCGTGCGCGGCAGCGGCGCGCCGGGGTGCCTATCGGCGGATCGCGACGCGGCATCTCCAGCGTGCTCGCGATGATGCTGGCGATCCTCGTCGGTGCGCTGGCAGCCGCGATGGGCACCGTGACCCAGGGCAATCTGCGTAACGCCGCGACCCACCTCCACGTCATGCGGGCGATGCAATCCGCGGAGACGGGGATGCTAGTCGCGCAGCAGCGGCTTGAAGAAGCCACTGGCCGGTTTGTGGTCAGCCGCAGCGAGATCGACAGCACGCTCGGCGAACGGCTCTGGAACGGCACGTTCACAGGCGGCGACGGCGATGTCGTTGTTCTTGCGCCGCCAACAGGGCACGCCGAGCCCGGACTGCCCTCGGGCATCGCCGAAGCGCTGGCCTACCGCCACGGCGCTGACACGGGCTTTGTGGAGCTCGACGGCATCGACGCCGCGATCATCGGGCCCGCGCCCTCCGAGGCCGACGGCGAGTACGCCGCCAACGGATGGGTCACGACACCGGCCATGCCGCTGAACGCCGTGGAGGACGGCGACGAGTTCCCGACCGCCTTCCAGATTACTTATGCGCCGCTGGCCAACGGTCAGGACGTTCGCGCGATCGTGACCGGCTACGACTTCGATCCGACTCGTCCTGGCCGTCCTATCCGTCGTGTGATCAGCCAGGACTTCCGCCTACTCAAGTCCGTCGACAACGCCATCGTCAGCCAGAGCCGCATCCTGATCGGCAAGAACGTTCATATCGACGGCGACCTGGGCACGCGCTATGACCAGGTCGATGTAGAGAACGGCGATCCGGTCGTCATCCGTTCGGACTTCTTCGGGATCGATGCCGCCCTAGATACGAAGCTTGACGACCTGTTCCAGAACCTGGCTCTGCACGATGTTGACGGCGACAACCGCCTTCGCGTCGGGCACCCCGTCGAGCAGGCCGGCCTGCACGTTGGCGGTGATACCACGCAGCCGCTGCTCGATACGCTCGACTACGACGGCAACGGCATCGGTGACGGCGCTTTCGGCGATGTCACGCTCGATGGTTTCGTCGACGAGTTCGACGTGTTCATCTCGCACTTTGACTCCAACGGCGACGGGCGGGTCGCCATCGGCGGTTGGCCCGCCGACGGGACCCCCGCGGCACTCGAATCCCCAGAGTTCGCGCTCGATACCGATCTGGCGTTCCTGATCGATGCGTCGAACCCAGACCGCAACGAGAACGGTATCACAGGCTTTCTCGATCTCGACGGCGACGGCATCTGGGACCCGGCGAGCGAGGATGTGCTCGATATCGACCCGTTCTACGGCGGGCCCGCGGACCAGATCCTCGGCTACCGCGACGGTTTCCTCGACTACCGCGACCGCTACACAAAGATCAACGGGCAGCTTGCCCTCTCGGTCAGCGCGCAGGCGTGGTCCGCAGGTCAGGGCGATATCTTTGAGCAGATGCGAGGCGCGATCGCTGGCGCTGGCGAGGGAGGCGTCCCGCTGCTGTTCGAGGCTCCTGAGGACGTGCTGCCATCGATCCTTTCGGACAGCTTTGAGACGGACCAGAATGCGCTCTATCTGGCGGCTGACGGTGGACCGTTCTGGCAGCAGGTCGCCGAGAACCTCGGCGTCAGCCAGAGCGAACTGCTGACCTACATCGAGGCGGGTGCCAACGGTGACAGCGGGCCCCGTTTCCGGCGGCTTGACCCCGATACCGATGGCGATGGCCTGCCGGACAACTACCTCTCGGCGTACTTCGAGCCGACACCCTTCGCGGCACCGATTCCGACCGACTGGTACTACCGGCCTGTCTTCGAGAACATGGTCTTCCGCGATGTCGTGATCCCCGAGGGCGTCAACGGGCTCTTCTTTAATTGCACATTCGTGGGTGTGACCCATGTCCGCGCCTACGGCGACAATTCTCATGTCAACTGGTCGCTCTATGGCAAGATGGAGTCTGACGGGATCTCTCCGCCGGCGCCCATTGATGACCCGCTGGATAAGTCCGACTTCGACCGTTACACCACGGGCAATGTGACCGATGGCCCGCTGAACTACGATGACTTCCCGGATCCGCCGGTGGTCAACGGCACAACGATGACCGGTTCCGACCGCTTTACGACGCAGTACTCGAACAACCTGCGGCTGCACGATTGCCTGATCGTTGGCTCGTTTGTGACCGACGTACCGGACAACTACACGCACGTGCGGAACAAGATCCAGTTCACCGGCGCTACGCGCTTCACATCGGTCCACCCCGATGAGCCGGATAACTCGGAGCTGAACCCCGAGGCCGGTGACCTCGACGAGATCGCCAAGAGCTCGCTGATGGCGCCGAATTACTCGATCGATATCGGGACGTTCAACAGCCCGACGGATCAGAATGTGCGGCTGGAAGGCGCGATCGTTGCCGGTGTGCTTGACGCTCGGGGCAACACGAGCATCGAGGGTGCGCTCCTGCTGACATTCGCTCCGACCCCAGGAGCATCGCCCATGGTCGATCCGTTCGGCCAGCCGATCGGGAACCCGGCGGACTTTAACACGTCTCTCGGCTATTTCGGCCCGGAAGACGGCGACGCCGAATCGCTGGATCCCTCGACGCTGCCTGTGGTCAATGGTGTACCGATCGTCGGCTGGGACCTGGATTTCGACGGTATCGCCGATCTCGGCCCCGATTCGACGCCATCGGCCGATCAGCTCGCGGCCGGCGCCGTTCCCGTGCCCTTCTGGGGCTACGGCCGGATCGACATCACGTTTGATCCCGAGATGACCCTGCCCGATGGCCTGATGCTCCCGCTTACTGCGGATCCGCTGCGGGGCACCTATGAGGAAGGCAAGCGATGAACCACCGCCCGCGCGCCGCGGCACGGCGCGGCTTCAGCATCGCCGAGCTGCTGCTCGCGCTCACGATCGTCAGCGTCGTGCTGACCAGTGCGCTCGTCGCGATCGATGCCTCGTTCCGCGGCTACAAGGCCACCACCGATTCGGCATCCACGCATGTCGTCAGCCGGCTCATGATCCACCGCATGATCGCAATGATCCGGACCGGCGAGGAGTTCGGCCCGTTCCCCGAGGATGTGCTCGATCCGGCGCAGAACCCGTTCGTCTCGGAATCGATCGAGTTCCTGTCTGAGGTCGATGCGGACACCGGCGACCGCGAGGTCACACGCATCGAGTTCCGCGATACCGAACAACAGGACGAGTTCGGCAGCCTCTGGCTCATGATCTTCCGTTTCGACGATACAGGCGCGAGCCTGGGAGATCCGGAGGAGTACATGATCCTGCCGAACATCGAGCAAGCCAGCTTCACGCTGGAATACGACGTCGGCCCGCGGCTCGAGCGTGCGACGATCGACCTGCTGATCCGTCCGAACGATGATCTCGACGCGACCTCCGTCGAGGAGCGTGTCGACACCGAGCCGATCCGGCTCGTCGGCTCTGCAACACCGCGTCGGATCTAGTGCCCGCCGGCCAGGCCGGTCTCGACGACCTCGATCTCGAGCCTTCCGAGCAGCGGTGCGAGCGTAAGCATCGCGTTGAAGCTGTCGTTGCCAGACATGTCGGTGGCGCTAATGGCGATATGGGTTGCGTCGGTGGGGGCGGCGTTGGGCATCGTCGCGTCGAGGTCTATCCAGCCAGGGCCGTCCGGCCCGTCGATCCAGGCCTGCGTCCACATGTGGTACCCGAAGATCTCCTGCGCCCCGGCGAAGTCCTGGGCGTAGACCAGCCCGCTCACCACACGCGACGGGATGCCGTCGGCGCGAAGCAGCGCCGCGAGCAGCACCGCGTGCTCTGTGCAGTCGCCCACGCCCGAGCGCGCAACCTCCGAGGCCGACGCGAACCCGACATCCAGCGACTTCTGGCTGATCGATCGGTGGACGAACCGCCGGAGCCCTTCCGCGCGGGCAGCCTGCGACGCACCATCGCGAAGGGCAGACCGCCCGAGCATCGCGCGCACGGCCTCGTCGTCGCGGTCGATCATCGCGCTTGCTTCGAGATGGCTCGGCCCGGGTTCAGGCGATCGCGCTGGGGGCGCATCGAGATCCACCGTCAGCCGCAGCCGACGCTCGTCCAGCCGCTCGATCTGATGCTGCGGCGAGTTGTAGAGATCCTCGATCCGCCCGTCCGGAACAGAAAGCGTGTATGACGCACGCCGGAGCGAGCGTGGATCGGCGATCTTCCGGCTCGGCTGCACAAACGTCGAACGCATGATCTCCGGGGCTTCGATCTCGGCGAGCGCCAGGTCCCGGTCCGCGGCGAGCACCACGATCTCCATACCACCGATCCGTGTCGTCGACCGCACCAGCCGGCCATCGGCGTCGAGATACTCGACGCTTGGCATGCCCGGCGCGATCGACAGCTCCGTCTCGACACGCGTCGCGGGAACCGTCTTCCCGAAGACCTCCACTACGGCCGGTTCCGCGTTCGTGCGATTGGAGGTCAGCGGCGTCAGTCCGTA
The DNA here is from genome assembly GCA_039187315.1 of Planctomycetota bacterium. Taxonomy (GTDB): domain Bacteria; phylum Planctomycetota; class Phycisphaerae; order Phycisphaerales; family UBA1924; genus JANQQZ01. The sequence continues at coordinate 49,568 of JBCCZQ010000008.1, read as the reverse complement.
TGTCGGGTCGAGGGATGTGATGCTCGGGATGGGAGCGCCGCTTGCCAGGGCCTCGCGCAGCATGTGATCGGCGCGAGCGGGCGTCACCCAGTCCCCCGCCGGCGCGGGCTGCTCCGCGGTGGTTTCCCGGCCCGACTGCCGTGTTGTGATCCGGACGGTCTCGCCGTCGAACGCATAGCTGGTCTCGATCGGGGCCGTGCCCATCTGCTGCAGCGACCGCATCGAGACAGGCTCGCCGCCCGTGGTTTCGACAAATTCCGTCTCGATCCGTAGCGAGACCGACGTCGCGCCCCTTCCGATCTTGAAGACGACCTCGGCGGCGCTGGTGATGGTGCCATCGGCACGGGTGGTCGATTCGCGCATCCATCCCGCACGCTGGCCGCCCAGCTTCATGACGTAGTACGCCTCATCGACCGACCCATCGGCCTGCGCGGAAACAGCCGTCGACAGCCAGAGCGTGGCGAGTGCGGCGGCGGAAAGTACCAGCAGCGATCGGAGCCTTGTCATACCCCATCCTACCGCGGCTGGCCACGCCGGCTGCGTACCCTGCGCGGGCATGATCGATACGCACTGCCACCTGACCTTCCCCGACTTCCGGAGCGACCCGGACGGGGAGCTCGCGCGAGCGGCCGAAGCGGGCGTCGCTGGGTGCATCACGGTCAGCACAACCAGCAGCGACTGCGTGGATGCTCTGTCGATGGCAGAGTCGCACTCGAACGTCTGGTGCACTTCCGGCGTCCACCCGCTCTATGCCGACCGCGGCCCGCACGATTGGGAGACGGTCGTCCGCTGCGCTCGATCGCCCCGGTGCGCCGCGTGGGGCGAACTCGGGCTGGATCAGCACTACGACCAGCCTTCCCAGGCGGCCCAGCTCGCGGTCCTCGCCGAACAGCTGGCACGCATCGAAGCCGCTACGACCGAATCCGGCGAGCCGGGCCTGGCCAAGCCTGTGGTCATCCACTGCCGCGAGGCCTTCAGCGACCTGCTGCCGATCCTTCGAGCCTCGGCGATCCCCGGAGACCGGTTCGTGTTCCACTGCTTCACGGGTGCGCCCGATGATGCATCGGCCGTGCTCGACTTCGGGGCCATGCTCTCGTTCACAGGCGTGGTGACCTATCGCAACGCCAAAGACGTCCAAGCCGCCGCTCGGACCGTCCCCATCGATCGCATCATGTGCGAGACCGATGCGCCCTACCTCGCGCCCGAGCCCAAGCGGGGTGAGCGCCCGTGTCGTCCATGGATGACCGCGCTGACCGCTCGTTTCCTCGCCGAGTTGCGGAGCGAGCCCTGGGAGGTTTTCCACAGCGCGATCAACGCAAATACATCGCGATTCTTCGGCATCGAAGTCCCTGCGGAGCCAGGGGCATGATCGCCCCTGTCATGCCAACGCTCGCGGCCTGGCTCCACGACCTCGACCCGTACCTCGTGCGGTTCTCGGCGAACCTTGGGATCGGCTGGTACGGCCTGAGCTATATCGCCGGCTTCGCCATCGGGTGGCTGCTGCTCCGCTGGCTCGCGAAGCGTGGCGCCGTCCTGCTGCCGTCCGATCGGGCCCTCGATGCCGTAATGATCGCTGCGGCTGGCGTGTTCGTGGGCGGACGCTTGGGGTACGTCGCGTTCTATCAGCCCTCGCTCTTATGGACGTTCACAGCGGATCCGCCGTTCTGGGGCCTGCTCGCAACCAACCGGGGCGGGATGGCTTCGCACGGCGGCATGCTCGGTGTGCTCGTTGCAGGCATATGGATCGCGCGCATGATCCGCCGCGCTCGGCCACAGCTGCCGCGCGTCCCTCTCCTGCACGTCGCGGACATGCTGGTGCTCATCGCGCCGCCCGGGCTCTTCTTGGGCAGGCTCGCCAATTTCATCAACGGCGAGCTGCTCGGCAAGGTCGTTGCCCGCCCCGGCGAGGCCGCGCCGTGGTGGTCCGTCCGCTACCCGCAGGAGCTCTGGACCGAGTACGATCTGGGCCTGCGTACCGAGGCGCAGGAATCCGAGCTGGTCCGGCTCGCGGATCAGTACCGCCTACCGGACCAGCCGCTCGAGGCCGGGCTCGAGACGGCGCTCACGCAGCTCCGCAGCGGGGCCCCCGGTCTGAGCGAGCAGCTTGCACCGCTCGTGTCCGCCCGTCACCCATCGCAGCTCTACCAGGCGGTAACAGAAGGCCTGCTCGTGCTCGCGGTCCTCTGGTTGATCGCTCGCAAGCCGACGCGGCCGGGCGTCATCACGGGCGCCTTCCTGATCGCCTACGGCATCGTCCGCATCGCGACGGAGTTCGTGCGGCTGCCCGACGCCCACTTCGCCGTGCCGCAGCCGCTCGGGCTGTCGCGCGGCCAGTGGCTCAGCGCCGCGATGGTGGTCGCCGGCACCGTGACCATCGTGCTCGTCATGCGAGCGAAACGCGACAAGCTGGGCGGCTGGGCCAGGAATGCACCGCGCGCCTAGCCCGTCGGCCGCTCCCGTCCGAGCCGCGCGATGCCCAGCGTGGCGGCGACGCCCAAGACGATCAGTCCCGCCGAGCCCGCGACGTGACCCGCAGTGGGCGTGAACGTCGCCTGCCGCCAATCCTTCGGATCGATCTCGTTTGCATCGATCATCTCAGCGGTCACCACCTCGCCACGGATCGTCTCGCCGACCTCCGGCGGGATGCCCTCGCGGAAGGGGTACAGCCCGAGCGGGGCGGCGATCAGCAGGCCGAGCAGCGCGCCGAGCGTCTGCCGCTCGTACCGCCGCAGCAGGAATTTGAGCAGGTTGCTCACGCCGACGACGCCCACGACCACGCCGATACCCACCGGCACGATCACGCCGAGCTCTCCCAGCGCCGCGTCGATATCCCGATCGATCGCCGCTCGAGCGAAGACCTTGATGGCGTTGATGATCGTGTCGTAAAGGCCGAGCAGCAGCAGCAGGTACGCGCCGCTGACCCCTGGCAGGATCATCGCGCTCGCGGCCGCAGCCCCGCCAACCGCGAGCATGACGTACGAATCACCGCGTGAACCACCGCCCCCGCCGCCGAGCGCTTGCAGCAAAACGAGGCCGGCCATGACGACCAGCCCAATGACCAGCCCGACCACAGCGGGCGGCCCAAAGCCACCCTTGGCCTTGCGGATCATGCCCAACAGCAGCGGCGCCCCGCCGAGCGTCAGGCCGATGAACAGGCTGAACATGCCCCAGCGGAACCCGATGAGCGCCGTTGCGATCACCCCAGCGAGCGCCACGATCGCCACGCCGGCCGACACTCCCACGACGACCAGCAACGCGATCGACGCCGGTCGAAGGCGCAGGCGCGTCACATCCGCGATGGCTTCGATGAATCGTGTGTAGATGCCCGTCGCCACGAGCATCGTCCCGCCGGAGATCCCCGGCACAAGGTTCGCAATGCCCATCAATGCGCCGCCGAGCGCTGCCCGTGCGCCATCGCCCACGGTTAGCACAGGTAGCCGCTCCCTGGACGGCGTGCGGCCTCCCGTGCCTGTATCATCGCCCAGTTCAGCCTCGGCGTTCGAGGCGTGGGGTTCGTTGTCGGTCGGAGGCGTGGTCATGGCGGTGATGGTATCCGGCGGCGCGGGCTACATCGGCTCGCACGCGGTCAAGCGGCTGCTCGAGACCGGTCGGCGCGTCATCGCCGTCGACTCGCTCGTCCGCGGCCACCGCGAAGCCATCGACGCTCTTATACCCATCGCCGACGGACGGCTCACCTTCGTCCAGGCCGATACCGGCGAACGCAAACGCCTCGCCGGCGTCATGCGTGACGAGGGCGTGGACACCGTCATGCACTTCGCTGCGCTCGCCTACGTCGGCGAGTCCGTCACCGAACCCCTGCGCTACTACCGCGCCAACACCGCCAGCGCGCTGGGGCTTCTCGAGGCGTGCGACGACGTCGGCGTCGAACGCTTCGTGTTCAGCTCGACCTGTGCAACGTACGGCGAGCCGCCCCGAGTCCCCATGGACGAGCAGACGCCCCAGGCACCGGTCAGCCCGTACGGCGTCAGCAAGCTCCACGTCGAGCACATCCTCCGCGACTACGCCGAGGCATGCCGCATGAACGGCAAACGCTTCGGCTATGCCGCCCTCCGCTACTTCAATGTGGCAGGGGCCGATCCCGACGGCCTGCTCGGCGAGGACCACGAGCCGGAGACCCACCTCATCCCCGTCGTCATCCAGGCCGCTCTCGGACGCCGAGCGTCCATCTCCATCTTCGGCACCGATTACGACACGCACGACGGCACCTGCATCCGCGATTACGTGCACGTCTGCGACCTCGTCGAGGCGCACATCGCGGTGCTCGATGCGCTCCAGCCGGGTGATGAACGGCGGTACAATCTCGGGATCGGGCGCGGCTACACAGTGCGTGAGGTCATCGAATCTGTACGCCGGGTCTCGGGTGCGTCATTCGAAGTTGTCGAGGCCGATCGCCGCCCCGGTGACCCCGCTGCCCTGTTTGCGGATCCTTCGCGCATCGAGGAAGAACTCGGCTGGTCCGCCCGCTTCACCGATCTCGACGAGATCGTCCGCACGGCCTGGGACTGGCTCAAAGCGCACCCGAACGGGTACGCGGGATGATGCACGCCCGCCGAGCACGAGCCGCGTTGTCATCCACACTCCTGGCGGCGGCGCTGGTGCTTGCGAGCTGCTTGAGCCGAACCCCCGCGACCCAGACGCCCGGTTCTGCCGATGCCGACGCGAGCCCCACGCACAACTTCGTCTGGCCCGAGCGGCTCGGTCAGCGATCGCTTCCCGACCGCGGCCACCTCCACCTGCTCCCGACCGACACACGCGGCTGGGTGGGCTACCGCGTGCCGCTGGGCATGGCGATCGAGGGCGACCGTGAGACCATGGAAGCCCTGGGCCCTCTCGCCGACGCTATCGCTGAGGAGGTCGGCCATCGCGATGTCGGGCTGTCATTCGAACAGGCCAGGTCCTATATCGTCGTGCCTACCGACGACGGAGACACGCCGACCGCTGACGCACGCTACAGCATCTTTCTGTCGGCGAGAGATCCCGTTACCCAAGACGGCAGCGGCACGGCACGCATCGCCAACATCCAGCGGACCTGGTTCCGGCTCACCCTGCCGGCGAGCGAACCGCGAGGCCTCGCCGTCGTTCTTCCAGGCATGTTCGGCACCCCAGAAGACGTCGTTGACCGCCTCGATAGCCTGCTCTTGGAACGCGGCTGGGCCTCACTGCGGATGCTCGCGCCGTCGTCGCGAACGACAGAGCGCCTTCCGATTTCCGTCGACAGCGAAGCATCGATCAACAGCGCCGCGCGGCGTGCGGCTGTCGAGCTTGACGATCGCAACGCCGAATGTGCCTACGCAGTCCGAGCCGCGGTCCGCGATGCCATCGAAACCTATCCGTCGCTTGGCGGCTTGCCACGCGTCGCGATCGCGATGAGCGGATCGGCGATCATGCTCCCTGCTGTGATCGCCTGGGACGAACGCGACGGCTCGGAGGGTTACGACGCAGCGGTCCTTATCGCGGGCGGGTGCCACGCCCTGCGCATCGCTCGCGAGAGCAGCTACGCCGACTGGATCGACGCGGTGCGCATCTCGGTGGATCCCGCGATGCCTGAAGACACCGTTCGGCGCCTCGAAGACGCCTACCTGCAGCACAGCACGCTCGACGGCTACCACGTAGCGCCGAGCATCAGCGACCGCCCCTTGCTGATGGTCCACGCATCGGCCGATCGTGCCGTCCCCGCTGCGACAGGTGACCTGCTCTGGGAGAAGCTCGGGCGACCCGAGCGGTGGACGGTGCCGGTGGGGCACGAGCTGGTCTTCGCCAGCGTCATGCTCAGAGCGCCGGGTATCGTCAGCTGGCTTGAGAAGGCTGTCGAGGCCGAGAGCACCGCAGAGAGCGATGCCGGAGGGAATTAGCGTCGTGATCGTCTGCCTCTCGCCCTACGCGTTGACCGCCCAGCACCCATCCGCGATGCTCGCGCTGCTGCTGGCCGATCATGTCCGCACCGTGCTGCCGGCACCCGGCAACCACGGCTCCCTCGCGGCGCTCGGTGAGGCCGTCGCGGTCACGCCGATCTACGGCACGCTGCTCGAAGCGTGGTCCTGGTCGATCCCGCTCTGGCACGCAGGGGTCATCGACGCTCAGTCATCGGGATCCGATGCGGCCGCGGCCGTGCGTCGTTGCGAGTCGATGATCGAATCGGAGGATGCCTTTGCGCCGCTGCGACCGCTGGTTCCTGGTGTGCACAGCCGCGATGACGACGCCATGCTCGGACACTTCGCGGCCGATCTGCTCAAGTCTGGGCCCGACCCGGCGTTCGGCATCCCAGTCGCCGCCGGCCTGGATCGACTCGCCGCCGAGCAGGGCTTCATCGCTGCGCGTGAAGGCCCGTCCTCCCTCGCGTCCCGCGCCGAGTCTGCGATGCTGAGGCCGATCGTCCGCATCGCGATCCCGTATCTGTCTCAGGCCAGCGGTCAGCGCCTGCTCGCTGTCCGCGCGGACCTAGCAGATGAGCTCGACGCCCTCCGCGACGCCACAGAAGCCTGGCGCCCCGATGCGATCCGGGCCGCGGCGGAGACCTATCAGGCCGCATTCAGCAGGCAGGAGCCAGATCTGACCCGCAGCGTCGATCCGGACGAGCCGCGTGTCCTTGCCGGAGTTGCGAGGCTTACGCTCGGAGAACTCCCCGTCGATGCTGTGCTGGCCGCGTGCGCCAACACCATCCGCGGCCTCGACGAGGATCCGCTCCAGCCGAGCGAGGACCCGAAGCGATCGACGCTGATGCTCCGCGCGATGCAGGTCGAACCGATGGGCGGCCGCGCCCGGCACGCCCACGGCCGGGCACGCTACCGTCACGCATGACCCACGCTCCGGATCGACCCGCCAATCGTCTCGCCAGCGCCAGCAGCCCGTACCTCCTGCAGCACGCCCACAACCCCGTCGACTGGTACGAGTGGGGGGATGAGGCCTTCCAAGCCGCCCGCGAGCGCGACGTGCCGATCTTCCTCTCCGTCGGATATGCCACCTGCTACTGGTGCCACGTTATGGAGCGAGAGAGCTTCGAGTCCGAGGCGACCGCTGCCGTCATGAACGACCGGTTTGTCTGCATCAAGCTCGACCGCGAGCAGCGCCCCGATGTCGACGACCTCTACATGGCCGCCACGCAGATCATGACCGGACACGGCGGATGGCCCATGAGCGTCTTCCTCGAGCCCGGCGCGCTCCGGCCCTTCTATTGCGGCACCTATTTCCCGCCAGTATCCAGACACAACCTGCCGTCATTCGAGCAGGTGCTGACCGCGATGTCGGAGGCCTGGCGCGACGACCGTGACAAGGTGCTCAAGCAAGCAACAGCCGTTGCGGACGCCGTCACCGAGCAGCTCGGCAGCACACCTGCCGGGGCCATCATCGGCGCCGAAACCGTCCAGCAGACCGTTGGCACACTCCTGCGCATCGCGGACGACAACCTCGGCGGCTTCTCGCACGCGCCGAAGTTTCCCCAGCCGGTCTATCTCGATCTGCTCCTCGACGTCCGCCGCGACGCCGACGGACCAACCAGGCAGGCTATCGATAGGGTTGCACGCCTCACCCTCGACCAGATGATGATCGGAGGCATGCACGACCAGCTCGCGGCGGGCTTCCATCGCTACAGCGTCGACGCGACCTGGACAGTGCCACACTTCGAGAAGATGCTCTACGACAACGCTCAGCTTGCCTCGACCTACGCCGCCGCGGCCCGGCTCTACAGCGACGATCAATACACACGGACCGCGCTGCGAACCGCCGAGTGGATCCGGCGAGCGATGACCCTGCCCGGCGGCGGCTTCGCCAGTGCCATCGACGCAGAGGTCAACGCCCGCGAGGGCCAGCACTGCCTCTGGAGCCCGGATGAGGTCCGCGCTGTCCTCGACGATGACGACGCCCAGTTCGCCATCGACTGTTTCGGCCTCGACGCCGAACCCAACTTGCAGGACCCGCACCATCCCGACGACGCACCCAGGCATGTCCTCCGGCTCCGGGAGCGGCCCGACGCCGCCGCAAACCGCCTCGGTCTCGAGCCGGATGCCTACCTCGCACGCGTCGATCGCGTCTCGCAGCGTTTGCTCGAGCTTCGACGCCGACGACCCCAGCCGACGATCGACGACAAGGCCATCGCGTCGTGGAACGGACTCGCCATCGCCGCGCTCGCCGATGTCGCCGAGCTGACCCGTGATAGTGACACGCTTCAGGCCGCGGCCATCGCAGCAGAATTCGTCAGGCGCGAGCTGGTCGAAAACGGCCCGTCCGCGTTGTCGCTCCATGTCCGCCGGTCGACCCGTGCGGGCGTCACCGATACAGCCGGATTTCTTGAAGATGCCGCCTGCGTTGCGATCGGCCTGATCCGCCTCTGGCAGGTATCGCGTTCACTCGGCACCGAGCCCGGCGATTCGCTAGAGACAGCAGAACGCATCATCGTGGGTGCCCTCGACAGGTTCGTCGATCCGGAGAACAGCCGCCCGTTCGATTCGCCCGCGGATGCGGCCGATCTCTTTGTTCGCGGCGGATCCACGTACGACGGCGCCATGCCCAGCGGCGCCTCGCACCTGCTCCGCGCGCTCGTCCTGCTCGCCGATGCCACTGCCAACCAGCGATGGCTCGACGAAGCCCAGCGGATCCTCGTCGCGCTCTCCGGACGCATCGCCGAATCGCCGGTCGCGACCGTCAACAGCGTGCGAACGCTCTACGAGCTGATACGGCAAGGCCGAGACGTTGAAGGTTCGCTCCGATCGCAGGGCATCGAAGCGCCCATGCCGGACCAGGTACCCCCTGCCGAGGAGCTTCCCGAGATCGCCATCTACGCCGACAGCGAGCGCGTCCAACTCACCACCGAAGCCCCGGCAGCGATCGACGTGCGACTCGTGATACCGGAAGGGCATCACATCATCGTGCCTTCCAGCGATGCCGACGATCTCGTACAGGCCCTGCGCATCGATGTCTTGGCAGAGTCGGGTGTGGCCGTCTTCGCTGATTACCCATCTGGGGACCCTTTGGATCTGCCAGGCTTCGATCGGCCCGCCCGTGTGCTCCACGGTGAGGTGGACATCACTGTCATGCTCGAGCGTCGCGAAGCGCCCGAGGGCCTCAGCCCGACACGCCCGGTGCTCGCGGTCTGGTATCAGCTGTGTACCGAGACCGAGTGCCTACCCCCGACGGTTCGTGAGCTGGACGTCGCGATCGATCTCGTGGACACCTGACCGTTAAAACGCGTCTGTTTTGCAGACCTCGCGCACCACGCTGGTGGCGTACGAACCCGCCGGCAGGTCGAAGGCGATCTTGACGTAGCCGCCGTGCTCATCGATCCCGCCTTCAAGGTCGATGTCGGCGAGCGGTACGCGCAGCGGCCGTCGGGCACCGGGCAGCAGCTTCGCTTCGGGCGACGCCGCGAGGTCCTCCGGTTCCAGTTCCCACGCCGCCAGCGCCGCGACCTCGGCCGCATCGATCTTCCCCGACGCACGTGTCATCGAGGTGCCCCACAACGGACCGCTCGGGCTTACATCGAACGCAGCCGCACGCGAGCGGGTCTCATCGAGTCCCTCGGCCTGCACGGCGAACACCGCACCGGACGCATGCACAAAGGCGAGGTCGCCCGTCTCGATCGCATCCAGCGTCCCGCTTGCCATCCGCTCCGCCAGCACCGCGTTGAACACCGATGACTGCCACGCGCTGACCAGAAGCCGCTTCTTGCTGCCAGCGGGGGTCTTCCGCCGACCCCGCACCACCGCATACCCAGCGCGGTGGTTGTCGCCCTTGGCCCCGAAACGCTGCGGTCCGAATGCGTTCGGCACGCCGCTCCGCTCCAACGCCCCCAGCACAGCCCGCGCCCGAAGCACATCGGGCATCGATACCCCACGGATCCGGATCACGAACCGGTTCCCGCTCAGGTGCCCGGTCCGAAGCTTGTTGGTATGCCGATCGACCCACAGTACCGCGACGCGTTCATCCCGAAGCGTTCCGAATGAGGCCTCATCGACGCCCGGCAGGTGCACGCTGACGTGCTGGCGCGTCACGGCGTCCGAGTCCTTCAGCCCGGCCGTTCCGATCGCGCGGCGTTCCACGCCGAAGTGCTCCGCGAGCAGCGCCACCAGCTCCGGTGTGCCCATCGACCGCTTCTCGAGAAAAAGATACACATGCTCGCCCTCGCCACACGGCTCGTAAAGCGGCAGCTCCTCGACGAGGAAGTCCTCGGGGCGCTCCTTGATCCGGCCGCCGATACCGGGCACATCCGCCGTCGAGTACGGCAAGCGCCAAGGCTCACGCTCCGGCCCTGTGCTCACGCGTCCTCCCGGCTCGCGGACTCGAGCACGGTCTCCTCCACGAAGATCGGCGCCGACGTCGCCACCCCCAGCGCGATCGCGTCGCTCGGCCGGCAGTCGATCCCCAGCGACTCGCCCGATTCGAGACCGACGGTCAATTCCGCGAAGAACGTGTGCCCGGAAAGGCTCGTGATCGCGATCCGTTCGATCCGGCCGCCCATCGATTCGATGACGTTCGCCAGCAGGTCATGCGTCTGCGGTCTGGTCAGCGGTGTGCCCTGCAGCCGGCGCTCGATCGCCTGCGCCTCAGGCAGACCGATCACGATCGGGAAGGATCGGGGCTCGCGCGTGCCGGCCTGATCGGCCTCCAGGGCCTCGCGCAGCTCGATCAGCTGGTAGTCCGTCAGCTCACGGATCAGGATCCGCGAGAGCTTCATCCGAACCAGCACGGCCGCCCCCTTTCCGGAAGCCATTCGCGCGGCTTCCGATGCATCGTCGCGAGCCCACCCGCAGCGGTCAACGGTCAAGGCGAGACAGTTCGCCGCATGCCGCAGTGTCCGGATAGCCTATCCACGTGCGGCGTACGCCCAGACAGACCGTCGAGATGCCCCGGCTCGAGCTGATGCCGCTCCTCGATGTCGTCTTTTTGCTGCTCACGTTTTTCGCGTTCGCCATGCTGCTCATGGTCCAGGCCGATGTGCTCGGCGTGGAGCTGCCCGTCGTCGAGGGCGCGGAGCAGGCGCCGCAGCCCGGCGTTGCCGTGGTCGTCGCGGTCGCCGCCGACGGCTCCGTGGCCCTGGACGGCTCACCGATGCCCTGGCCCGAACTGATCGACGCGTTGACACAACGCCGTGATCAAGAACCGGAGCTGGCGGTCCTGCTTGAGGTCGATACCAACGCCCCCAGCGGGCGTTTGATCGAGGTTGTTCAGGGCCTCCGCGGCGCGGGTCTCGCAGAGTTCGGGCTGCTGGGCATCCCCAACGAGCCGCCCAGATAGCCTTCCAGCTACTCGCCCAGCTAGCCGCCTTCCGAGCCGCCCAATCCGCCTTCGTTCGACGCTTCGGCCTCCTGCTCCGCCGCCTCGTACCTCGCGCGAAGCAGGTCGTAGGCCGTCCACGCTGGGCTCGCTCGATCAACCATGCCCAGCGCAGCGTCAACGCTGGCGATCGCCTCCTCGGTCTCGCCCGCAGCAAAGTGCGCCTCGGCTAGCACCACCAGGGACGATGGATCCGTCCCGTCGTGCCAAGCGACGACACGTTGCGCCAGCTCGATCGCCAATGACCGCCCTTCCTCGCCCGGGTCCGCGCTCCCGCTCAGCAGGCTCGCGAGCGTCATCAGCGTCGCGTGATCGTCCGAGTACGCTCCGTCGGCGAGCCCGCGCACGTACCCGATCACGCCCGCGGCGTCACCCTGCTCATAGAGCAGGATCTCCGCCTTGCGGATCGCCAGATCGACGCCCTGATCCGGGTCGAGCGCCACGATCCCATCGATGAGCTCGTACACGCGGCCGTTGTCGCCTGATGCCCACGCCTCGCCGAGCTGGGCCTGCATCGATTCGATCTCAGCAGCGTTCGCCATGCTGGCAGCCTCCGCCGCACGCTCACGCTGCGCCGCCTCAAGCACCGAAGCGAGATCGAACCGCCCCGAAACCACCTCGTCCACCACGCGCTCCAGCGTCGGTGTGCCATCCCGGTCGGTCGCCATCGGATGGCCGACCCAGACCAGCCGCCCGTCTCCGTCGATCACCATCGTTGTCGGGATCGCGCTCAGGCCCGCGGCTTCGAACCACCGATCACGCATCCCGCCGTCCGCGACGAGCACCTCGAACCGCACCTGCTCCGATCGATCCTCAAGGAACCGCTCAACCAGCGACACGCTATTCGGCCCTGTGTCGATGCTTACACCGATCACATCCACGCCTGCATCCGCCTTCGCATCGGCCAGATCAGACAGGTGCGGCATCGTCTGCACGCACGGCCCGCACCAGGTCGCCCAGAAATCGACTACCGTCACCCGGCCATCGGACAAACGCGCCCGAGGCTCACCCTGCGGCCACGCCACCCAGCTGATCGAGGGCGCAGCATCCCCGACGCGGAACACCCCGTCCTCAGCCCGGGGCTCGATCTGTCCCTCATCCGTGCCTTCTGTTCGCTGCTCGGCCAGAGCGTCCATCGAATCGGCGGGCGTGGCCATCGAATTGGCGGACCCGGTCGAACCCGCGGCTGCAGTGGGGGAAGCGGGCTCGCAGCCCAGCCCCGCAGCGCCGGCCGCAACTGCTACACCCATGCCTATCAGACGCACAGCAAGCCCGGCGTTCGGTCCCATGCATATAGAATATCAAACCATGACCGGCGACCGGCATGCCAACGAGCGGATTGCAGCCTGCCTCGGCGCCAGCCTCGCGCTCCATATCGCGCTGGCGGCGTGGCTGGTGTCCGCTGCGGATGCCTCGTCAAACACGGCGGCCGACCTTCCGGAGGGTCTCGAAGCCCAGCAGACGCGTGAGACGGTCCTGGGCATCGACGAGTCAAACGCCGTGACACTCGCCTGGATCGGCTTCCGTGACCCATCACCGCACGCGGGCCCGACCGCTCAGGTCGATCAGGCACAGGTCGCCCCGGCCGTCGGCAGGGCGGTGACGCGGACCACCCAGCAGGCCGCGGCTTCCATCGCCGAGGCGGCACGCGCCGCACGTGAGGCCTCTGCCCAAGCCGCGGAGATGCTCCGGCGCATCGCAGACGCGACCCGTGAGCGTGCCGAGCTTGCCGCTCGCGAGCAGGCCGCGGCCGAAGCTGCCGAGCAAGCACGCAAAGCAGCCCAAGCCCGCCAGCAGGCCCAAGCCCAGGCCCAAGCCCAGGCGGATTCCCAACCAGCCCGGTCCCCCAACGCCCCCGAGGCGCCGGCCGTCCCGGACGACCGCGAGGCGTTCGCCGCCTCAACCCAGCCGATGTCCTACAGGCTCGGCAGACCCGTTGCACGCCAGGGACTGCGTATCCAGACCGTCACACCGATCTTCGACGCCACGACCCGCTTGACCGATCTCAGAGGCCTCCGGCGCAAGCCGGTGCTCGCTATTGCTTTTGATCGCGCCGGCACCGTCCGGACCGCGAGCTTCGTGCCCGGGACCGCCAGCGGGCGCTCCGCGGTCGATGAGCCGATCCTCAACGCCGTCCACCGCTGGCGTGCCACAGGTCCGCAGCTCCAGGCATTGCCGGCCGACGACCCCGAGGCGACGCTTGAGGTCACGATCCGATTCGACTTCTGACCCACGATGGTCGATATCATCCTCTGAGATGATGATGCCCCGCTCGATCGCAGTCCCGGCGGTTTTGGCGCTCTTGGGCGCTGGCGCCGCACAGGCGCAGCTCCGGCCAGTCGAAGCCGGGATCGAAGATGTCTCGCCCATCGGCACCAGCGAGCGGATCCAGCCCCTGGACGCCCGCGATCCCATCGGCTTCGAGCGTGTCTACGAGATCAGCCGCCCCGACGGCACACGCTCGTTCGTTCGTGTCAGCGGCGCGCTCTACGCCGAATTCGACCATGCCTGGTACAACCCGCTCGGTGAGGCCGTCGTCCCCGCCGGAACGCGGTTCACGATCGGACGACCGCCCGCCGACCTGGCCGCGCCCTCGGAGCCCGCCCCGCGTCTCGCGCCAAACGCCGTCTCGCTGCGAGCCGAGCCAGGCAGACCCACCGGCGAGCCCCGGCCCAGCGATCGACCCGTGTTCAGCGTCGGCGAGCCCTCGATCGTTGACAACGAGCTCTACCGCCGCATCCGTATCACGGAGCTGCTCCAGGCCACGCTGAATCGGAGCGATCTGAAACCGATCGCCGTTCTGCCCCAAGAAGGCTGACGGGACGCGCCGCGGGACGCCGTCCGATCTGCAGCACAGCGCCATCCAGACGGGGAGACAAGCAGTGACCACCGCAACCATCCGCCGACTCGCCGCGTTCGCAGGCCTCACAGCCGCAGCACTCGCACTGTCAGGCTGTATCTACGGCTCGAGCTCCACCCGAATGTCGGGCACCTACATCGGCAAGAGCACCTTTACCAAGATCGAGCCTGGCGAGACCGACAAGGCCTGGGTCCGGGCCGTGCTCGGCGCTCCGACACGGAAGACCGAGCTCGACGACGGAGGTTCGATCTGGGCCTACACCTACAAGCGCACCGAACGCTCCAAAGGAACGTTCCTGCTGATCATCGGCGGGTCCGACAGCGACGAGACCGAGGGCGGCACCTACGTCGAATTCGATCCCGAAGGCATCGTACGCGACACATGGCGGGACTAATCCAAGCACCAATCTGACCAGGCTCAAGCGGTCCGCACGTCACAGCAGCGACCGCGAACGATGTCGAGCTCAGTTGGGCGTGCCGTCCGAGTTCGCGGTCGGCTCTCCGCCGATGCTGCCGCGCATCTTGGTGTCCGCCTCAATGTTCTGGAGCCGCTGGTAGTCCATGATGCCCAGGTTGCCCTGGCGGAACGCCTCAGCCATCGCCTTGGGAACCTCCGCCTCGGCGAGCACGACCAGCGCCCGGTTCTTTTGCTCCTCCGAGCGGAACTCCTGTTCCTGCGCAACGGCCATCGCGCGGCGCTGCTCCGCCTCGGCCTGGAACCGGCGCTTGTCCGCCTCGGCCTGGTCCGCCTGCAGTTTCGCGCCGATGTTCTCGCCCACATCAACATCCGCGATATCGATAGACAGGATCTCGAACGCGGTGCCAGCGTCCAAGCCGCGGTTCATCACCGTCTTCGAGATGTTGTCGGGGTTCTCGAGCACGGCCTTGTGGCTCGCCGCCGAGCCGATCGACGAGACGATGCCCTCGCCGACGCGGGCGACCACCGTCTCTTCGGTTGCGCCGCCGACAAGCCGGGCGAGGTTTGTCCGCACGGTCACGCGCGCCCGGGCCTTGAGCTGGATGCCGTCCTTCGCGACCGCGTCGATCGTCGCGCGGCCGAGCGTCGGGTTCGGGCAGTCGATGACCTTCGGGTTCACGCTCGTGTTGACCGCGTCGAAGATGTCACGCCCCGCTAGGTCGATCGCGCAGGCCGTGTTCCAGTCCAGCTCGATCCGGGCCTTCTTCGCCGCGATCAGCGACGAGACCACGTTCGGCACCCTGCCGCCCGCGAGGTAGTGCTCCTCGAGCTGCGCGGTTGCAATCTGGAGGCCGGCTTTGACCGCACGGATGCGGCTGAGCACGATCGTCCGCGGATCGACCTTCCGGAACCGCATCCCCACCAGATCGAGGATGCCCACCCGGGCGTTCGAGAGCAGGGCCTGGATCCAGAGCTGCGCGAACTGCGCGACCAAGAACAGCAAGATCAGCACGGCAATCACCGCGATGATCAGGATCACAACCAGGATCGGTCCCAGCCCGCCGCCACCGCCGCCACCGGCTTGCGCGAGCGCGGGCGATGCCATAAAGGCGCCGAGCGCGGCGGCTCCTGCGGCAAGAATCGCGGACCGTCGATTGTGAGCGGGATGGCGCATGCGGGTACCTCGGCGGGAAACGGTGTCCGGACGCCGCGAGTATACGCGCCGGCCCGGGCGCAGCCCGCCGCATCAGGCCGGCCGCACCCTCAGCTGGTTGGCCCGCGCCGATGTGACGCGCACCGGCTGCCCTGCCTCGATCGCTACGCCCTCGGCCAACGCGTCGTGCCGATCCCCATCGATCTCGATGATCCCAACCGGCCGGAGGTCGGTCACCGCCGTGCCGTGCAGACCGACCAGGGCTTCGAACGCCTGCCGCGCGCTGTCTTCCGCGTCCTCGCGTTCGCGTTTGGTCTCCTCGGCCACCTCACCGATCAGGGCCCGGCCCACCGGCGTCGAGGGAAGGATCTTCGCCCAGACGAAGAACGACGACGGGAACAGGATCAGCAGGGACAGGATGCCCGCCGTTCCCCACAGCGGGCCGTTCTGGTCCATCCTGAACAGGCACACCACGCCCGCAAGGCCGACCACGCCCGCTGTGACCGCGATCACGCCCCCGGATGGCACGAACATCTCCACTACGATCAGCAGCACCGCCGCGCCGAGCAGCGAGAGCCCCCAGATCAGCATCGGGTCCATCAGGTCGTCTCCTGCTCACGGCCGCCCTGCAGCCGATCCACAACCAGTTGCCAGCCCTCGACGCCGACGACTTCGACCGCTTCGCCCTGTTCGATGAACCCGATCGAACAGATCGCGTCGTGCAGCTCGCCTTCGATCTCCACCCGGCCCGAGGGCATCAGCCGCGAGTGCGCTACCGCCCGCGAGCCGACAAGCACAGCGAGCGCATCCCCGTCATCGATCGCTTCGAACAGCTCGCGGGGATCCTCGCTGTCATCCGCGTCGACCTTGCTCGCATCCAGCACCAGATTGCTCAGCACCGGCAGGCGCCGGAAATACTTGATCATCACCCCGATCCCGGCGCCCGATGTCACCATCGCCAGGACCACAGTAATCAGCCCTCGCACCAGCTCCGACTGTGCCTGCGCCGATGTCGGGAAGATCCCGCCACCGGGGCTGACGAACGAACCGACCAGCCCCGCGAACAGCGCGAGCAGGCCCAGGATCCCGAACACGCCGAAACCCGGCACCACGAAGATCTCGATCAAGATCAGCAGGATCCCGCCGACGATCGCCAGAACCTCCCACCAGCCCGCGAGACCGAGCATCCATGCCGGTGCCATCAGCAGCACCAGCGCCACGGCCGCGACGATCCCGGGCAAGAACAGACCGGGGCTGGTCATCTCCAGGAACACCGCCAGCAGGAAGACCACGATCAGCAGCCCGCGGACCCAGAACTGGCTCAGGAACCGCACCGCCGCCTCAGACCACGACCGATCGAGCCGGACCAGATCCGTGGCCCCGAAGAACGCCCGCAGTTCCTCGTCGCTGCGGATCACCGCGCTCGAGAACCCGAGCTCGCGCATCTCGCGGGACTTCATCACGATCGGGCCGGAGCCGTTGGTCAGGTAGCCCACCAGCTCCCACCGCCCGCGGTCCGCCTCGGTGAGCACCGGCCGCGTGCTCGCTGTCGCAAGCATGTCCAAGTCCTGGGCACTGTCCGCCGACGTCTCCCCGCTGAGTGCCGGCGAGAGCGAGTCGAGCCCCGGCGACGCAGGGCGGAACGCCGTATCGTCCTCCGGCGCAGCAGGCGGGGCATCCGAAAGCGGCGCAGGGACCGAGGTCACATCCGCCGCGATGACCATCGGTGCACCGCGCGGCGGCTGCTCATCCGGGAACAGCAGCCGGAACTCCGCCTCATTGATCGCCAGCTGGCGTACCACCCCGGTCGATTCGTCACGCTGCTCGATCAGCCAGAGTTCCACGCCGTCGATCACGATCGCTTGTACGAGGAACTCGTCCCATCCCCGCAGCCGTGCCGAGTCCACCACGTCCGCAAGCACCGGGGGAACGACCTTCTTCCGCAACTCGCCCGTTGTCGCCGCCTCGGCCCCGGTCAACCCGATCGCGAGGGGCAGCGCATCGCCGAAGCTCGACGATTCCGCCACCACGATCTCACGGCACGCGAGGGCGATGATCGCGCCCCCTGAGTAGGCCTGCGGGTTGATCCACGCGACCGTGTTCACAATCGGGCTGGCCTTGATCGCCGCGGTGATCTCCAGCACCGCCGTGACCTCCCCGCCCGGCGTATCGATGTCGAAGACGACGGCCTGCGCCCCATCCGCCTGCGCGATCGTCAAACGGCGCTGCACGCTCGAAGCGGTCACCGCATTGATCGGCCCTCGGATCGTGATGACCGCGACGCGGTCCGCCTGCCGGGCCGCTGGGACGGCCCGAGGGGCCGCCTCGGCTGCCTGCTGGGCCATGGTGGGCTGGAGCGCCCAGACCACGGAGACCGCCAATGCGAGCGCTGATATCGCCGCCCGGGCCAGCCTCCGTGCGTCATGCCTGCGTGTCAGCATCCAAGAAGTATATGAACGGCCCCGCGGCATCGTTCATGCACGGCGATTCCGCCACGCCCAAGACGCACCGATGCGAGCGCATCAGATCAGCCCATCGAGCCGCCGGGTGCCCGGCTGCGCTTCGAACGACTCCTCCGCACGCCATGTCAGCCCGCCGTCCCGGCAGTCGATGTGCACCGCGAAAAAACCCGGCCGACCGTCTGGACCTGCCGATTCGTGACGCCGGATCATGGGCCAGATGATCCGGCGGTCTGTTTCAGGCAGCGGCAGATCCTCGATCGACTCCGGTCGATGCCACTCCAGTCGTCCCTCGGGCATGTCGTGCGGCTCAAGCTCCACCGTGCCCATCACCCGGTACAGGAACAGCAGCCAGTGCCCCTTGCCCTCGAACGCCTGCTCCGAGATCAGCCCCATCAGATGCAGCCGCTCGATTGGGATGTCCAGGCCGGCCTCTTCGCGGATCTCCCGCTGGGCACACTGCGCGGGGGATTCACCCGTATCCATGTCCAGCTTGCCCCCGATCGGCGAGCACAGCCCCTGGTTGGGGGCGCGCAGCCGCCGCAGCAGCAGGATCCGACCATCCACGTCTCGGAGGTCGCAGAGCGTCGCCAGCTTGTATGGCAGTGGGGCGTCGGGCATCGCATGGAGCCTAGGGGCGACGTTTGGTTGTCCGCAGCCTGTCGGTTGCGCTGCGTTGCAGCGAGCCGCCCGACGCGGTCGATACTCTGACGACCCATGCCATTGCCTTCACCCAGCCAACGTACCAGCAACGCCACCGCCAAGCACCGGAGTGGGCCTCTCAGCCAGCCCGGTCCCGCGTACCTGATCGGGATCGGCGGCTGGGGTATGGCGGGGCTCGCCAGGCTCCTGCATGCGCGCGGTGGCCGCGTCACCGGCACGGACGCCGTCGGGTCGGACACCACTCGCGCCCTCACAGAGGCCGGCGTCGAGGTTCACACCGGGCAGCCGCCCGCAGTGATCCCGGGCCAGCCCGGCGTCGTGGTTGCTTCAGCGGCCATCAAGCCCGATCACCCGCTCATGCTCGACGCGCTGGAGCGTGGCATCCCGACGCTCACCTACGCCGAAGCGCTCGGAGAGGCGATGGCGGCGTCCACGGGCGTCGCGGTCGCAGGAACCCACGGCAAGAGCACCACCACCGCGATGCTCGCGGCGACGGCGACCGAAGCCGGCCTCGACCCAACCGTGATCGTCGGCGCCGCCTGCCCGGGGCTGCCCGATCCCGCCGGTGGGCCGAGCGGCGTGCGGATCGGCGCCGCCGCTACGCCTACGGGTGTCTTCAACGGTCGAGCGGGGCTGCTACTGGCCGAAGCGTGCGAGTTCAACCGCTCGTTCCATCACCTCAGGCCCCGCGTCGCGTGTATCACCGCCATCGAGGCGGACCATCTGGATATCTACGGCTCGCTTGACGCGGTCATCGAGGCGTTCCACGGGTTCGCCTCGCTGCTGCCGGAGGATGCCGAGGATCCCGCCGAAGCGGGCCGGCTGCTCATCGGGCACGACAACGCTCACCGGCGTGAAGTGGCGCGCGGTCTGCGCTGCCGGGTCGAGACGATCGGGTTCAACCCCGCCGCAGACTGGCACGTGCAGTTCGATCCACAGGCGGCGCGTGTGCGCATCGTCCACCGCGGGCGGGCGGTCGCGGAGTTCCGCTCGCCCATGCCCGGCGAGCACAGCGCGATGAACGCAGCCACGGCTTTCGTGCTCGCCGACTGGCTCGGCGCCGAGCGGACCGTCGCCGTGCGTGCCCTCGCGGGTTTCCCCGGCGTCCATCGGCGCTTGGAACGCCTGGGCGATCGCCCGCTACCCGGCGGCGGGGCGGTCACGGTCTACGACGACTACGGCCATCACCCGACGGAGGTCGAGCTCACGCTCCGGGCAATCCGTGCGCACGAACGAGTCGATCAGCAAGGCCGTCGTCTCATCTGTGTCTTCCAGCCGCACCAGCACTCGCGGACGCGGTTCCTGCTCGATGAGTTCGCCAGCGCTTTCGAGCACGCCGATGTCGTCATCGTGCCCAACATCTACTTCGTCCGCGACAGCGAGGCGGAGAAGCACCGCGTCTCGGCCCGCGACCTGGTCGATCGTCTGCGCGACCGGGGCAAGCGGGCTATGCACCTGTATCCGTTCGATGCGATCGTCGAGCAGCTCGAGACCGGTAGCCGCCCGGGCGATGTCGTGGTCGTGATGGGCGCCGGACCCGTCTGGCAGGTCGCGCACGCCTTCCTCGAAACCCCAGCGATCACGGCTCGACCTGAGGCTGTCGGATGATGCGCCTCGCCGATGCCATCGACATCGCGCCGTGCGCACGCATCCCGACCTGGTTCGGCGTCGGGGGCGGTGCCGAGCGGCTCGCCAAGCCCCGCACGATGGACGAACTCGCCGCATGCCTGCGAGACGACCCCCACGCGCGGATCCTGGGCCAGGGCGCGAACCTGCTCGTCGCAGACGAGACGATCGACGACCTCGTCGTCACGCTCGGCCAGGGAGCGTTCGTCTCGACATCGATCGATGCGCAGACCGGCCTCGTGACCGCCGGCGGAGGTGCCGATCTGGCCAAGCTGATCCACGCCACCGTGCGGGCCGGGCTGACGGGCATCGAGGGTCTGGTCGGTGTTCCCGCAAGCCTCGGCGGCGCAGTCCGGATGAACGCTGGCGGCCGATCCGGCGAGATCGGTTCGGCTGTGCGCACAGTCGAGGTCATCCGGCAGGACGGCAGTCGTGAGAGGCTTTCGCGGGAAGCGATCGGGTTCGGCTACCGCCAAAGCGGGCTGGGCTGTGCGATCGTCGCCGGCGTCGAGCTTCAGCTAACGCCGGGCGACCCCACTGCCGCTCGGGATCGGCTCAAAGCGGTGATGGCCGGCAAGGCCGCGAGTCAGCCGCTCGCGGCCAAGACCTGCGGCTGCGTCTTCCGCAACCCGACGCTGTCCGAGGGCATCGAGGGCATCGGGGTTGCGGGCGAGCGCGTCGGCGCCGGGCTGCTGATCGATCGCGCTGGCGGCAAATCGCTCGCGCTGCCGACATGCCGCGTGTCTCGGACGCACGCGAACTTCATCGAGACCGGCCCCGACGCTTCAGCGGGCGACATCCTGCGCCTGATTGACCGCGTGCGTGCCCTCGTGCAGGCCCGCTTCGCCGTCACGCTCGAAACCGAGGTTGTTGTCTGGCGGCGCGGGCGGGCGCGGCTGTGAACGTGCTCGTCCTGGGCGGCGGGCCAGACCCGGAACGCGAGGTCTCGCTGGAATCCTCGGCGGCGGTAGCGGCCGCGCTCGATGCTTGCAAGGGCATGACGGCCGAACGCCGCATCATCGAACGGCCCGAATCGATCGATGATCTACCCGGCGAGGTCATCTTCCCGGCGCTCCACGGCGCGTGGGGCGAGGGCGGCCCGCTGCAGCGCATCCTCGTGCGCGACGGCCGACCGTTCGTCGGGTGCGGCCCGGACGCGGCGCGCTTGTGCATGGACAAGCTGGCAACAAAGCTCATCGCGCTCTCGCAGGGTGTGCGCACGCCGCATGCGCTTGTGCTGACGCCCGGTGAGCGGGTGCCGCCCATCCCCGCCCCGGCGGTGGTCAAGCCCGTGCACGACGGCTCGAGCGTCGGCCTGGCGATCTGCCGGACCCAGAAGGCTTTGCGCGAGGCGGTCCGCGAGCCCGGGGCTTCCGCGTTCGGGGGCCCGCGGATGATCGAGGCGATGATCCCCGGCCGCGAGCTGACCTGCGGCCTCGTCGACAGGGGCAACGGTTTCGAGGCGCTGCCTCTGGTCGAGATCGTCCCCGCCGACGGCGCGTACGACTACCAGGCGAAGTACGCGCGCGATGACACGCGGTACATCCCAGAGTCCGAAGCCGCGCCCGGCTTCGATGCACCGGCGATCAAGCGCGACACGCTCCGGCTCGCCGAGGTCATCGGCCTCCGCCATCTGGCGCGCGCCGACTTCATGATCGACGACTCTGGCGACCACTGGCTGCTCGAGGTCAACACCATGCCGGGCTTCACCGCCCACTCTCTCGTGCCGCAGGCGGCAGCCGCGGTCGGGATTGGGCTCGGCGAGCTGTGCAGGACGCTCTGTGAGCGGGCGGCGGCCGAGCATTCAAGCCCGGGCGGGCGTCCGGCCGAGTCCTGAGCCATGGCCAAACGGAAGGCAAAGCGGCAGACCGACGACACCGGCGGGGTCTTGGCCAGGACAGCCTCGGTTCTGGCGTCGCTGCAGACCGGCGGCGTCGGCGGGGTCGCGCTGCTTGTCGTGGGCATCGGGCTGGCGGCATGGGCGATCATCTTTGCGGAACGCCGCGCAGACGATCTGCTCGGGGCTGAGGCTGGCCGCGTGCGGATCGCGTGGGCCGATGTCGTGACGGGCGGCCAGCGGGCTGTGTGGCCGCCGACGATGGTCCAGGCCGCGCTCGACGCGGAAGCCCAGTCGTTGCTGGCCCGGGAGGGCGGGCCGCTGTCCGTGGGCGTGCTCGCGAGTCTGGGCGGTTGGCTGGAATCTACCGGCTGGGTCGAACGCGTGCGCAGGATCGAGCGGTCCGACGGGGGGGTGATCCAGGTCGCGGTCGACTGGCGGGCCCCCGCCGCCGCGGTGCGGCAGCACGGTGGTCGGGACCACCTCGTCTCGGCCGACGGACGGCGGCTGCCGATGAGCTGGCCGGGCGGCACATCCCCCTTCCCCGTGATCCTGGGGGCTCGCCAGGAGCCACAGGCCGATCGGATCGACCCTGGCGAGCCGTGGCCGGACCCGTCGGTGCAGGCTGGCGTCGAGCTGCTCATGCTCCTGCACGATGAGTTGGGCTCGAATCCCGAGATCGGGTCACGCGGCATTGACCAGATCCGGGGGATCGATGTCATCCGCTACAGCACGCTGGGTCAGCTGACAATCGTGACCGATCGCGACAGCCGGGTCCGATGGGGCCGGGCCCCGAGCGATCCCGTGCAGGATGTGGTGAGCGTGCCGGAGAAGCTCAGCCGGCTCGCGCACCTTCGAGCTCATCCGGAGTACGGCCGTCGTATTGACGCGGGCCTGCCCTTCCTCGACCTGAGCTCGGGCCGGATCCTCGTTGACCGTGGCGGGCTGGATCGCAGCGATGTGGGAGCGGATGATCCCCAGCCGTGAGCCTTGATCCGCGCGAGCCCGCCGACCGCACCGACCCCGCCGATGCTCCCCGGTTGCCGCAGGATGGGCCAGATTGGCAAGACAGGCCCGATGTACTGCATCCAACCGACGGGCAGGCACCTCCGGATAGCACAGATTCGCCGGGTGAAGTCGAGGCCCGCCTCGGCGTGCCTTCGCCTGCTGATGAGCCCGCCCCTGAGCCCGCCCCTGTGGCCGCTGCTGATGCACAGACCTTCAAGGAGCCTTCGACTCGATCGTCCGGGTTTCGCGGGCTGCTTGAACTCGTCGGCCTGGTCGCGCCCAAGCGCGGGCACGATCCATACGCGCATCGTCGTGGCGAGCCCAGGGGCTTCGCGGCGCTCTGGATGTTCTACCTGCTGATCGCCTCCGCGGTGGTCTATTCCAGCGTTGGCACGCCATCGTTCGGCTCAGAAACAGGGTTCAGGTACGCTTCGAAGATCCTGATGACGGTGATCTCGGCGGGTGTCGTGCTGGTGTGGCCGATGGTTCGTCTGAGCCAGCGTTCGCCCGAGCGTCCGGCCCGCTCGGTGCTGCGTGATATGGGCGTGCTGCTTGTACCTGTGCAGGCGTTCTACTGGCCGCAGCTGCTGCTGACACAGTGGGGTGCCGACGCTGTGGGCGGGGCGATGCTTGTGCTGGTGGCCTGGCTGATGGTGGTCGGGGCGGTGCTGGTCGTGGCGGCCCGGACGGTCCCGACGGAATCCTGGGCGTATGCGGATCCGGCCGGGGGCGAGCGGGTCCTCGTCCGCGTGCTCTGGATGCTGGTGATCCTGGTGCTGCCGCTGATCGGGCCGTGGCTCTGGCGTTCGGCGGGGCATGGCTCTGCGGACCTGCTGGCGTTGGCGTCGCCGTTGACGGCCCACTGGGAGATGCTCCGCGACAGGGTCTGGACCGGCAGCAGGACGGGGCTAACGGCAGAGCACTGGCGGATGGTGCTGCTCTCGCTGATCGTGGGTACCGCTGTGTGGGTGCTCGTGCTCCTGGGTGTTCGGCCGGTCGGTCCCGCCCCGGGTCGGCCTCCTGCCTAGATTTCCCCTTACGTTCGGGCGGCCCGGGCAGACCGGGGTCCGCGGTTGCGACGGAGCTGGGCATGGAACTGATAACCCCTGACGAACGCCAACTGATCGAGTCCAGGATCTCGGAACTGGTCTCGAACCGTCCCGCGATCAGCAAGCGCATCGCCGAGGCGCGTGAGCTGGGCGACCTCAAAGAGAACGCTGAGTATCACGCGGCCCGCGAGCAGCAGGGGATGGAGGAAGCGGAGATCCGTCGTCTGGAGGAGCGATTGGCGACCGCGCAGGTTGTCGATGCCTCCAAGCAGGCCGCGGACGTGGTGTTTATCGGCTCGGTGATCCGGCTGAAGGACCTCAAACGCGGGGACGACGACACGTACAAGCTCGTGGGCGAGCTCTCTGGCGATGCGCTGGCGGAGCATGTGGAAGTAAGCGTGAACTCGCCGATGGGCCAGGCGCTGCTCAAGAGCCGTGTCGGGGAGGTCGTTCGCGTCGACGCGCCCAAAGGCGTGAAACAGTTCGAGATCGTTGAGATCCTCTGAGGCGGGTTCTGTTGAAGCGGTTTCGGTGGATGTTCTTCCGCGCCGCAGCAGCGCGGGGCTCGGGCTGGTCTCAGCCCAACGGTCCGTCCTGAAGCCCGTTTTTGGTCCCGCCGAGTGGATGTGGCATGTCCGGATCCGCTCCGGAGGCCTGTTCAGGATTTTGCCTGAGCGAGGCCCGCTCTGTTCCCGTGGGCGTCGGACGGGCCGCGGGTTGTGATGGTTTGGCCGCCGTGGGCTTGGGTCTGTGTCCGTAGATCGCCGCTTCGAGCGAGACCGGGTTGAGCCGGTCGTTCTGCTGGTTGTCCATCGAGAACCTCCGGGCGTGAGCACGTCGATCCGAGACAGAACGTCTGGGCCTGCATTGTAATCGGAGTCGGACGTCCTTACAAACCCCTCAGATACGGGGGTATGCCGGTTGCCGCGAAGCTGTTCCCTGTGGGACGAAGGAGGTCGCAAAAAGCTGGTTCAACAGGAATATCGGCCGGCGTATCCGGGTCTTCGGTCTTGTTCCGGATAAGGGCATCCACCACGGCTGCTCATCGAAACGGATGACATTGCCCGGTTCGCGAGTTGCGAACGGGATGCTGGCGGGCGAGGCGCCTTCCAGCCGAGCAGAGACCCACGAACGAACCCAAGGAGTGACCCATGCAGACCGTGTCGATTGTTGCCGCCGTTGCCGCCGGGCTGACCGCCGTAGGTGGGCTGAGCCTTGACCGACCCGTCGCCGCCGCCGAGTCGCGCGTCGCAGCGGCCGAGTACGTCGTGGACGCGGCCCATTCGTCGGTGCTGTTCAAGGTGGATTACCAGAACGTCGTACCGTTCTACGGCCGGTTCAATCAGGTCCAGGGGACGTACACGATCGACTTCGAGAACCCGTCTTCGAGCGCGATCGATGTGACGATCCCGACCGAGTCGATCGACAGCAACAACGCTGGTCGCGACGACCACCTGCGTGGGCCGGACTTCTTCAGCGCCCGCGAGTTCCCGACGATCAGCTTCGTGGGTACGTCCTTCGAGTCGGTCGACGAGGACACGATGAATGTCGAGGGTAACCTGACCCTGCGGGGCGTGACCAAGCCGGTATCGGTCGAGCTGAACTGGGGCGGCGAGGGCAATGATTTCCGCGGCGGGACCCGCAGCGGCTTCGAAGCGGTCATGACCTTCGATCGCTCGGACTTTGGCGTGAACTACGGCGTTGACAACGGCGTTCTGGGCGATGCGACGACCGTGACCGTTGCGCTCACTGGCATGCAGCGCTGACCGGACCGGACACCCTTTCGCACGGACGCAACACGATGGCGATCGATGATCCACAGGTGCAGGCAGGCGTCTTCGGCGTTGCGCTGCCGGCGTTTTCCGGTGCGATCGGTGCCGGGCTGGGGTGGCTGATTGCTGGTCGACGCGACAAGAAGCTCGCGGAAGCCGGTTCGTCCTTTGATGAGGATATGAAGCAATCGCCGAGGGCCGACGCGCTGTTGGCCCTCGGTCTTGGCGGTGCGTTCGCGGTCGCCTCGCTCGGGCTCTTCGGCGTGCCTGACACCTGGCCGCGGGCGATGTCCGAGTGGATGCTGCCGATCGTCGCGGCGGGAACGGTCGCGGCGACCGTGCCCGGCTTGATCGGGCGCGGCCTGCCGAGCGCGGTCGTGCGTTGGCTCCTGCGTGCCGGGTTTGTGGCCGGACTGCTGGCATGGCCGCTTGCGAATACCCGCTCGAACCACTGGGAGGGCGCCGAGGCGGCTGCCTGGATGGCCGGGGTCGCGGCGTGGCTGCTGCTGTCGTTCGCGGCGATGGACCGTGTGGCGACGAGGCTGCCTCGGGCGATGGTGTGCGTGGTGCTCGGCTTGAGCGTGGCGGGTCTTATCCCGGTCGTGTTCGGCGCAGGAGTCACCGCCCAGCCGCAGGTCAGCGGCGGGCTGGCCGCGGGCATCGGGGTCGCTGGTGTGGTGGCGCTCATCTCGCGGGGCATCGTGCCGCTCGTGGGCGCGGGCGGTGTGGTGGTCGCTTGGCTCGCGTCGACGATGTTCGTTGGCTGGCCGTTCGTCGCTGATATGGCGTGGTGGGAGGTGGGGCTATCGGCATCCTTGCCCGTGCTGGCCGCCTTGCCGACGCTCGTGCCGGGGTTGTCGAAGCGTCGTGCGGCCGCGGGCTGGATCGCTGTAGCGTTGGTCGCCGGCGCAACCGCGGGCGTGAGCGCTCGGCATGTGCCTGACCTGGTAAGCGAGCTGACCGGCTCCGGGCAGGGCTCCGATCTCGATGATCTCTACGAGATGTACGGCTCTTGAACCGCGAGGCCTGAGCGTTGCTCGTTAGTCGGGCATGGCATTGGGGTGGCCGACGGTCGGGCTATTGCCGTAGACCTCCTCGGCGGAACGACTGCCTGAGACATCGAGCGTGGCATCACCGATGATGTAGAGCCCGATCAGCCAGTCGCCGACGAGGTAGGGATCGATCTTGAGCTTGCCGACGAGCACGCCTTCGACGGCGAACTTCTCGTCGCGCGTGGCGGGCGTGGCGAGCGAGACCTCGATGGCGTCGTAGGGCGTCGGCGGGAGGCCGATGCAGCAGCCGTCCCATTGGTTGAGCATGATCAGCAGTTCCTTGGGCTCGGGGCTTGCGAGCGGGAACGTGACATAGCCGCCGATCCTGACGTAGGTTCCCTCGAGCATGGCGATGTGTGGCGGGATTTCGGTCTTGCCGTCCCGCGGCAGGTAGGTCTCGCGAGCGCTGGTGAGGTAGTCCCAGGTGATTTCGTATGGGGCGTCCTTGGTGCCTTTGCCCGCGAGCACGAAGCGGTCGTTGATAAGCGTTGTGCCGTTGGGCAGATCGCGTCGGTCGAGCGCGAGACCTGCCGGTGCTGTTGCGTCGCTCGGGGCCTCGGCTTCGGTGCTCGTGGAGGCGTCGCTTTCAACGGCGACGAGTTCCGACTCGGCCTCGGTGCCGGCGTCAGCGAGCGAGGCGATAAGTTCGCTGAGTCCCACGACAGTCTTCTCGCTGTCCGTGCCGGCGATACCCGGGGCAGCCTCATCCGCAGCAACCGGGATGGCTGTCGAGGTGTTGGAAAGAGATGCGGCTGGAGACGTCGAAGAGGCGACAGGCATCTCGACGCTGAGAACATCATTGTCGGCTGTGGCGGGGGAGCTGTTGGTTGCAGCAGCATCGTCGGCCGTATTCGCGAAGTTATTATCCGGAATGCTGGTAGCGGGGCGTGCCCCGGCTCTCTGGGGGCTGTCTTCATGCGCGGTCTGGATCGCAGAGGCTTCCGCACGCCCGTCGTCACCCGGCAGGGCGTAGGTCAGCCCGAGGCTCAGCGAAGCAAGGACGATGATCGACCAGAAGACCTTCATGCGTGCGTTCTCCGTCTTGCTGACTGGCTGGGCATCTGGGTGGCCGTATGGCTCGGGGCGGTTCGGGCCAACCTGCCCCGATGTGAGAGTGATACGACCCGGGAGGCGGTCGGCTTCACCCGATCGGTCGAAGATTCTTGGCGACCGGGGTCCGGTAAGCTATCAGGGCGGGGATCAGGCCTGCGGTCGCGGCTACAAGAACGGTGCCCAGCAGGACCAGGAGCGTAGTCCGGGGGTCGAAGACAGGATCGACGACTAGCCCGACGCGTGCCTTGAGTGCACCGGCGACGGCTGTCGCGCCCACGAAGGCACCGGCCAGCCCAGCGATCGCTCCGAAGAGCCCGATGAAGGCCGACTCGGTGATCACGAGCCCGAAGATGCGTCCCTGGCTGCACCCGAGCACGCGGAGGACCGCGACCTGGCGGCGTCTCTGCTCCATCGAGTTGTAGAGCGCGAGCATGATCGCGATGCCGCTTGAGACGAGCACCGCGGCGGCCATAGCGATAAGGATCTGGTCGATGTTGCTGACGATACCGAAGAGCGAGTCGATCTCTTCTTTCGGCTGGGCAACGGTGATGGTCGGATCGCTGCGGAGTTGGCTAAGGATCGCCGGGATGAGGGCGCTGACGCTGGATCCCGGTCGCGTGGCGACGCGGCCGTAGATGCCTGTGATGAGCCGGTCTTGCGGCAGGAGGTCCGCCTCGGTGGTGATGGAGACCGATGAGTCCTCGAGGACACGGCGGTCGTGGGCGTGGATGATCCAGGAGCTTGTGAGGTCGCTGAAGACGGCTCGGTCGTGGGCGGACCCTGTTGGTTCGAGGATGCCGACGACCCTGTACTCGTACTCGTCATGGACGTGTGGCTCGAACGCCCCGGCGCGGTTGGCCGCCTTGCGGCTGAGATCGGTGCCGTGGGTAAGGTTGATGACATCGTCGATTCGGATGCCTGTTTCGTCTGCGGCTCGAGCGCCGAAGACGACCTCGAAGGGCTTCTCAAATGCTCGGCCGTCTGCGAAGCTCCAGGGCTCGCCGGCGGTGCCCGGGTCATCGGGATTAAAGGTTGGGTCCGGACTGAAGCGTGTGAAAAACTCGGGAGCGGTCGCGAGAACGGGCAGGCCCAGGTAGCTGTCGCCCTGCTGCGTGGGGATGAGGAACGAAGCGGGGAAGGCGTTCCGGAGCTCGTTGAACTTGGCCTCATCGATCGGCCGCGCAGGCGGGTCGGCATAGAAGATGCCGTTGAGCACCGAGACGAGCGGTGAGGCGTCGCCGCTGATCAGCAGGTGCATGTTGCCTGTGCCGCGCTCGAAGGCCCTGCGTCCGGAGTCACGCATCGAGAGCAGCGTGAGCATGAGCGCGACGGCTACGGCGACGGTCAGCACGGTCGTGACCGTCGAGAACATCCGTGACGACATGCTCCTGCGGATGATGGTCGTGTCGGATAGCGCCATCGGTCAGGCTCCCAGTCTGATCGCGCCCGAGGCGAGCGCATCGAGCGACTCGCGGCGTTCGAACCGTTCCGCCATCGTCGGGTCATGGCTGGTGCAAACCAGCGCAGCACCAACAGAGTCGCAGGCGTGCTGGACGAGGTTCATCGCTTCATCGGCGGCGTCTGGATCCAGGCTGGCGGTTGGTTCATCGGCGAGGATGACAGCGGGCCGGGTCGCGGCGGCGCGGGCGACGGCGACACGCTGCTGCTGGCCGATCGACAGCTCGGTCACCTCGCTGTCGGGCCGATCGATGCCGAGGGTCTCGAGTAGTTCATCGGCGCGGCTGCGGTGCTCGCGTTTGGGGGCGTCAGAAAAGAGCAGCGCAGCCATGACGTTCTCGGCGGCGGTGAAGCCTTGGAGCAGGTTCAACGTCTGGAAGACCATGCCGATCTTCGAGCCGCGGAAGAGGTCGCGTTTGGCGCCGCGGAGGGCGTGTACATCTTGGCCATCGACGAGTATGGTGCCGGAGTCGGGGTCCATCAGGCCCGCAATGAGCTGGAGAAGGGTGCTCTTGCCGCGTCCGGATGCGCCAGTGAGCAGGATCCGTTCGCCTCGAGAGACGGTCAGCTGCGGGATATCGACGGTGTCCTGCTGGGCTCCCGGGTAGCGGAATCGCAGGTTCCGGATCTCAAGCGCATGGGTGTGGTTGGCGGTCACGCGCCAGTGTAGGGTGAGAGTCGGGTCTGGAGTGCGGGCCCAAAGGACAGGTCCGGAGCACAGGTCTGGTGCACAGGTCCGGGACCCTAGCGGACCTATCAGCCCCCGCCCGCGCCGCCTCGCCGTCCGCCGCCGGCGTCGCGCTGGGCACGCATCATGGTGAAGAACTGACCCATAAGTCCGCTGCGCTGCGCATCGCCGTTCTGGAACGCGCTCTGGAGGCGGCTCGCGAACTGCTGGCTGCCGGGTCCGCGGCGCTCGCGCTCTGCGTTCTCGGTGTTTTCGTTGCGCTGCCGTGCGCCGTCTCCGCCGGGACGACCGCCTCCGGGGCGTTGGCCGCCCCACATGTTGCGGAACATCTCCTGCGGTGAGGAGTTGCCGCGTGCGATCTCGCGGATACCTTCATCGAATTGGGCGCGGAAGACCTGGCCGATCGCCTCGCGGTCCTCTTCCTCAAAGCGGTCGCGCCACTGTTCGCGGGGGACATCGCGGAGCAGGCGGGCGGCCTCGCCGTAGTACTGCGTCTGACGCTCGGGGCTGAGCCGATCGACCCGTCCTGAGGCGATAGTCTCGATCGCCTGCTCGGCGGTGGTCGGCAGGCTTACGGGTCGGTTCTGCCAGCCGTAGTACGCGCCGGCTCCGATGGCGCCCATCGCGAGCATGCCTGCGAGTGATCCGACGATCGTGCGCTTGCGCTTCGACCAGTCGGCGTCGACCGGCTTGCGCTTCTCGAACTCGATGCCGTCCATCAGCGAGCCGCTGGTGTTCGATCCGTTCGTTGTGTCTGTCATCGGGTTGCTCCGGGGTCGGGATCTGCAGGCTCGGGCTCAGTTTGTGGTGGATTCGACGTCGTACTTGCTGACCCTGCCGTCGGCAAAGAGCAGGTTGCGCGTGGCGTGGAAGAAATCGACCGGCACGAGGCGGCCGTCCTCGGTCTCGTAGGTGTTGCCGTCGAAGTCGTAGACGACGGGGACCTGGCTCGGGTTGAGGCCGACGCGCTGAACGAAGAACGACTCATCGATGCGCTGGTTGCCGAGGCCAGAGATGTAGGTGAACGACGACCCGCCGATGCGCTCGTTGCCCTGATCATCGGTCCACTCGATGCCATGGACATCGCGGTCGCCCGGGCACCTCCAGGCGGTGTAGTTCTCGCTGGCTCCGCCGTCGAGGTAGCTGTCCATCCGTTCCGGGAGGGCTACCTCGAACTCCGCGAAGGATCCGGGTGGCAGGCCGAAATCCGCGGCGTCGATGCCGAGCCACGGCTGCGGCATGTACCTGGCTGGCGGATAGAGGTCCTTGTTGTCGTTCAGGTACAGCTGCACGCCCTGTCCGATGCCCCGGAGTTGGGCGCCGCACGCGACGCGGCGGGCGGCATCGCGGGCGAGTGGGAGCGTGGGAAGCAGGATGCCGATCAGCACCGCGATGATCGAGATCGTCACGAGCAACTCGATCAGCGAGAAGGCTCGTGTGGAGAAGGCCCGGCGGGATATGCCCTGGGTGATCACCCGTGCCGAACGCGGCAGGCGGGGGGCTATTGCACGGGCATCTCGATCGGTTCGCACAGGGTTCCGTTCAGGCTCAGGCCGCGAGCGGCGGTGATGCGGACGCGGCGGATCGCCCCGCGGAGGTGTTCGACGTGGGCCGAGGGAATATCGGCGAACACGATCAGATCGCCGTCGGTCCGGCCGGAGATTTGGATCAGCGAGTCCTGATCGGGGGCGGGTTCGTCGAGGACCGCCGCCGGATGCGAGACAGCCCGAGCGTCGGTTTCGGCCGTAGTCCGCCCACCGATGGTCAGCTGGACCCCGCCACCGGCCGCCCTGGCCTCGCGCTGGGTCAGGCCCGCGGCCTTGAGGGCCTTCTGGCTCGGCCCCTCGATGAGTATGTCGAACTCGCGTCCGACCTGTTCGCGGCCGATCGCCTCACTGATCTCGGCCTGTACGGCGAGCAGGGCGTTGTTGCGTTCGCGTTTGGCTGCCTCCGGGACATCGTCGGGGATCTTGTCGTAGGCGACCGTGCCGGGGCGGGGCGAGTACTTGAAAATGAAGCAGTTCTTGTAACGGCTCCGCCGAAGCAGATCGACGGTGGCGTCGAAGTCGGCGTCGGTCTCGGTCGGGAATCCGACGATGATGTCGCCCGAGAGCATCAGCGGGCGACCGAGTTCGGGCTGGTCGAGGTAGTGCCGGCAGCGGTCGATGAACTCGTCGTACTGCGCGACGGTGTAGCCTCGGTTCATCATCTTGAGCATGCGGTCCGAGCCGGTCTGGGCGGGCACGTGGATGTACCTGCAGATGCGCGGGCAGTCGCGGATGACCTCTAGGACATCGTCGCCGAAGTCCCGGGGGTAGCTGGTGACGAAGCGCAGGCGCTCAATCGCGGGCACCTGTTCGTGGATCTGGTAGAGCAGGTCGGCGAAGGTCGTGACACGGTCGCCGGCGAGCGGGTCTCGGCGGTGGCCGCCCTTGAAGGCCCTTCCCTTCTGGGGCTGGGTAACGCCGTCGATGGTCTGAGCCGCGTCGTGCTCGAAGCGGTAGTGGTTGACGGTCTGGCCGAGCAGCGTGACCTCGACGATGCCTCGATCGGCGAGCTGCTTGATCTCGTCGAGTATGTGTCCGGGCGGGCGGTGGACCTCGGCGCCGCGTGTGAAAGGTACAACGCAATAGGTGCAGAACTTGTTGCAGCCCCGTGTGATGCGGACATACGCGCTGCGGTTCTCGCTCCCGACGGGGTCGATCGGCGAGATCGCGCGGGAGAGGTCGAGCTTTTCCAGGTCGTCGGTTGCGGCGGCGAGGGTGGAGCTGCGGCGGGAGGTGTTGCCCTGTAGGGCTGCGAGCTTGGTCGAGACCCGCTCGGAGTTGCTATCGGTTGCCCTGAGGCTCTCGCGCGTGCGCACTGCGTTATCGACCAGGTCCGGCAGCTTGTCGAGTTCGCCAGGGCCGCACATCAGATCCACGACCGGCATGCGATCCATGAGGTCGGTGCCGTCGCGCTCGGCCATGCAGCCCAGGACGCCGACGACCATACCGGGTCGACGGCGCTTGGTTTTCTTCAGATCCCCGAGGCGGCTCCAGACCTTCTGCTCGGCACGCTCGCGGACGGAGCAGGTGTTGTAGAGGACCACATCGGCGGACTCGGCGTCGTCGGTGAAGGCGTACCCGAGCGCCGCGAGCCGGCCCGCGACGAGCTCCGAATCCAGCTCGTTCATCTGGCAGCCGAACGTCTCGAGATAGACCGAGCGGGTGGTCATAGTGGCAAGTTTAGGCCGATGGCGTGTTTCACTGAGCAGCCGGCTGACGAGCCTGTGGTGTCGCTTCGGTAATACGCCGAGCCAGGTCGTGCCGGCTGTAGCCCCGCTTGGTGGCGACACGGATGAAGGGCAGCCCGGCGGTGTGGAAGGCGTTGTCTTTGGTAGCGTCGTTCTTGCTGGCAGCAGGACGGTTGTGGCTCTTGTCGTCGAGCTCGATCGCGCAGACCGGCTTCCAGTCCGCATCGACGAGAACGAAATCGACGTGCTTGCGGTCGATGCTGTTGAGCCACGATCTGTATGGTGTATTGCTGCCTCGTTGGCAAGCCGGCGATAGCAGATCGGCAAGGTTGACCTTCGCTGCGACACGGACCGGGCCGTGGGAATCCAGCAGCAGCCGTGCCGCGGCATCGAGCTCTCTGGCGAAGTTCAGCTCGGATTCGCTCAGCAGGGCGTTCTGGCGCACGCGGTACTGCGGCGCATCGGGCGCCTCATTGTGTGCATCCGAGACTGCCTCTTGCGTAGTGGTGCGATCGTCCGAGGACGCGCGTTGCTGAACGATTCTCACAACAAGCCCGAGCACGACGAAGACGGCAAGGCTAATGGCAACCAGCCAGAGCATATCAAATCCCCTATATTTTCTTTGAGGATGTTATGTCTCGTCGCAGCTGCCGCAGGTTCCTCGGAGTGTAATGTCGTGGCTCCGGAGAGAGAACCCCTCCGGGAGCATGCCTGCAAGGTCGCCCGGGCAGCCCTGGATGTCGAAGACCTTGCCGCACTGGTCGCACTGGAAGTGATGGTGGTGATCAAGGTCGGCCGGTTCGTAGCGGCCTGGCTCGTTGGGCAGGTCGACTCGCTGGAGCAGGCCCTCGTCTGCGGCGGCGTTGAGGATGCGGTAGACGGTCGCCTGGCCCACGCCGGTCTCGCTGAGCAGCTCGCGGACCTCCTCGGCTGAGAGGGGGCGCCCCTGCTTGCGGATGGTCTCGAGGACGCGTTGGGCGTGTTTGGACCGGGTGCTCATCGTGCAGATTCTATGGATCGACGCGCAGAAAAAACCCGCAGCGCCGGTGCAATGGCGCTGCGGGCGTATGAGAGGTCAGGAATTCATGCGTTCTCAGCGGCGGCGACGCGCGGCGGCGAGGCCGGCAAGGCCGAGGAGGGCGGCTGAGCCCGGGGCGGGGATCGGGAAGCTGACCGTGATGTCGTCGGTCGCCGCGATAGCGTTGCCGTCGGTGCGGAGGTCAACGAGACGGAACGTCATGCTGTAGGCGGTGACGCTCGGGTCATATGACGGATCGGTGGTGTCGACCGTCCACCACGGGTGGTCGTCGAAGCCCAGGGTGACGGCGCCGGTGCCATCCCGCAGGACGGCGCCAAGCTCGATCGTGTCGCCTGGGTTGACAATACTGTCAAAGGTGAGGTCGTAGACGACGAAGGCGGCGTCAGCTGAGACGAGCTGGAAGCCGACGACGGTGCCGTCCGGAACGACGAAGAGGTCCTCGAGAGGCTCGTCCTCCTCGAAGTTGGCGAAGCCGGGCTCATCGCTGAAGAAGCCGGTGAAGTCACCGTTGAGGCCGCCGCCGGCGATGAAGTTGCTGATGGGCTCGATGCTGCCGAAGTTGAACTCGACCTGGAGCTGGCCGACGCCATCCCAAGCGACGCCGAAGTCGGTTTCGAAGTCAGCGGTTGCGGGAGCCGCGAGTCCGGCTGCTGCCGCGATCAGAACAGTGCGATGCAGGTTCATGTCTTTCTCTCCAAAGCGGGGTTTGTGTGAACGAATCAAACTCTCTTTATCCGGTTGCTGTTTCCGTTACTGGCATGCGTTGTTGACGAAGGCGGTGACCCATGCGAAGAAGTCGCTGTCGCTGCAGGAGCCGTCGAGGTTGACATCGCAGGCGACCAGCGATTCCGCCGTGGCCGGGGTGGTCACGAAGGCGGTGACCCATGCGAAGAAGTCGCTGTCGTTGATCGTGCCATCGCCGTTGACATCGGCCGGGCAGCTCGGGGTCTCGGCGCATCCGCCGACGGTCGTGCGCGCGAAATCGATCGCGAGCTCGAAGTCCTCCGATGTCGCGCCGTTGTCGAAGACAAGCCAGAATGGTTCGGTCGGGAGCAGGCTGCCATCATCGATCCGCATCTCGAGTTCGGCGAGGTAGACCCCGAGGCTCTCCGGCCCGGTTGCCGGTGATCCGTCGAGCTCAAGCCTGAATGTGAAGTGGCGGTGGTACTCGCCGTTGCTGTTGACGCCGACCCACGGCCCGAGGATCGGTTCGGCCGGATCGGCCGGGGGTGTCGCGACGCCCACGACCGGGCCGAAACTCATCCGCATGGTTTCGGGCGAGATTGTCTCGAAGTCCTGCCCGTTCCACTTTCGGAGCGCGGCTCGGTGGGCGTACGTGATCGATGCGTTGGTCGGGAAAACATTGAAAAGTGTGTCAAAGCCCGGATCCGGCGTCCGAGCGTTGGTATCGAGCTCGACACCGAAGGCGCATTCGTCCCAGATAAAATCGCCGGAGATGCTGTCGATCGAGCCGTCGCTGGTCCCGATGCGGTCGCCGTCGACCCCGAGCACGATGTCGCCCTCATGGATCCCGGGCTGGGCGAACGACGCCCCGGCAGAGAAGGCCATGGCCGTAACACAAGCCGCGTGAAGCGTTCGGTCCATCAGTCTACTACCTCCGGAAAGAAGTCGTTGTCATAGAAATCGCGGTAAACGCTGTCGAATGTGCGTGTCTCGGCGTGCCCATCCAGGTAGCCGTAATTCGATCTGGCGAGCGGTGAGTCGCGCTTGCCACCGTGCGACCAGGCCCACATCTGGTCTCCGGCGGTGCGCCACGGCTCATCCTGGGCCGAGCCCCAGTCGAACGGGTGCACGTGATCGGATGTGGCGTATTGCGGGCGGCCGACGATGTCTGTTTCTTCGTCGATCATGATCACCCACTGGATCGTGCCGGCGGGTCGAGCGATGCGGCTGAGATTGCGATAGGGGCGGACCTGTCCGAACCTTGGATCCTCGTACTCCGGTCCTTTGGTTGTCAGGAAATCGCTCAGGCCGTAGCTCGACCACCGAGTCGCTGGGAAGCTGTTGAAGAATGTATCCAGGTCCGCCAGGCGGCTCGCCTCATCGGCTGCGTCGCGGTTGATCTGATCGACGGACGCCAGGACGCTGTCGAATGTGGGTCCCTCGCTCTGACCGCCATCATCGATCGACCAGAACGGGCTGCGGTCGACCGGTGAGCGGATGGCAGGAGAGGCGCCGTCAAAATAGGGGGCAAGAACGGTGATCCACGACGAGGCAGGTTGCCCTGGGCTGCCGTGATCGATGCCGGCGTCGACAAGCTGGCCCTTGTTGTCATCGGCGAACATGACTTGGGCAATCGTCAGCTGCCTGACGTTGTTCAAGCAAACGACAGCTTGGGCGGTCTGCCTCGCGGAGGCGAGTGACGGCAACAGGATGCCCACAAGGAGTGCGATGATGGCGATGACCACCAGCAACTCGATGAGAGTGAAAGCCGGTCGCTGTCGTTTGGGCAGAGACATGGGCATAGATAGTGGCCTCGGCAGGCGAGTCGAGTGACCGCCTGAAATGATAACTCATTCTCATTCTGAGTCAACAGGCTCTACGCGAGATGGCCGGCTTGGTTGCAGGCCCCGGCTAAACTCGCGCGGATGTGGCGCGGGATCTCGCTGGCCAACAAGTGTCTGCTGCTGTTCGGTGCGGCGATCGTTCTGATCGTGACCGTGGCGCTCGCGGTGCCGTGGCTGCGGATGAACGTGGTGTTCCATCAGTCGCAAGTCCAGATTTCAAGGCAACTTGTGAACACGTGGCTGGCATCGGACCGCCGTGAAGACCAGCCGGGTCCTGAGGCGATCCAGGCCGAGAGGGTGCCGATCGAGGCGTTCCGGCTCCGTGCGGATCAAGATGAGCGGCTGGCCCGGGCGCTCGAACAGTTCGAGGGGGAGGCCGCCCCTGGCGACCGCCTGATCAGCGGCTGGAGCGGCCTGTCGCGTCGATACATCTATCTGCGTCCCGAGTACGGCTCGACGCCGTCGGACGCGGCGGCCCTGACCGGCGTGGTTGTGCTCGATCGTGTATCGGTCGAGGCGTCGCGGATGCTGCTAATCAACGCGGTGTACCACGCGGGTGCGGGCGTGGTCGTGTTCGCGCTGGCGGTGTTTGTGTTTTATCTGATCACGTCGCGGCTGATCCTTGAACCGGTGCGCGGGCTGCGCGTGACCGCCGAACGGGTGGGGCAGGGCGAGCTGAGCGCGCGGGCGGAGATCACAACAGGTGACGAGTTCGAGCAGCTCGGCGATGCGTTCAACACAATGCTGATCCACATCCAGCGTTCGCAGGACCAGCTCCGCTCGATCAATCTGGCGTTGGACGAAAAGATCGGCGAGCTGGCCAACGCCAACAAGTCCCTGTTCGACGCGGCTCGAATCAAGGGTGAATTCGTTGCCAGCGTGTCGCACGAGTTGCGCACGCCGCTGAACTCGATCATCGGATTTGCGGAGCTGTTGCTGGAGATCGCGCAGGCCGAGGCGGCTGCGGGTGATGACTCGACGCGCCAGGTCAAGCGTTCGAAGTACCTGAGCAATATCCTTGGCTCCTCGAGGCACTTGCTCGAGATGATCGACTCGCTGCTCGAGATGGCCCGCATAGAGGCGGGCAAGGCCGAGATTCGGATGGAGACCGTGTCGATTCCGGCCCTGTGCGAGGCGCTCGTCGGGCTGCTGGAGCCGGTAGCACGGCGGAAGGGGATGACGGTCCGGCTCGATGTTATCAGCGGGCTGGCCGACGTTCGCACGGATCCGAAAAAAGTTCAGCAGATCATGTTCAACTTCTTGTCGAATGCGATCAAATTTACGGCCAGCGGCGAGGGCGCTGAGCCGCCGGCGATCACGCTGCGTGCCGAGCGTCTCCCTGCGGGTCCCACCGACGACATCGAGAGGACGCGTCTCTCGGTGATCGACACCGGTCCTGGGATCGATCCGGCGGATCAGACGCGGATCTTCGAGAAGTTTCAGCAGGCGCAGAGCGGGCTTGACCGGGCGCACGAGGGGACGGGGCTCGGCCTGTCGATCAGCAAGGAGCTGGCGACGCTGATCCAGGGGGAGATCCAGCTGGTCTCAGAGGTCGGTCGCGGCTCGATGTTCTGCCTGATCCTGCCGAACCGTCCGGATGAGGACCTGCTCCGCGAATCGCAGCTGGAGCGCGCGTTCACCGCTTCGATCGCGGCCCCCTCGCCCTGGAAGCCGTCCGGGGCACCCCCGTCCAGCTGACGGCATTCTCGATGTGACGGACGGTCGAACGGGCCGGCCAGCGGCGGAGTTCGACCGCGATGACATCGATCCGCAGCGGCCGATCGAGCAGGCCGAGCGCTGCGCGGGATGCTTCGGCGACCTGTCGGAGCTTGCGTTGCTTCGCGCGGTCGATGTTCGCCTCGGGCCGGCGCTCTCCCCTCGCGTACAGCCTGGTTTTGACCTCGACGAGGACGATCGTTGTGCGATCTGTTCCGAGCGCGATGAGGTCGGCTTCGCCGACTTGGCATCGGTAGTTGCGTTTGAGTATGCGGTAGTGTCGACGTCTGAGGTATTGCGCGGCGACCCGTTCGCCTCGTCGCCCGATCGATGCGGTGGATGTGTGGTAATACGCGGGCTTGAAGCGTGAAGCCTTCATCACAAGTTGAGGCCGAAGACACGCGCTTCGGCGATCTCGAGCAGCTGGTCGGCGATGCGGTTGCGTTCGTCGCGTCCGAGCCGGGCTTCTTCGAGCAGCGTGTTGAGGAACGTGGTCCGTGCCTCGATGCGGCGGCGCCAGTCGATCTCGGCCCGGAGCTCGAGCTGAAGGTCGCCGTCGTCGAGCGAGCGGGCGGTGCTCTGGATGCGTTCGAGGAACACGAACCCGACGCGGCCCTCGGCGTAGGCCACAGGGCCAGCCCATCCGCCTGGCTCGAGCGCGACCAGGGCCGCGTTGAGCGGCTCGATGCCAACGAGCTCGGCTTCGTCGAGATCGCCCTGGATCGGTCTGCCATCGTCGTCGATCGATCCTGCCTGCGTGCGACGGTAGCGGTTGATCGCGGCATCCTGCGCGACGGCGTCGAAGGCTTCGCCGTTTTCGAGTCGTGTTGCCACCGCGTCCGCATTTGCGTCCGATGTCAGGATCATGCGCGCGAAGACCAGCGGCGGGGGGTTGAACTCGTCGTAACGCCGGTCGTACTCGTTGCGGACATCGCTCCATGTGACGGGCGCGTAGTCGGCGGCTGCGGTGTTGAGGATCTGCGCGATGACCGCCTGACGCCGCTCAAGGTCGAGCGTTTCGGCGAGCCCCAGGCCGGTCTCGCTGCGGAGCCTGCGATCGGCGATCGTCTCGCTGCCCTGGAAGCTTCGGCGGAGTTGCTGCCTGCCGCGTTCGAGGAAGAAGAACAGGCCTTGGCGGACCTCCTCGGGCAGTTGGGCACGGGCCTCGCGGTAGAGGATCTCGTCGCGGATGGTGGTGTCGAGTTTTTCGCGGATGATCCGGCGAGCCTCGGTCCGCCACGCGCTGCGCGAAGCCTCCGTCCGGCTCAGTGAAGTAAGCCGTGGCAGCAGCTCGGCGAGGAAGGCGCTGGCGATAATGGGCCTTCCGTTGACATCGCCGACTTTGGCATCGAGCAGGAGCGGCGCGGACCTGCGTGGTTGCGACTCAGTCTCATCGCTTTCGCTCGTCGCGGGCGTTTCGAGCGGGATCGTTTGATCGGATGCACCGATCCGGATCGCGCCGGTGGGCGGAGGGGGGATGACGGCGGCATAGACGGGATCGGGCTCAACGCTCGGCCGTGCACTGTTGCCGGTGCTGTTGCCGACGAAGTCCGCTGGCTCGACCTGGCGTGTGCCGAGCGAGCAGCCGGTGATCGAGATCAACGCGAGCGCGTTGCAAGATGCGAAAACCAGCCGGCATCCTGCCGAGGAATGCGCCATGATCGTGCCTCCGTGCGGGCGTCGTCCAGACGCCTACCGGATAGACTATCCTGATTCAGGGAGGTCGGCATGAGCGACACGGATGGCAGCGGCCCGGGCGACTCCAAACCCAAGTTGATCGTCGATGAGGACTGGAAGTCCGAGGCGCAGCGGGAGAAAGAGAAGCTGTCCGAGCAGGCGGCGAAGTCGGCCGAGCAGAAGGCTGAGGCGGATGCTAAGCCGATCGAGTTCGGCGATATCGTCCGCATGTTCGCGAGCCAGGCCGCGCTCTACCTCGGTCTGATCCCTGACCCCCAGACGCAGCAGCGCATGCTCGCGCCTGAGCTGGCGGCGATGAACATCGACATGTTGGCGGTGCTCGAGACGAAGACCAAGGGCAATCTGGATGACAAGGAGGCCGAGGAGCTGTCGCAGACGGTGCGGGAGCTGCGTGCGGTCTTCGTCGAAACCACGCAGGCGGTCAAGCAGGCGATCGCCGAGGGCAAGATCAACCCCGACGGTTCGCCGGGCCCGAACGCTCCGGCGGGCGCACCGGGTGTGGCCGGCATGGGCGTTCCGCCTGTGGGCGGCGTGTAGCGGGATTCCAGTCGGGCCGGTTGGGCCCCTTCGAAAGGACAGCGTCCGTGGCGGGACAAGGCATCCTCGAGCGGCACCACTTTCTGCTGCGTCGGCTCCACTCGCTGACGGGTATCGTGCCGATCGGCGTTTTCCTGATCGCGCACCTCGTGACGAACAGCTCACTGCTCTGGGGCTCGTTTGCACTCCGCGGCAAGCACGACGGCATGTCGCTCCAGGAGGGCGGGGCCGCGTACTTCTGGCACGAGGTCGTTTGGATCAACACGCAGATCCCTCACCTGCTGCTCATCGAGATCACGCTCTGGGGTTCGATCCTGTTCCACTCTGTGCTGGGCTTCTACTACGCCAAGACGGGCAAGTCGAACACGGACCGCTACGCCTATCAGGGGAACCGCCGGTACAAGTGGCAGCGGATCAGCGGGTATGTCGGGATCCTGTTCATTCTGTACCACGTGCTCACGCTGCGTTTCGGTGCAAGCGCGCTGGTACCCGGCGGGGCGCAGTGGAGTCACCACTTCTCGGTATCGACGCTCGCGCTGGCGCTGCGTGGCTCGTGGGACGGCATCACGTTTATGGGGGTGCTGGTCAGCCTGTTCTACTTCGCGGGGATCACGCTGCTCGTATTCCACTTCGCCAACGGGCTGTGGACGGCGGCGATCACCTGGGGCATCACGATCAGCCAGCGCGCCCAGAAGCAGTGGGGCGTGGCCTGCGCGGGGCTCGGTGCCGCGTTGATGCTCGCCGCGTGGGGTTCACTCGCAGGCGCGCTGCTTATCGACCCCGACCAAGCCCGGGCCATCGAGCGGCAGCTGATCGTGGAAGAGCATGGGCAGGCGTATTACGACGAGCTCGCAGAGAAGCATCCTGGACGCTACAAGGCTGTCCCGGAGGCGGGCGAGACGGACGTGATAAAAACGGACGATGGGGTCGCGATCGGTGATCGCGATGCGGCGGCTGAAGGAGCGGGCTGAATCGGCCGAGTGAGCGGGTGTTGAACCGCATCGGCGGGCTGATGATCGCCGA
Source organism: Planctomycetota bacterium (assembly GCA_039187315.1). GTDB lineage: Bacteria > Planctomycetota > Phycisphaerae > Phycisphaerales > UBA1924 > JANQQZ01. Next base: position 7,411 of record JBCCZQ010000008.1, on the reverse strand, counting down.
AGAGGTAGATAGATGAATGAGCAACGCGTCATCGTGGTTGGCGGCGGGCTTGCGGGCCTGGCGGCGACGATCCGCATCGCTGAGCAGGGCATCCCTGTTGACCTGTTCTCGATGGTCCCGGTCAAGCGGTCGCACTCGGTATGCGCCCAGGGCGGCATCAACGCAGCGAACGACGTCGCCAAGCAGCAGGGCTACAGCGAGTACCAGCACTTCGACGAGACGGTGTACGGCGGGGATTATCTCGCCGACCAGGGGCCAGTGCTGGAGATGGCCAACTTCGCGCCCAAGGTGATCGATCTGCTCGACCGCATGGGCGTGCCGTTCAACCGGACGAGCGAGGGCTATCGGGCGCTGCGTCTGTTCGGCGGCTCTCTGTTTAAGCGGACGCACTTCTCCGGCGCATCGACCGGCCAGCAGCTTCTGTACGCGCTCGACGAGCAGACGCGGCGGTACGAGTCCGAGGGCAGCGTTACCAAGTACGAGTTCTGGGAGTTCCTTGCTCCCGTGATCGAGAATGGGCGGGCGGTCGGCATCGTGGCGCAGGACATGCGGACGATGCAGACCCGGGCGTTCCGGGGCGACGCGGTGGTCATGGCCACCGGGGGGTGCGGCCTTGTCTTCGGCAAGAGCACCAACTCGGTGATCTGTACGGGAGCAGCCGCGGCTCGCTGCTTCAAGCACGGTGCGTGGTACGGCAACCCGGAGATGATCCAGGTGCACCCGACGGCGATCCCGGGCGCGGACAAGTGCCGGCTGATGTCCGAGTCGGCCCGCGGCGAGGGCGGCCGTGTCTGGGTGCCCCGGAACCAGGGCGATGCGCGTCCCGGCCGTGACATCCCCGAGGGTGAGCGGTGGTATTTCCTCGAGGAGCGGTACCCGGATTACGGCAATCTCGTGCCGCGCGATATTGCGAGCCGCGAGATCTTTGATGTCTGCGTCAACGACCGCATGGGCGTTTTCGGCGAGAACCAGGTGTACCTCGATCTGACCCACAAAGATCGCGACTACCTGGACCGCCGGCTCGGTGCGATCCTGGAGATCTATGAGAAGTTCGTAGGTGAGGACCCGCGCGAGAACCCGATGCGGATCTTCCCTGCTGTCCATTACACAATGGGTGGCCTGTGGACGACGTTCACGAAGGGCAACTACGAGCCCGCCGATCCGTGGGGTGCTCACAGCCCGGGCGATGTCCCACCGATCGGAACCGAGCAGGGCATGGGCATGAAGCTGCGGGCCCCGAACAACGCGATGACAAATATCGATGGGCTCTACGCGTTCGGCGAGGTCAACTTCGCGTACCACGGGGCGACGCGTCTGGGGGCGAACGCGCTGCTCAGCTGCATCTTCGACGGTCTGTACAACGGGCTGTCGGTCGCGGAGTATGTCTCGTCGCTTCAGGGTGACGAGAAGCCTTCGCAGTCGGCCTTCGACGCCGCTGTGCAGTCCGAGGATGCGATCACGGCGACGCTGCTTGGTACGAGCGAGGCCGGCGGTGCGCCCGACCCGCAAACGAACCCGTACACGATTGCGAATGAGCTCGGTGTCGAGATGACAGAGGCCTCGACCGTTGTAAAGACCGGCGAGCGGCTCGAGCAATGCCTGAGCAAGATCGGCGAGCTGCGTGAGCGTTTCGCACGGGTGCGGCTGGGTGACGCGGCTCAGTGGACGAACCAATCGCTCTCGTTCGCGCGGGCGACCGGTGACATGCTGCTGCTCGCCGAGGCGATCGCCATGGGCGGGCTGGTCCGCAAGGAATCGCGTGGTTCGCACTACCGGCTGGACTACCCCGAGCGGGACGATGCGAACTTCCTCAAGGCAACGGTGGCCAAGTATGAAGCGGGCACCGGCGAGGTCTCGATCGATCTCATGGATGTGGACACCCGGCTGGTGACGCCGCGAGCTCGGACGTACGGCAAGAAGGACAGCGGGGGGCAGAAGGCGGACACCAAGGCCACGGCCACGGCGTCGAGCTGAACGCGGAGGAGAGCACGATGGTCGCTGACAACCACCCCGTCAAGCCCAAGGCCGCGCCGGGCCGAACCGTCCGCTTCCGTATCAAGCGGTGCGATGGCCCCGGCAAGGCCAGCTATTGGAATGAGTTCGATATCAAGCCGGAGCTGAACGCGAATGTGATCTCCTGCCTGAAGCAGATCGCCGAGACGCCCGTGACGATCCAAGGCGAGACGGTCACGCCGGTCGTCTGGGACTCCGGATGCTTGGAAGAGGTCTGCGGCGCGTGCACGATGGTCATTAATGGCAAGGTCCGTCAGTCCTGCACATGCCTGATCGATGTCTACGCTCCCAACGACGGCGACACCGTCACGCTGGAGCCGATGAGCAAGTTCCCTGTGGTGCGTGACCTCTGGGTAGACCGCTCGCGTCTGTTCCACAACCTAGAGCGGGTCAAGGCCTGGGTGCCGATCGATAGCACCTACGACCTCGGTGCCGGCCCGAAGGAATCGCCCGAGAAGCAGGAGACGCGGTACAAGCTTTCAGAGTGCATGTCCTGCGGCTGCTGCCTCGAGGCCTGCCCGCAGTTCAACCTCGAGGAGGAGCCCGCGGAGTGGGACAAGGCGTTCATCGGGGCACACGCGATCAGCCAGGCGCGGCTGTTCAACGAGCACGAGACCGGCAAGCAGCTCAAGAAGTCACGCCTTGATGTGCTCGCTAGCGAGGGCGGAGTATCCGACTGCGGCAACGCGCAGAACTGCGTGAAGGTGTGCCCGAAGCACATCCCGCTGACCGAGTCGATTGCTGCCGTCGGGCGTGCCGTGACGATCCACCGCGTTGCGCAGTTCTTCACCGGCAAGGACAAATAGACACGGCGTTGGAGAGCCCGCGTCTAGCTCGCGGTGCGACATGGGCGACGTTGAGGACATGGGCGGCGTTGAGATAGTTCTGCAGCCGCGCGGTCAGGCCTCGATGTCCAGCCGTCCGCCTTCTGCTAGCCTCACCGCGGCTTCAGCGGCCTGGTGGGCCCGGCGCTCGCGCTGGCGCTGCTGATCTTTCGCATCGGCAGGGCTCTGGTCGTCGGCGTCGACCGACGCCACGGCCTGACTCTCCTCGACGGTCGAATTCGAAGGGCTGAATTTATCGCGCAGCTCGCGGCGGAGGCGTTCCGCCTCGCGCTCCTGCGTGGCCTTCGAGGTGACGGCCTGGCGCTCCGCAACCGTCTGGGCAGCGACTGACGCGGCAACCCCGGCTCCGATGGTGCTCATATCTGGTATATCGGCGGGTGTGAGCGGCTTGCTTGATGTCTTTTGTTTGGATTCTGGATGCTGGACACCTTGTTGGGGTGTTCAAACACCGACGGCGTTGACGCCGCAATCGACGTAGATATTCTCGGCCGTGACGCCCGAGGCGAGATCGCTTACGAGGTAGACGGCTGTCTTGCCGACATCGGCGCCCTCGACGTTTCGACGGAGCGGGGCGGTCTGCTCGTTGCGTTTCACGATGTCATCGGTCCCGCCGACAGCCGAGGCGGCGAGCGTCTTGAGGTATCCGCCGGAGATGGTGTTGATCCGGATGTTGCTGGGCCCGAGCTCGCTGGCGAGGTAGCGGGCTGTGGACTCAAGCGCGCTCTTCGCGACACCCATGACGTTGTACCCGCGGACGATCTTTTCGGCGCCGTAGTAGCTCATCGCGAGGATCGAGCCGCCGCCGTGGCGTGCCATGATCGGTGCGGCGCATCGTGCGAACCCGAGCAGGGTGTAGGCCGAGATATCGACGGCCTGGAGGTAGGCCTGCCGCGGTGTCTCGATGAACTTGCCGTCGGCGAGCCACTCGCGCTGGGCGAATGCGATGGAATGGATCAAGTAGTCGAGCCGTTCGTGCTTCGCGGCGTAGCGCTCGAAGGTCGCGGCGATCTGTTCGTCATCCGAGGCGTCGAGCGGCTCGAGCCACGGGTTGTCCTGGCCGAGCTTGGCGACGGCCTTCTCGGTCCGTGCCCGGTTCTTGTCGCCGGGCAGGTGCGTATACGCACAGGTCGCTCCGTGCTCGGTGAGTGCCTTGGCGATATGGAAGGCGTAGGAGCGGTCGTTCGCGATGCCGACGACAAGCCCGGTCTTGCCGGCGAGCAGCGATGAGTCTGGCATGGTTCGTCTCCGTGTCGGTTGGGTGTGACAGGGAGTCTACGCGTGCCGAACGCGTACGATCCGGGGATGCCGATGGATCCGAACGCGATGCCGCTGCCCGACCTGTTCGATCACCTTTGTGCGACCGGGCTTGTCGAGCGTCTGCTGACGATCGCCCGTGATGAAGACCTCGGGCCTTCCGGGGTCGATCTCACGGCCAAAGCGGTCGACCACCCCGAGGAACCAGAGGCCGAGCTGTTCGAGGCACGAGTCGTTGCGCGTGAGCCGTGCAGGCTCGCGGGCGTTGCGGCCGTGCCGTTGCTGCTTGATGTGTTTCGTGCCGAGCTCGCGGTCGACGTTCTTGCGCAGGACGGCACGGCGTGCAGAGCGGGTGATGGTGTGCTTGCTGTGCGCGGCCCGAGGGAGTCTTGCGTCCGTGTCGAGCGGACGCTGCTGAACCTGCTCGGCCGGCTCTCGGGCGTTGCGACGCAGACGGCTGGCTACGTACAAGAGGCCGGGGGCCGATGCCACGTGCTCGATACGCGGAAGACAACCCCCGGCCTGCGCGTGCTGGAGAAATATGCAGTCCGCTGCGGTGGGGGTCGGATGCACCGGCTCGGTCTGCACGATGCGGTTCTGATCAAAGATAACCACCTTGCTGGTGTCGCTGTGGACGCGCTGCCTGGCCTGCTGGCCGAGATCCGCGAGCGGGCGGTCGGTGCCGACTTCGTGGAGGTGGAGGTCGATACGATCGAACAGTTCGCCGCGGTGCTGCGTGCGCCGAGCGGGACTGTTGACATCGTTCTGCTGGACAACATGCCGTTGGGCGATATCGCGCTCGCGGTCAACATGCGGCGGCAAGCGGGATCGGCGCTGCTGCTCGAGGCTTCGGGCGGCATCAACCTTGAAACAGTCGGTGCGATCGCTCGGTCGGGGGTCGATCGCGTGAGCATCGGGGCGCTGACGCATTCGGCTGTATCAGTCGATTTTGGTCTCGACGTATCCCAGCCTGCGAACAACGGGTTGTCTGAGCAGGGCGGGAATGGGACGTCCGAAGCAGCCGGTGATCCGTGAGCGTCACCCGTGGCCAGCCCGAGTTTGTCGCTGATGCGCCGCTGTATGCATGGGCGGATGCGCTGACCGAGTCGCTGCGTGCCGGTTTCGGTGAGCGCGTTGCCACCGCGGTGGTGTTCGCGAGTACGACGAGCACGCAGGATGCGGCGGCACGCATGCTCCCGCAGGGTTTGGTTGGTGTGCTGGCAACCGACCGTCAGACCGCTGGCCGGGGCCGACCGGGAAAGCGGTGGCAAGACGATGCTGGACCTGACGGTCGTGGGCTCGGCCTGGCGATGACCCTGGCGCTCCCCGATGCATGCGTTGCGGGTGAGGGCGAGGCCGGCGATGGCTGGGCGGGCATCGCGCTTGCCTCTGGCGTCGCGACGGCGTGGGCGATCGAATCGGTCGTTGGCACGCAGCGGGTTGGGCTCAAGTGGCCGAACGATGTGCTTGAGCTCGCGACCGATGCGAAGATCGCGGGCGTGCTCATCGAACGTGCTCCGGCAGGATGGCTTGTCGGCGTAGGTATCAACGTGCACCACCGGTCCGAAGAACTCGTGAGCATCCCAGGCCGTTGCTCGCTCGCTGCGATGGGCGCCCGCTGCGATCGTTTGACGATCATGTGTGGCTGGTTGGGTGCGATGGCCCGCGCGATGGCGCTGAGCCGCAGTGATCTGCTTGAGGCGTGGCGCCGGCACGACTGCCTCTCGGGCCGGCGGGCCGTGGTGCGGTCAGGCGGGCATGTGCACGAGGGTCTGATCGAGTCGATCGATCCCTCGATGGTATTGGTGGTTCGGACCAAGGGCGGGCTGGTGCGCCTGCCGGCGGCGACATCGACCGTCGAGCGCATCGAGCCGATCAATGCGCCGAGGAGCCGCCGCTGATCCCGAGCGGGCCCGGGTCGTTCTCGATCGCATCGGCGATCTCTGCCGCGAGCGACGCGGGGTCATCTCCGAGCCGGCCCGGCTTCCACTGCACCGTGAGCCCCGCGTCGGACGCGGGCTTGGGGATGATGTGGAAGTGCAGGTGCATCACGACCTGTCCGGCGGCTTCGCCGTTGTTCTGCAGCACGTTGTAGTCCCGCGTGCCTGTGACGCTGCAGACGGCACGGCAGACGCGCGGCAGCGCTCGGCCGAGGGCGGCGGCCGCATCATCGCTGAGCCGATCGAGCGTCGGCGCGGGTTCTTTGGGTATCACGAGTGTGTGGCCGTGGGCGAGCGGTCCGATGTCTAAAAAGGCGAGCACGTGCTCGTCCTCGTAGACGCGGTGGCAGGGGATCTCGCCCCGCAGGATCTTGGTAAAAATGGTGTCTGCCATGCTCGCAGCCTACCCCGGCGGGCTCGATTCGGGGCGTAGTATCGGCCCATGCCATCGATGGATCGACGGCCCATCACGCTCCTGCCTCCAGCGGTCGCCAGCCAGATCGCCGCAGGCGAGGTGATCGAGCGGCCCTCGTCGGTCGTCAAGGAACTGGCCGAGAACGCGATCGATGCCGGCGCCGGTTCGGTGGCGGTCGAACTCGAGCAGGGCGGGCTTGAGCTGATCCGCGTCTCGGACGACGGCACGGGCATCCCCGCGGACGAGCTTCCGCTGGCGGTGACGGCCCACGCCACGAGCAAGATCCGGTCCTCGGCCGATCTGGACCGGATCGCGACCATGGGCTTCCGCGGTGAGGCGCTGGCCTCGATTGCCTCGGTTTCGCGGCTGACGATCCGGTCACGCGCGGTCGGCGAGGAGGCGGGCGCGGTGCTCTCGGTCAACGCTGGCCGGTCCGGCGGGGTCGATCCGGCTTCGGGGCCTGTGGGGACGACGATCGAGGTCCGGACGCTGTTCCACGCGACGCCGGCGCGTCGGAAGTTCCTCAAGACACCGCAGACAGAGCGAGGCAGGTGCCTGTCCGTGCTCAAGGATCTCGCGATCGCGAACCCGGCGGTGGGCTTCAGGCTCGTATCGGATGGACGCGAGGCGCTCGTTTTGGAGCCCCTGCAGACGCTGCGCGAGCGGGTGCTCGCGGTGCTGGGCCGAGAGCTCGAGCCGCAGCTGCTCGAGGTTCACGCTGACGATTTCGACGATGCGCGAGGCATTGCGTTATGGGGGCTCGTTGGAACACCCGAGATCGCGAGGCCAACGTCGCAGTGGCAGCATGTTTTCGTCAACGGCCGACCGGTGCGCGATCGCTCGATCCAGCATGCGCTCAAGGAGGCCTATCGCGGGCTGATGGAGCACACCCGCTTCCCAACCGCCGTGCTCCTGCTCGAGATGTCGCCCGAGGCGGTCGATGT